>NZ_JBXAHL010000026.1:92344-112275 GCF_058795055.1 Cupriavidus sp. GW823-FHT06D04 | reverse complement strand
AATCATGCCGCTCATTCTAACGTGGGAATGCCGCCTCTCGGCGGCGCCCCTTTCACTCCCCGCCTTGAATGGCGAGGTTTCTCGGAGCAAATCTGATGAACGAACTGGGCGTCAAGGGATTAGGTGAAATCGCGTTGGTGGGCGTGGCGCCGGCCGTGGCCAACGCTGTGTTCCACGCAACCGGAAAGCGCGTGTGGGAGCTGCCGATCCGCATCGAGCATCTGGTCGAGCAATAGTCCGCGCACGGGCCTGCCCTTGCTGTTTTCGTGATCCCGGACTGGCGTTATGATGGCCGCATTCCCAACCTCTGGTTGCCAGTCATGGACAAGGCCCGTGTCCTCACCCTCTTCCTCGGCGTGGTGCGCGCCGGCAGCTTCCATCGCGCCGCGGTGGAGGCTGGCGTCACCCCGCAGGCCGCCAGCAAGGCCGTGCGCACGCTGGAGGACCATCTCGGCGTGCGGCTGCTGCACCGGACCACGCGCAAGCTCAGCCTGACGGAAGAAGGCGCACGCCTGTTCGAGCTGGCCGCGCCGGGCATGCGCCAGCTCGACGAAGCGCTCGAGCAGGTCCGCAGCAGCAAAAGCGACGACGACGGCCTGATCCGCCTGACCGCTCCGCCGTCGCTCGGCAGCCGCGTGCTGATCCCGCTGGTGCGCGGCTTTCGCGAACAATACCCCGGCATCGCCTTCGATGTGGTGCTGAGCGACCTCTTCACCGACCTGGTCGAAGCCAAGATCGATGTCGGCTTCCGCGTCGGCACCAGCCCCGGCCAGAACCTGGTGGCGCGGCGGCTGTGCGACCTGCCGCTGGTCATCTGCGCGGCGCTGGATTACCTGGCGCGGCACGGCGAGCCGGCCACCCTCGACGACCTGCTGCAGCACCAGTGCACGGGCTTCCGCCGCCCCGCCACCGGGCGCATGGTGCCGTGGGAGCTGCAGGTGGACGGCGACCTGATCTACCAGGAGGTGCCTGCCGTGGCGAGCTTCAATGACGTGGAAACCGAGGTCGAAGCGGTGCGCGCCGGCATGGGCATCGGCCAGCTGCCCGCCTACATGATCCACGCCGACCTTGTCAGCGGGCGGCTGAAGGCGATCCTGCCGGGGTACAGCAGCAGCAATATCGGCATGTACATGTACTACCCGCATCGCAGCCAGATGCCGGTGCGGGTCCGGCGCTTCATCGACTTTGTGGTGGAGGCGGGCCGGGGCGCGGAGCAGTCGCTGTCGCGCCTGGTCGGGATCGTGCCCTGAGCCTGCTACCCCGCACTAGCAACCGTAAGTTGCTAGTGAAGCGCCATTCCACTCCCTAGTGCGACGTCCGCTCCACGCCTAGATTGGTCTCAACGGCGGCTGCACGGCGCCATCCCCGGAACCACACCGGGATATGCGCAGCACCCACCGTCCGCCTCATTCTTCGATGACCAGTCTCCAGGAGCGACATCATGATTGCCCAACTCGCACGCACCCTTGTTCCCGCCGCCATCTCGCTGGTGGTCGCCGTCTCCCCCCAGAACGCCAATGCCGCGCCAGCCGGCAACAGCGCGCCCGCCAGCGTGGCAGCGCGCACGCATGACGTGTTCACCGACGGCCAGCGGCAGGGCAGTTTCGACACCTTCTCCGAAGGCGCGCATAACCGTGGCGCCGCCGCGCTCGTTGCCGGCCTCGACCGCGGCGAGGTCTCGGCCACTCCGCGGCGAAAGTTCGATCCGTACACCGATGGTGCCCGTGCGGTCGAAGGCGATCCGCGCCCGCGCGGCACGGCGTTGAATGGCGCATCGGCGTGGGTGTGATCGCCCGCTCCGAAGTCGAGGCAACGCGGCAGCGCAAGACCTGAACGGCTGACTCCGGCCCCAGACAAAGCGCCTTTCCAGACATCTCATTCTGGCCCTTCGCTTGACTTTTTCTCAACCGAAAACGCCGGAAATATCGTTTGTCGCGCAGGCCGACGACGACAACTATTACGCCAAGGCCAACCCACAGGAGACAGCCATGTCAGACCAGCCCTATCCGCTCTGGAGCGCGGAACCCGTTCCCCACCTGCTTGCCTCGCGTGATCGTGCCACCGGCGAGTGGATCTTCCCGGCGCTGCCCGCCGACTCGCCGCTGGCGGACGGCCACGAAACCGTCGCCATCACCGGCACGGGCGTGCTCTACAGCTTCACCGTGATCCACCCCGCGCCCAAAAGCGGGCAGCCGCCGTATGCGCTGGGTTATGTCGACTTCGTCGGCCCGGTGCGCATCTTCGGCCGCCTGCAGGGCACGGCGCGTCCGGTCATCGGCGAACGCTACGCGCAGCGGCATGACGCCGGGCTGGGCTATGTCTTCGAGGCCGTCACAGCCTGAACGATCGAGAAAAGGAAAGGTAAGCAAGATGCAAGACATCTATATCCACGGCGGCGCGATGACGCCGTTCGGCCGCCACCCCGGCGTGCTGGCGCCGGAACTGGCGCAACAGGCGATCCTCAAGGCGCTGGCCGATGCCGAGGTGCCGGCCGGGCGCATCCAGGCGGTCTACTGCGCCAACGTGCTGGGCGGCATGATTCTCGGCCAGCTGATCGTGCGCGACCTGGGGCTCAAGGGCATCCCGGTCTACAACGTCGAGAACGCCTGCGCCAGCGGCGCCACCGGCGTGCACCTGGCACGGCACGCGCTGCTGGCCGGGCAATACGACACGGTGCTGGTCTTCGGCATCGAGCAGCTGACCGCGCTCGGCGGCGGCACCATCCCGCTGCAGCGCAATGACCAAAAGACCGAGCTCTATGCGAAGTCGGGCATGGTGCTGCCCGCGGTGTATGCGATGCGCGGCACGCGTTTTCTGCACGAGCGCGACGCCAATCCTGCCGACCTCGCCGAAGTGGCCGTGAAGAACCGCTACCACGGCTCGCTGAACCCGTATGCCCAGCAGCGCAAGACCACCACGGTCGAGGAAGTGCTGGCCTCGCGCATGATTGCCGACCCGCTGACGCTGCTGCAGTGCTGCCCGTCGCAGGTCGATGGCGCGGCGGCGGTGGTGCTGAGCACGCGCCGCCCGGCGCAGGCGCGGCCGGTGAAGGTGCTCTCGTCGGTAGTGGTGTCGGGCATGCGAGAGGAGGCCGACGACGACATTCTCGATGCCGAGATCACCGCGCGCGCTGCGCGCCAGGCCTATGAACAGGCCGGTCTCGGCCCGCAGGACGTCGACGTGGTCGAGCTGCACGACGCCTTCACCATCGCCGAACTGCTCTACTACGAAGCCCTCGGCCTGGCACCGCGCGGCGACGCCGTGCCCCTGCTCAAATCCGGCGCGACGCGCCTGGGCGGGCGCGTGCCGGTCAACCCGAGCGGCGGCCTGCTGGCCAAGGGCCATCCGCTGGGCGCCACCGGCGTGGCGCAGATGGTCGAGATCCTGTGGCAGCTGCAAGGCCGCGCCGGCGAACGCCAGGTGGCGGATGCGCGCATCGGCCTGACGCAATGCACCGGCGGCGGCATCGCGGGCGTGGACCACGCCGCCTCTTCCGTCCATTTGCTGGGAGTCTGAGATGGGCACGCAACGCTTCGATCCTTCCCATGTAGCCGTGGTCACTGGCGCCGCGCGCGGCATCGGCCTGGGCATCGCCACGCAACTGGCCCGCCAGGGGCTGGCCGTGGCCCTGCTCGACCGCGACGCGGCCGCGCTCGATGCCGCCGTCGGCGCGCTGGTCGCCGAGGGCTTCAACGCCATTGGCGCCAGCGTCGACCTGACCGACTCGGCAGCGGTCAACGACGCCTTCGCGCAAGTGCAGGCGCGGAGCGGCCGCGTCGACTACCTGGTCAACAACGCCGGCGCGGTCCGCGACATGCGTTTCCTGAAGATGACCGACGAGGACTGGGACCTGGTCATCGATACCAACCTGCGCTCGCAGTTCCTGTGCTGCCGCGCGGCGCTGCCGGGCATGGTCGAGCGCGGCTACGGGCGCGTGGTCAATATCTCGTCCCGGGCCTGGCTCGGCGGTTTCGGGCAAGCCAACTACTCCGCAGCCAAGGGTGGTGTGGTCAGCCTGACGCGCTCGCTGGCGATCGAGTTCGCGGCCAAGGGCATCACCGTCAATGCGGTGGCGCCGGGCATCGTCGATACCCCGCTGTTCCGCGGCTTTACGCCCGAGGTGCAGGCACGGCTGCAAAAGTCGGTCCCGGTGCAGCGCATCGGCACCGCCGACGACATCGCCAACGCGGTCAGCTTCTTCCTCGATCCGCAGTCGTCGTACGTGACCGGGCAGACGCTCTATGTCTGCGGCGGGCGCAGCCTGTCGTCGCCGAGCGTATAAGGAGGCCGCCATGACCGTACGACTCCACACCGAAGGCGCGGTCGCCGTGCTGACGATCGACCGGCCCGAGGCGCTCAATGCGCTGGACGTGACCGCGCTGCGCGAACTGCGCGCGCATCTCACCGAAGTGCGCGACCGCGACGACCTGCGCGTGGCCGTCCTGACCGGCGCCGGCACGCGCGCCTTCTGCGCAGGCGCCGACCTGAAGGGCACGCGCAGTTCGCCCGCCACCTACCCGGAAGCGCTGTTCCGCGCGCCGGAGCAGGCGGCCGACCTCGGCCTCTATATCCGGCTGATGGACCTGACCGACCTGAGCCTGTGCAAGCCGCTGATCGCTGCCGTCAACGGGCATTGCCTCGGGGCCGGGCTGGAGATCGCGCTGCAATGCGATGTGCGGATTGCGTCGGAGCGGGCGAGCTTCGGCCTGCCCGAAGCCGCGGTCGGATCGATCCCCGCCGTTTCCGGCCTGCATCGCCTGCTCAAGGCCGTGCCGGCGGCGCATGCGATGCAGATGGTGCTGACCGGCGAGCGGATCGATGCGGTGCAGGCCGCGCGCATTGGCCTGGTCACCGAGTCGGTGGCGCCAGCCGCGCTGCTCGACCGTGCGCTGACCATCGCCACCTGCATCGCCGCCAATGCACCGCTGGCGGTTCAGGCAGTCAAGCGGCTGTCGCGCCAGACCAGCCACCTCAGCGAAGCCGATGCGCAGCAGCTGACTGAACTCTACTGGGGCGTGCTGCGCGATACCGCCGACCGGACCGAAGGCCGGCAGGCATTTGCCGAGAAGCGCCAGCCCCGCTACACGGGCCGCTGAGCGTTTGAAAACACACACACACAGGAGACAAAGCATGACTCGCATTACCCGATTCGCACGCCTGGCGCTGGCCGGCATGCTGGCAGCCACCGCCCTGGGCGCGGCGGCACAGGCGCCCTTCCCCACGCAGAAGCCGATCTCCCTGGTAGTGCCGTTCGCCCCCGGCGGCGGCAACGACATCCTGGCGCGGCTGATTGCGCCCAAGATGGGCCAGTTGCTGGGCCAGACCATCGTCATCGAGAACAAGCCCGGCGCGGGCGGCAACCTTGGCGCCGACTACGTCGCCCATGCGGCGCCGGACGGCTATACGCTGGTGATCGCGTCGAGCCAGGTGACGATGAACCCCTTCCTCGGCACCAAGATTCCGTTCAGCATCGAACGCGACTTCGAGCCGGTGGGGCGGATCGCGTCGGTGCCAATCATGCTGGTCGCCAACCCCAACCAGCCGTTCCGCACGCTGCAGGACTTTATCCAGTACACCCGCGCCAACCCCGGCAAGCTCAGCTATAGCAGCCCGGGCAACGGCACGCCGCAACACCTCGCCGGTGAAGTCTTTGCCAAGCTCAACAAGACCGAACTGCTGCACGTGCCCTATCGCGGCACCGGGCCGTCGATCACCGACCTGATGGGCGGCCAGGTGCAGATCTCCTTCGCCACCTTTGCCTCGGCGATCCAGTACGTGCGCGCCGGCAAGCTGCGCGCGCTCGGCATCGCCGGCAAGACGCGCACCGCGCTGATGCCGGACTTGCCGACCTTTGCGGAAGCCGGCATGGCCGGCTACGACGCCGAGCTGTGGTACAGCCTGCTGGCGCCGGCGCGGACGCCCAAGCCGGTGGTCGACAAGATCAACGCCGCGCTGGTGGCGGCGCTGAAATCGCCTGATGTGGCGGAGCAGATGGGCAAGCAGGGCTTCGAGCCGCAGGCATCATCGCCGGCCGAGCTGAAGGCGTATATCGGCAAGGAGATGGCGCGCTGGCAGCGCCTGATCCGGGACAACGGCATCAAGGTGGCGCTATGAACACGCATACCGAAAGCCATGTCCTGCCCGCCACGGACAACCCGCTGCTGGACTACCTCGGCATCCGCCTGGCCAGCGTCGGCGACGGCCGCTGCACCTTCGAGCTCGATCTCGAGCCGCGCCACCTGAACCGCCAGGGCAGCGTGCAGGGCGGCGTGACTGCCACGCTGCTCGACGCAGCCTGCGGGTACGCCGGGCTGCCCGCCCGCCGTGACGGCGCGCTCGGCCACGCGGTCACTGTCATGCTGACGATCAGCTACCTCAGCAAGGCCAGCACGGGCCGGCTGCGCGCCACGGCGCAGGTCACCCGTGCCGGCATGAGCCTGTACTTCGCCTCGGCGGAGCTGACCACCGATGCCGGCGTGCTGGTGGCCACCGCGCAAGGCACATTCAAACGATCCCGCACCCTTCCGGAGGCATGACATGTTGCGCGACGCACTGGACGGCCTGACCGTCATCGACTTCACGCAGATCGGCGCCGGGCCGACCTGCACCATGCTGCTGGCCGACATGGGCGCCAGGGTCATCAAGGTGGAGCCGCCCGGCGGCGAACTGGGCCGCGGTCTGGGACCGGGCTGGCTCGGCGACGACAGCGCGCTGTTCCACGGCTTCAACCGCAACAAGCTGGGCGTGGCGCTCGACCTCAAGTCCGCTGACGGCGTGGCCGTGGCACGCCGCCTGATCGCGGGCGCCGACATCGTGGTGGAAAGCATGCGCCCGGGCGTGATGGAGCGCCTCGGCCTCGGCCATGCGCAACTGGCCAACGCGCACCCCGCGCTGATCTACTGCTCGATCTCCGCCTACGGGCAGGAAGGGCCGCATGCGCATCGCGCCGGCGTCGACGGCATCATGCAGGCCGATTCCGGCCTGATGAGCCTGATCGGCCTGCCCGACGGCGAGCCGTGCAAGGTGCAGGCGCCGGTGGTCGACGTGACGACCGGTTACGTGGCCTGCGTGGGCGTGCTGGCGAAGCTCGCGCAGCGGGCGCGCGACGGCCTGGGCGGCCATCTCGACGTCAACCTGCTCAATGCGGCGCTGGCGCTGCAGCAGTCGTCCATCACCAGCTATTGCGCCGACGGGAAACTGCCGGAACGCGTGGGCAGCGCGGCACCCTACTCCGCGCCCAACCAGGCCTTCCGCACCGCCGATGGCTGGGTCATGGTGGCCGCCTATATGCCCGAGCGCTGGCGCCGGCTGTGCGATGTAGTGGGCCGGCCCGAACTGGCCGACGATCCGCGTTTTGCCACCTCGCCGCTGCGCGTCGCCAATCGCGCGGCAATGGTGGAGGCGCTGACCAGTGTCTTCATCACCAGCACGACCAACACATGGCTGGCGTTGCTCCAGGACGCCGACATTCTGTGCGCCCCCGTGGCGACCTACGAGGACGTCATGGCGCATCCGCAGGTGGCTGCCAACCGCATGGTGCAGCGCGTCCGGCACGACACCCTGGGCGAGATCCGGATGCCGGGATTCCCAATCAACAGCGCTCAGGAGAACGCATTGCCATCGCGGCCGGCACCGGCTTGCGGGCAGCATACGCAGGCGGTGCTGGGCGAGCTTGGCTACAGCCGCGACGAAATCGCCGCGCTGTCGTCACGGGGCGCTATCCACTGCGGCGATATCGAGGAGAAGCGACACGTGGTCGCGGCGGCATCGTGAGCGCGCTCAACCCTGAGCGTCAAACTGCGCCAGCAACCACTGCCGGAACACCGCCATGCTCGCGCTTTCCTTGCGATCGGCGGGCGTCAGCAGGTAGTAGGTGAAATCGCCCATGTCCACGGTCTGGCGGAATGGCGCCACCAGCCGGCCGGCGTCGAGATCCGCCGCCACCAGGAAGCGCTGCGCGATGGCAAAGCCCTGCCCTTCGACCGCGGCCGCATAGGCCATGGCCGAGCTCTGGTAGGTCATGCCGCTGTGCGCATCGACCTGCCCCTCCGCGCGCGCGGCCTTGAGCCAGTGGGCCCAGTCGTCGGGCCGCGCGATCGAGTGCAGCAGGGTCTGGTGCTGCAGGTCAGCGGGCTTCTTCACCTTCGGCCCGCCCTCCAGCAGCCCTGGGCTGCATACCGGCACCAGGATGTTCGACACCAGCCGGTAGGTATTCACGCCGCTCCACTTGCCGTCGCCCAGCCGGATCGCGCCGTCGATGTCTTCCTTGCGGAAGTCGACCGGATCGAGCGACGCCGTCAGCAGCACCTCGATGCCGGGATTGGCGGCATGGAAGCTCGACAGCCGCGGGATCAGCCAGCGCATGGCAAAGGTGGTGTAGGCGCGCACCTTCAGCTGCTTGCGCTTGGCGCGCTTGCTCAATCGCCGCGTGGCCTCGCGCAGGTCGTCCATCGCCTTGGTCACGGCGCGGTAGTAGTCCTCGCCGGTGCGGGTCAGCGAGATCTGCCGGTGGCCGCGATGCAGCAGCTGCACGCCCAGCCCCTCCTCCAGCGCGCGGATCTGGCGGCTGACGGCGCCGGGCGTGACGTGCAGCTCCTCGGCAGCCGTGGTGATGCTGAGGTGCCGTGCGGCCGCCTCGAAAGCGCGCAAGGCGTTCAGTGGGGGCAGTTTGTCCATGCCGGCGAGTCTGCCACACGGTTGAGGTTTGCTCAATCGACGCGCTGGCTTTTCATTCACAACTAGTAGTTGTTATTGAAACTCGATTACGCCGCCTAGTGTTGCGGGCATCGCCAGCCTAAATTTGTCTCCGTGGCCCCCGCCATCAGACATCGCAGTCAAACCGAGCACCCTGAAAGGAGATTCACCATGTCCGCCAACACCACCAACACCACTGTCAACGCCACCAGCAAGGTCTGGTTCATTACCGGCGCTTCGCGCGGCTTCGGCCTGGAACTGACCCGTGCCGCGCTGGCACGTGGCGACCGGGTCGTCGCCACCGCGCGCCGCCCGGAAACGATCACCGCCGCACTGGGCGAACACGCCAACCTGCTGGGCGTGGCGCTGGACGTCACCAGCGAAGCCCAGGCCATCGCCGCCGCCGGGGCCGCCGTGGCCCGCTTCGGCCGCATCGACGTGCTGGTCAACAACGCTGGCTACGGCCTGCTCGGCGCGGTCGAAGAGGCCTCCGCGCAGGAAGTCGAGCAGCAGTTCGCCACCAACGTGTTCGGCGTGCTCACCGTGACGCGTGCCGTGCTGCCGCAGATGCGCCGGCAGCGCAGCGGCCGCATCCTCAACATCTCGTCGATCGGTGGCTACGCGGCGTACCCTGGCTGGGGCGTCTACGGCGCCACCAAGTTCGCGGTCGAGGGCCTGACCGAAGCGCTTGACGCGGAACTGTCGCCGCTGGGCATCCGCGCCACCGTGGTCGAGCCGGGCTTCTTCCGCACCGACTTCCTCGATGCCAGCTCGCTCGTGCGCGTGCGCACCGAGATCCCGGCCTACGCGGAAACGGTCGGCGCAATGCGCGAGCACATGACTTCGGCGAACCACCAGCAGCCCGGCGACCCGGCCAAGCTGGCGGCAGCCCTGCTGACGCTAGCGGACAGCGAAACCCCGCCAGTGCGCCTGCCGCTGGGCTCGGACACGGTCTACCGCATCGCCGAGAAGAACCGCAAGGTGGAAAGCGAACTAGCCGCGTGGCAGGCGCTGGCGGTGTCGACCGACCACGACGACGTGCGCCGCTGATCTTTGCTGCGGCGCACCAGCGCACGGTTTGCTGCAGTGCAGGCAAGCCGTGCGACCCGCGAAACAAAGGCCGGCCGAGCGCCGACCTCGCCACTTGCGGGCCATCTTGCGTCCGGCATTGCACGGTGTCGGGCATCCGCGTATGTCGCTTCCGGCGAATTTCGCCAATAATGCCCTGAGAGTCATTGCCGGACGAACCGAGAGCCAACATGCACGATAGTCCCGATGCCATCCGCACCGTCGCCCTGCTCGGGCACGCGGGGTGCGGCAAGACCTCGCTGGCCGAGGCACTGTTGTACAAGGGCGGTGCCGTGCACACGCCCGGCAGCATCGAACGCGGTTCCACGGTGTGCGACAGCGATCCGTTGGAGCGCAAGTACAAACGCTCGCTGACGTCCGCGGTCGCCCACCTGCACTACCGCGACACCCGCATCTACCTGGTTGACACCCCCGGCTACCCGGACTTCTCCGGGCTGGCGATCAGCGCACTGGCGGCGGTGGAAACCGCCGCCATCGTCATCAATGCGCAGACCGGCATCGAGATGACCACGCGCCGGGCCATGGCCTGGGCGCAGGCGCGCCAGCTGTGCCGGATGATCATCATCAACGGCATCGACGGCGACAAAGTCGACCTGCCCGCGCTGCTGACGGAGATCCAGGAGGCCTTCGGCAAGGAATGCCTGCCGATCAACCTGCCGGCCGACAACGGCAGCAAGGTGGTTGACTGCTTCTTCAATCCGGCCGGCGAGTCGGATTTTTTATCTGTGCCCTCCGCGCACGATGCGCTGATCGACCAGGTCATCGAGATCGATCCCGAGCTGATGGAGCTGTACCTGGAACAAGGCGAGGCGATCACGCCGGAGCAGCTGCACGCGCCGTTCGAGCGCGCGCTGCGCGAAGGACACCTGGTGCCGATCTGCTTTACCTCGGCGGCGACCGGCGCCGGCATCACCGAGCTGCTGGATGTGTTCGTGCGGCTGCTGCCCAATCCCACCGAGGGCAATCCGCCACTGTTCTATCGCGATACGGGTGAAGGCAGCGAGAACCGCAAGGCCGTGCGCGCGGAGCCCGTGCCGGACAAGCATGTGCTGGCGCACGTCTTCAAGATGGTCGTCGATCCCTATGTCGGCAAGCTGGCGGTGTTCCGCATCCACCAGGGCACGATCACGCGCGACAGCCAGCTCTATATCGGCGAAGGACGCCAGCCGTTCAAGGTGGCGCACCTGCTGCGGCTGCAAGGCAAGGAGACACAGGAAGTGCCACGCGCCGGGCCGGGCGATATCTGCGCGGTGGCCAAGATCGATGAACTCGGCTTCGATGCCGTGCTGCACGATGCCACCGAGGACGGCGATATCCACCTGACGCCGCTGGAATTCCCCACGCCGATCTACGGACTGGCGATCGAGCCGGCACGCCGCGGCAACGAGCAGCGGCTGGCGGAGGTACTGCACAAGCTGAGCGCCGAAGACCCGTGCCTGCGCGTGGAGCATCCGGCCGGCACCAACGAGACCGTCGTGTTCGGCCTGGGTGAGTTCCACCTGCGCTGTGCGCTGGAGCGGCTGACCGAGCAATACAAGGTGGAGGTGGTGACGCGCCCGCCCAAGATCGCCTACCGCGAAACCATCGGCGGCAAGGCCGAGGGCCACCACCGGCACAAGAAGCAGACCGGTGGCGCGGGGCAGTTCGGCGAAGTGATGCTGCGCGTGGAGCCGCTGTCGCGCGGCGAGGGCTTCGACTTCGTCGATGCGGTCAAGGGTGGCGCGATTCCCGGCCAGTTCATTCCCGCCGTGGAAAAAGGCATCCGCCAGGTGCTGGACAGCGGCCCGCTGGCGGGCTTCCCGATGCAGGACGTGCGCGTGACCGTGTTCGACGGCAAGAGCCATCCGGTCGATTCCAAGGAAGTCGCGTTCGCGACCGCCGGACGCAAGGCGTTTATCGACGCGGTGCTCAAGGCCAGGCCCAGCGTGCTGGAGCCGATCGTCGATATCGAGGTGACGGCGCCGGGCACCGCCATGGGCGACATCATCGGCGACCTCTCCACCAAGCGCGGCCAGGTCCATGGCACGCGCACCGCGGCCGGCAACGCCGTGATCGTGGCCGGCCAGGTGCCGCTGTCCGAGCTCAATGACTACCAGTCACGGCTGAACAGCATCACCGGCGGCCACGGCAGCTATACCATCCAGTTCAGCCACTACGACAACGTGCCGCCGGCGCAGCAGGACAAGATGGCATCGAAGCACAAGGCGCAGCAGGATACGGATTGAGGGGTTCGCGCCCGCGGCTGCATCTAGTACGTTTCCAGATGCAGCCGCCCTTCCCGCTTCAAGCCTTCAGCCAGCGCCTCCCACTGCAGCCCCGCCTGCTGCGCTACGTCCCGCAGCGCCAGCACCACGCCCTCTTCCATGCTCTTGAGCCCGCACACATAGAAGTACGTGTCAGGGCTCGCCAGCAGTGCCGTCAGGTCCGCCGCGCGCTCGCGCATCAGGTCCTGCACATAGCGCTTGGGCTGCCCCGGCGTGCGCGAGAACGCAAGGTTGATGTCGATGAAATCCTTGGGCAGGTTCTGCAGCGGGCCGAAATAAGGCAGCTCCTCCTGCGTGCGCGCGCCGAAGAACAGCATCAGCTTGCCGCCATCGAACTTGCCGGCCTTGCGCAGGCGCCGGCGCCATTCGGTCATGGCGCGCATCGGCGCGCTGCCGGTGCCCGTGCAGATCATCACGATGTTGGAGCGCGGGTGGTTGGGCATCAGGAAGCTGGCGCCGAACGGTCCGATCACTTCCACCTTGTCGCCGACCCTCAGGTCGCACATGTAGTTGGAGGCCACGCCGCGCACCGAATTGCCGTCATGGTCCTGCAGCACGCGCTTGATCGTCAGCGACAGGTTGTTGTAGCCGGGACGCTCGCCGTTGCGCGGACTGGCGATCGAGTACTGGCGCGCATGGTGTGGACGACCGCTGGCTTCAGTGCCCGGCGGCACGATGCCGATGGACTGGCCTTCCAGCACCGGGAATGGTGTCGCGCCAAAGTCCAGCACGATGTGATGCGTGTCGTATTCGCGGCCGACTTCAGTCACGCGCACATTGCCGGTCACGGTAGCGGTGATGGTCTGGTTGGCGGACTTGGCGCCGTACAGGTTGGTGTAGGCATGCGCTGCGGACCACGGCGGCACGGTGGCGCCGTGGCGGGCGCTGTTGACGGCGTCTTCACCGGTGCCGGCCAGCGGCGACGTGGCGGGAATCTCCGGCGCGGCGGTCTGCATCTCGGCGCCGGGTGCCAGGTCGGCCAGCTGCTCGGGCGTCAGTTCTTCCGGCAGCGTGTCCCAGGTGAGTTGCTCTTCGATGCTGTAGGCGCGCAGCTTCGGCATGGCGCGCCAGTTGTCGATCGAGCCCGTCGGGCACGGGGAAATGCAGGCCATGCACAGGTTGCACTTGTCGGCATCGACCACGTAGTTGCGCGAGTCGTGCGTGATCGCGCCCACCGGGCAGGTCGCTTCGCAGGTGTTGCAGCGGATGCAGATCTCGGGATCGATCAGGTGCTGCTTGATGACTTGAATTTCTGCCATGTCCATGGCGGTCTCCACAGAATCAGGGGCGTTCGGGGTGAGGGTCGTTGTTGCAGCGGCGCTTCATGGACGCGCCAGCCCTCTCCCCCGGCCCCTCTCCCGCAAGCGGGAGAGGGGAGCAAACAGGGAGCAATGGGTAAGACCGTGGCTCAATTGAAGCGCACGTATTCGAAATCCACCGGCTGGCGGTTGATGCCCATCACCGGCGGCGCGATCCAGTTGGCGAACTTGCCCGGCTCGACCACGCGGCCCATCAGGCTGGCGACAAAGGCGCGGTCGCCTTCGCTGGGCAGCCACTGGTCGCGGAAGTCGCGCCATTCGGCATCGGAGATCACGCGGCCGTCCGGCGAAACCTTGACGCCGGCCAGCGCGCCGATATTGCGGTGGAAAGCCTTGTGCGGGACCTTCAGGCGGAACGGGATGCCGGCCTTCTCGATGACCTTGTTCCAGCGCTCCACGCCGCCCATGCTGTCCTTGATGTAGTCATCGCGCAGCACTTCATTGAGTGCGTTGAGCATCGGCACTTCCTTCTCGGTCAGCTGGCCGTTCTGCGCCTGCAGGATGCGGTAGGTCTGGCCCTTGAGCACGTGGTCGTCCATGCGCTTGCCTTCTTCGTAGCGGCCCTTGAGGCCGGTGCTGTAGAAGGTGGCGGCGTTGCTCGACTCATCGGCGCCGAACAGGTCGATGGTGACGCTGTAGTGGAAGTTCAGGTAGCGCTGCAGCGTCGGCAGGTCGATCACGCCGGCCGCGCGCAGCTTCGCGGGATCGTCGGTCTTGAGTTCGCTCATCACCTGGCAGGTGCGCTGGATCACGCGCGACACGCCCGATTCGCCCACGAACATGTGGTGCGCTTCCTCGGTCAGCATGAACTTCGTGGTGCGTGCCAGCGGATCGAAGGCGCTTTCGGCGAGCGCGCACAGCTGGAACTTGCCGTCGCGGTCGGTGAAGTAGGTAAACATGAAGAACGACAGCCAGTCCGGGGTCTGCTCGTTGAACGCCTGCAGGATGCGGGGGTTGTCCTGCTGGCCGCTGCGGCGCTCCAGCAGCGCTTCACCTTCCTCGCGCCCGTCGCGGCCGAAGTACTTGTGCAGCAGGTAGACCATGGCCCACAGGTGGCGGCCCTCCTCCACGTTCACCTGGAACAGGTTGCGCAGGTCGTACATGCTGGGCGCGGTCAGGCCCAGGTGGCGCTGCTGCTCGACCGACGCCGGCTCGGTATCGCCCTGCGTCACGATGATGCGGCGCAGGTTGGCGCGGTATTCGCCCGGCACGTCCTGCCACGCATCCTCACCCTTGTGGTCGCCGAAATGGATCTTGCGGTTGGCCTCGGCCGGGTTCAGGAAGATGCCCCAGCGGTAGTCCGGCATCTTGACGTGGCCGAAGTGGGCCCAGCCCTGCGGATCGACGCTGATCGCGGTGCGCAGGTAAATGTCATGCTGGTGCGAGCCTTCCGGGCCCATGTCGTTCCACCAACTCAGGTAGTTCGGTTGCCACTGCTCAAGCGCGCGCTGCAGGGTGCGGTCTTCGCTCAGGTTGACGTTGTTGGGGATCTTGTCGCTGTAGTTGATGCCGGACATGGAGGTCTCCTTCAAAGAACGATTCGGTTGTCGTGTAAGGCTGGATCAGACGCGGTTCCAGTCGAAGGCGGCCTTGTCGCCCTTGCCGTAGACCTTGAGCGCACCCTTTTCGCCCACTGCGTTGGGGCGCTGGAAGATCCAGTTCTGCCACGCGGTCAGGCGGCCAAAGATGCGGGTGAACATGTTTTCCTGGCCGTTGAAGCGCAGATTGGCTTCCATGCCGGTCAGCGCATCGGGCGACATCGCCACGCGTTCTTCCAGCGCGATGCGCACTTCATCGGTCCAGTCGATGTCGTCGGGGTTGGCGGTGACCAGGCCGAGCGCATAGGCGGCATCGGCATCGAGCGGCTGGCCGGCCTTGGCGCGCACCGCGTCCAGCGCGGGCTGCTCGTCGTAGAAGCGGCGGCCCAGGCGGCTCTGGCCGGTGGCCATCGGGTAGAGGCCGAAGTTGACTTCCGCCACGGTGATCTTCGGTGCGCGCTCCTCGTCGTCCGGCAAGGCCAGGTGGTAGCTGCGGTCGCAGGCCAGCGCCAGTTCCAGGAAGGTGCCGGCAAAGCACGATTGCGGCTCGATCAGCGCGAACAGGCTGCGCGACGACACATCCAGGCGGCTCAGCGTGCGGCGCAGCAGGCCGATGGTCTCGCGCACCAGCCAGTGGTCCTTGTGCGCCAGCAGCGTGGCGTCGGTGGCCAGCACCGCGGCGGCGTCGCCGCTGGTCTTGATCAGCCAGGTGCCGATGTCCAGTTCATTGGTGCGCATCGACAGGATCGCGTCTTCCAGTTCGCGCGCCAGTTGCAGCGGGTACCAGGCGGCGCCGGCTTCAACGATGTCATCGATGTTCTGCGGCTGCGTGCCCGTCGGCGCCTTGACCGTAAAGGTGGCGGTGCGGCCGGCGCGGTCGATCCCGATCGTCACATGCGTGTAGCGCAGCGCATCGGCTTCGATGGTGCGCTCGATCGGGGCAAGTGGCACGCCCTTGCCGTCGGCCGGGCGGTCGCTCTGCGCTGCCAGCGCCAGCGCGCGCTCCTGCACTTTCTGCGCGAACACGGCGGGCTTGGCAATGTCGTCGACCAGGCGCCAGTCCTTGGCACGCTGGCCGCGCACGCCTTCGGTGGTGGTGCAGAAGATGTCGGCCAGGTCATGGCGCACGTGGCGCTTGTCGGTCACGCGGGTCAGGCCGCCAGTGCCGGGCAGCACGCCCAGCAGCGGCACTTCCGGCAGGCTCACGGCCGACGAGCGGTCGTCCACCAGCAGGATCTCGTCACAGGCCAGCGCCAGTTCATAGCCGCCGCCGGCGCAGGCGCCGTTGACCGCGGCCAGGAACTTCAGGCCGCTGTGCTGCGAGGAATCCTCGATGCCGTTGCGGGTCTCGTTGGTGAACTTGCAGAAATTGACCTTCCACGCATGGCTGCTGACGCCCAGCATGAAGATGTTGGCGCCGGAGCAGAACACCTTGTCCTTGCCGCTGGTGACGACCACGGTGCGCACTTCCGGGTGCTCGAAGCGGACGCGGTTGAGCGCGTCGTTCAGTTCGATATCGACGCCGAGGTCGTAGCTGTTGAGCTTGAGCTTGTAGCCGGGGCGCAGGCCGGCGTTCTCGTCGATGTCCACCGCGAGCGTGGCGACGGGGCCGTCGAACGTCAGCTTCAGGTGCTTGTATTGGGTGGGGGCGGTCTGGTAGTCGACGCGGGGGGCGGTGGTCACGGCGGTGTCTCCTCTGCGAAACTGCACTATTTTGCACGAACAGGAATCTGGTGAGACGAACTATAGTTCATCAAGCAGAATTTCTGCAAGCAATATTGTGCAGATTTCTCAAGAGGTGCCGGTCATGGCCCGATGCCGCGTTATTGCGCCTCAGCCGTCACAACGGCATGCGCAGGGCCTGGCGTACCAGTTCGCGCAGCGCGGCAAATGTGGGTTCCAGCGGCTGCGCGCTGGTGTCCAGCGAGAACTCCGCCTTGGAATAGAAGGCCGCGCGCCCGGCCAGGATATGGCGCAAGTCCTCCATGGCCTCCTTGCTGGCCGCCATCGGCCGGAAGTCGCCCTGCTCGCGCACCCGCTCCATATGGTCTTCCGGCTCCGCCTGCAGCCAGACCGTGGTGCAGTGGGCCAGCAGCAGGTTGAAGGTGGCCGGATCAGAGACCAGGCCGCCGGGCGTGGCGATCACGGCCTCGGGATAGATCTGGATGGCTTCTTCCAGCGCGCGCCGCTCGTAGCGGCGGTAGGCATTCATGCCATACAGGCCCTGGATCTCCGAGATGCTGCAGCCGGCAAACTTCTCGATCTCGCGGCTCAGCTCGACAAAGGGGAAATCCAGGTCTTCGGCCAGCATCCCGCCCAGCGTGGTCTTGCCGGCGCCGCGCAGCCCGATCAGCGCCACGCGCGGGCTGCGCGCGGCCTGGCCGGCATTGTCGCCACCCGTGCCGAGCATCTCGCCCACGGCAACGCGCACGCGCCGCAGCGTGGCTTCGTCGCGGTGCTCCAGCAGCTCGCGCAACAGGATCCATTCAGGCGACGACGTGGTGACGTCGCCCAGCAACCCGGCCAGCGAGCACTGCAGCGCATCGGCAATGTGCTGCAGCACCAGGATGGAAGCGTTGCCGCTGCCGTATTCCAGGTTGGCCAGGTGCCGCTCCGACACGCCGGCGGCCTGTGCGGCGGCCTTTCGGGTCAGGCCGCGGCAGGAGCGCAGCTCGCGCACACGCTCGCCGAGCGTGACCAGGAACGGGTTCTTCTCGGTGCCGTTGGCAGCGCTTGCATCTGAATCATGGTGCAGGTCGGCTTCCGGGGTTAACCCAGCTTTATGCAATATAGTGCTTGACATGATTTCTGTGCGGCTCTATTTTTCATACATGCACAATAATGCATGAAGCCAGTGATAGCAACTGGCGAATCAGACGGAGCCCCTCACCATGTCCCCCACAGAATTCCGCAGCCAGATCGCGCAGCTCACCGCGCAACTGGCAGGCCGCCCGCTGGATACCGCACTCGATGCCTGGCTCAATGCCGAACACGGCGCCGGCAGCCCCACCTACCAGCAACTGAAGGACGCATGCCAGGCCGGCGTGGCCGAAGGCTGGCTGTGCGACCGCGAAGGCGGCGGCATCCGCTATGGCCGCATCTTCAAGCCTGCCGACGACCTGCACGGCTTTTCCGTCGACGTGGTCGACATGCAGGACATTGCCGGCCCGCATCACACCCATCCCAACGGCGAGATCGACCTGATCATGCCGCTCGAGGGCGAGGCACAGTTCGACGGCCGCCCCGCCGGCTGGCTGGTGTGCCCGCCGGGCAGCGCCCACCGCCCCACCGTCAGCAACGGCCGCGCGCTGGTGCTCTACCTGCTGCCGGAAGGCCGCATCGACTTCACGCGCTGAGATCCCCCATGACCGAATTGCTATCCAACTACCTCGGCGGCAAGTGGCAGGCCGGCAGCGGTGCCGGCACGCCCTTGTTCGATCCGGTGCTGGGCGACGAACTGGTGCGCGTGGACGCCACCGGGCTGGACCTCGCGGCCGGCTTCGCCTTTGCCCGCGAACAAGGCGGCGCTGCCCTGCGCGCGCTGACCTATCGCCAGCGCGCCGCGTTGCTGGCCGACATCGTCAAGGTGCTGCAGGCCAATCGCGATGCCTATTACGACATCGCCACGGCCAACAGCGGCACCGTCAGGAACGACTCCGCGGTCGACATCGATGGCGGCATCTTCACGCTGGGCACTTACGCAAAGCTGGGCGATACGCTCGGCGACCGGCACTACCTGCTGGATGGCGAGGCCGCGCGGCTGGGCAAGGACCCGTTGTTCCAGTCCCGGCACGTGCTGGTGCCCACGCGCGGTGTGGCGCTCTTTATCAATGCCTTCAACTTCCCGGGCTGGGGACTGTGGGAGAAGGCGGCGCCGGCATTGCTGGCCGGCGTGCCGGTGATCGTCAAACCCGCTACCGCCACCGCCTGGCTGACCCAGCGCATGGTGCGCGACGTGGTCGAGGCCGGAGTGCTGCCGGCCGGCGCATTGTCGGTGGTGTGCGGCAGCTCGGCCGGACTGCTCGACCAGTTGCAGCCGTTCGACGTGGTGTCGTTCACCGGTTCGGCCGATACGGCCGCGGTGATCCGTTCGCACCCGGCGATCGCGCAGCGCTCGGTGCGCGTGAATATCGAGGCGGACAGCATCAATTCCGCGGTGCTGTTGCCAGGCGACGGCCCGGACACCGAAGCCTTCGACCTGCTGGTCAAGGAATTGGTGCGGGAGATGACGGTCAAGTCAGGCCAGAAATGCACCGCGATCCGGCGCGTGTTCGTGCCCGGGGCGCTGTTCGCGCAAGCTGCCGAGGCCATCGGTGCGCGCCTGTCGAAAGTCACCGTGGGCAACCCGCGCAACGACGCCGTACGCATGGGCGCGCTGGTCAGCCGCGCACAGTTCAACGCCGTACAGGAAGGCCTTGCAAACCTGCGCAAGCATGCACAGGTGCTGCACGACGGCACGCAGCAGCCACTGGTCGATGCCGATCCCGCCGTAGCCTGCTGCATCGGCCCGATCTTGCTCGGCGTCAACGATGCGGACGCCGCCGCCGCGGTGCATGACACCGAAGTCTTCGGCCCCGTAGCCACCCTGCTGCCCTACCGCGATACCGCCCACGCGCTCACGCTGGTGCGCCGCGGCCAGGGCTCGCTGGTGACATCGCTCTATGGCAATGACGCTGCCGCGCTGGGCGCCGCCGCGGTGGAGCTGGCCGACAGCCACGGCCGCGTGCACGTGATCTCGCCCGACGTCGGGCAACTCCACACCGGCCACGGCAACGTGATGCCGCAATCGCTGCACGGCGGCCCCGGCCGCGCCGGCGGCGGCGAGGAACTGGGCGGCCTGCGTGCGCTGAATTTCTACCACCGCCGCAGCGCCATCCAGGCCAGCACCGCGGTGCTCGACACCCTCGCCTGACAGTCAGCCATCCGGCTTTACCGGGGCGCCCCACTAACATGGAAGCAGCACACAAAACGGACACCAAAAACGAAGGAAAAAACACGAACGCCACAACAGCAAGAGCCCCGGTCCA
>NZ_JBXAHL010000026.1:0-92335 GCF_058795055.1 Cupriavidus sp. GW823-FHT06D04 | reverse complement strand
CCCCCCCCCCCCCCTTCCCCCCCCCCCCCCCCCCCCCCCCCCCCCCCCCGCAGCACACCGTACACCAGAAACGGGGAGACACGCATGACCGCCATCACAGCAGACGTCCCGGTCCAGCCGCCGGGCACGTCCTTCAACTTTGCGGCGCACCTGCTCGGCTGCAACGCGGGGCGCACCGGCAAGACCGCCTATATCGACGACGACGGCCAGCTTAGCTATGGCGAACTGGCGCAGCAGGTGCGCCGCCTGGCCGCCGCGCTGCTTGATGCCGGCATCCGCCGCGAGGAGCGCGTGCTGCTGCTGATGCACGACTGCACGGACTGGCCGGTGTGCTTCCTGGGCGCGATGTATGCCGGCATCGTGCCGGTTGCCGTCAATACGCTGCTGACCGCCGACGACTACGTCTACATGCTGCAGCACAGCCGCGCGCAGGCGGTACTGGTCTCGGCCGCGCTGCTGCCGCTGCTGCAGGAAGCGCTGGCGCGGCCCGGGCATGAAGTCGGCAAGGTGTTCGTGTCGCGGGCGCGCGGGCCGCTGCCGGACGGCATGGTGGCGCTCGATACCGTGCTCGCCACGCAAGCGCCGTTGTCCGCGCCTGCCGCGACCAGTCCCGACGATCCCGGCTTCTGGCTCTATTCGTCCGGCTCGACCGGGCAGCCCAAGGGCGTGGTGCACAGCCACGGAAATCCGTACTGGACAGTCAGCCTGTATGCGGGCCCCGTGCTCGGCCTGCAGGAACAGGACATCTGCTTCTCCGCGGCCAAGCTCTATTTCGCCTACGGGCTCGGCAATGGCCTCAGCTTCCCGCTCAGCGTGGGCGCGACGGTAGTGCTGATGGCCGAGCGGCCCACGCCCGAAGCCACCTTCCGCCGCTGGCGCGAGCAGAAGCCGACCGTATTCTTCGGCGCGCCCACGGGCTATGCCGGCATGCTCGCATCGCCGGCGCTGCCCGCGCGCGACGAGGTGGCGCTGCGGCTGTGCTCGTCCGCCGGCGAGGCGTTGCCCGCCGACATCGGCCAGCGCTTCACCGCGCATTTTGGCTGCGAGATCATCGACGGCATCGGCTCCACCGAGATGCTGCATATCTTCCTGTCGAACCGGCCCGGCCAGGTGCGCTACGGCACCACCGGGTGGCCGGTGCCGGGCTACACCATCGAACTGCGCGACGAGGAAGGCCGCCCGGTGCCCGACGGCGAAATCGGCGACCTCTATATCCAGGGCCCCAGCGCCGCCATGATGTACTGGGCCAACCGCGAGAAGTCGCGCGAGACCTTCCGCGGCGGCTGGACCAAGAGCGGCGACAAGTACGTGCGCAACCCCGACGGCACCTACAGCTACGCCGGGCGCAGCGACGACATGCTCAAGGTCAGCGGCATCTACGTATCGCCGTTCGAGGTCGAGGCCACGCTGGTGCAGCACCCGGCCGTGCTGGAAGCCGCGGTGATCGGCGTGCCCGACCAGGAAGGGCTGGTCAAGACCAAGGCCTTCGTGGTGCTGAAGGCGGGCGCGCAGCTTGGCGACGGCGAGCTGAAGGCCTTCGTCAAGGAACGGCTGGCCGCCTACAAATACCCGCGTGCGATCGAGTTTGTCGAGGCACTGCCCAAGACCGCCACGGGCAAGATCCAGCGTTTCGTATTGCGCGAGCGCGAACTGAAGGCCGCCGAAGAGCGCGCCGCCGCGGTGGCGTGACCGGCAACGCCGGCCGCCCCGCCATACCACCATACCGGAGACAAACCATGCGTCAGATCGATGTCCACAAGCTGGCCGACGAGGCCCGCTTCAACCGCTTCCACGCGCTTATCCTGTTCTGGTGCGCGATCATCATCATCTTCGACGGCTACGACCTGGCCGTCGCCGGTATCGCGCTGCCATCGATCATGAAGCAGATGGGCGTGACGGCCACCAGCGCGGGCTTCATGGTCAGCTCGGCGCTGTTCGGCATGATGTTCGGCGCGATCTTCCTTGGCACCGTGGCCGACCGCATCGGCCGCAGGCGCGCCATCGCCATCTGTATTGCGCTATTCAGCGTCTTCACCGCGGCGGCTGGCTTTACCAGCGACCCGGTAACGTTCAGCATCACGCGCTTTCTCGCGGGCCTGGGCATCGGCGGCGTGATGCCAAACGTGGTGGCGCAGATGACCGAGTACTCGCCGCGCAAGCTGCGCGGCACACTGGTGACGCTGATGTTTAGCGGCTATTCGGTCGGCGGCATGCTGGCCGCGCTGCTGGGCAAGGGGCTGATCGAGAGCTATGGCTGGCAGTCGGTTTTCCTCGCTGCCGGCCTGCCCGTGCTGCTGGTCCCGCTGGTGCTGCGCTCGCTGCCGGAGTCGATGCCCTACCTGCTCCGCACCGGCCAGACCGACGCTCTGCAATCCGTGGTATCGCGCCTGGTGCCGTCGCATCGCGCGCAAGCCGGCGACGTCTTCACGCTGGCTGCGGACGACAACGCCGGCAGCGCGCCGATCCGCCGCCTGTTCCAGGACGGCCGCGGCTTCAGCACGGTGATGTTCTGGGTGGCGTTCTTCATGTGCCTGTTTATGGTGTACGCGCTCAGCTCGTGGCTGACCAAGCTGATGGCGGGCGCGGGCTACAGCCTGGGCTCGGCGCTGACTTTCGTTCTGGTGCTGAACTTCGGCGCCATGCTCGGCGCGATCGGTGGCGGCTGGCTGGCCGACCGGCTGCCGATCAAGTACGTGCTGATCGCCATGTACTCGCTGGCCGCGGTGTCGATCACGCTGCTGGGCTACCCGATGCCCAGCGCAGCGCTGTTCGTCGTGGTGGGCCTGGCAGGTGCTTCCACCATCGGCACGCAGATCGTCACCTATGCCTATGCGGGCCAGTTCTATCCGATGGCAGTGCGCGGCACCGGCATCGGCTGGGCTTCAGGCGTGGGACGCAGCGGCGCCATCCTGGCACCGATCGTGATCGGCGTGCTGGTGGGGATGTCGTTGCCGCTGCAGCAGAACTTCCTGGCGATGGCGATCCCGGCAGTGATTGCGGTGGGGGCGGTGTCGATGATCAATCACCGGCGCTCGGCGTCGGCGCAGGCGGAAGTCGCTGCGCCGCCGGTGAGGGGGGCTGTGAAGGAAGCCTGAGGGACCTTGCTTGCCACTTGGGTGTTCCCCTCTCCCGCTTGCGGGAGAGGGGAACAAACCAGCGGCTCGCTGAAGGGCGTTGCTTACTTGCTGCCCTTCACTGCCGTGTACGCCGTAATCAAATTCCGATAGTCCGGAATATGGTTCGAGAACAGCGTGCCCAGACCCTCGATGTCGTTGCGCCAGTCGCGATGCAGTTCGCAAGCCACGCCGAACCACGACATCAGCTGCGCGCCAGCGTCAGACATCCGTTGCCAGGCCGAATCGCGCGTGATTTCGTTGAAGGTGCCAGAGGCATCGGTCACGACAAAGACTTCGAAACCCTCTTCGATCGCCGACAACGCCGGGAAGGCCACGCAAACCTCGGTGACCACGCCGGCGATCAGCAGTTGCTTCTTGCCGGTGGCACGCACCGCGGCCACGAAGTCCTCGTTATCCCAGGCGTTGATCTGGCCCGGGCGCGGAATGAACGGTGCGTTCGGGAACATGGCCTTGAGCTCGGGCACCATCGGTCCGTTGGGGCCATCCTCGAAGCTGGTGGTCAGGACGGTCGGCAGCTTGAAGTACTTGGCCAGGTCGGCCAGTGCCAGCACGTTGTTCTTGAACTTGTCGGGCTCGATATCCCGCACCAGCGACAGCAGGCCGGCCTGGTGATCGACCATCAGGACGGCGGCCTGGCTCTTGTCCAGGCGCTTGTAGGGCTTGCTCATGACGTTCTCCTGTGAACAGAAGGTGCGGACCCGCGGCGTTCGCCGAGGGTCCGCACCCGGGGTGTGCAGGCCGTTGCCAGCCTGGCGTCAGCGCTTGGAGTCCAGGACCTCGTGGTTCTTCTCCACGTCCTGGGCCTTGAGATAGCTTTCGATCAGCAGGCGGTAGGCCGGGAAGATCTGCGTGTAGACCTCGGCCCATTGCTGCGCGTCGGGGCGGTTCCAGCTCTGCTGCAGTTCAGAGGCCACGGCGGCGGTATCCATCGGCACCACGCCGGCCTGGACGATGCGCGCCAGGGTGATTTCCTGCGCCATCTTGGAATAGGTGCCCGAGGCATCCACCACGGCGAACACCTTGTAGCCGTCGGCCACCGCGCTGATCGACGGGAACGCCATGCACACGCTGGTGATGGTGCCGGCGATGATCAGGGTCTTCTTGCCCGTCTCACGCACCGCGGCGACAAAGTCGGGGTTGTCCCAGGCGTTGATCTCGCCCTTGCGCGCGACGTATTTGGCATGGGGGGCGTTTTCGTGGATTTCCGGAATCAACGGGCCGTTCGGGCCTTGCGGCACGGATGCCGTGGTGATCACTGGCAGCTTGCACAGCGTCGCCATCTTGGCCAGCGCGGCAGCACGGGCGCGCAGCTCAGGCATCGGCATATCACCAACGGTCTGGAACAGGCCGCTCTGGTGGTCGATCAGCAGCATGGCCGTATCGGCGGGATCCAGTACCGGACGCTTGCCGTTGAAATTCGCGGGTGTGGTCATGTGGCTTTCTCCTATGCGGTTGGCGAAACCGGCGACTCGGGGCAGTCCCAAGCCGACCGTGTGGGCAAAGCATAGGTCTTGGCAGATCGCACCGGTAGGACGGAAAATCTGCCCTCAGCGTCCTACTGGCAGGACGACAGGAGCCGCCCGCTTGCATCCCGACCTGAATGACCTGTATTACTTCGCGCAGGTAGTCGACCACCAGGGCTTTGCGCCCGCCGGGCGCGTGCTCGGCATACCCAAGTCCAAGCTGAGCCGGCGCGTGGCCATGCTGGAAGAGCGCCTCGGCGTGCGCCTGATCCAGCGCTCGACGCGGCGCTTCTCCGTGACAGAACTGGGACAGACGTACTACACCCACTGCAAGGCCATGCTGGTGGAGGCCGAAGCGGCCGAGAGCGCGATCGTGCAAACCCGCGCCGAACCCAGCGGCCTGGTGCGCATGAGCTGCCCGGTGGCGCTGCTGCACGCGCGCGTGGGCGACATGATTGCGGATTTCATGGCGGCGAACCCCAAGGTCATCGTGCACCTGGAAGCCACCAACCGGCGCGTGGACGTGGTGGCAGAGGGGATCGACCTGGCCATCCGCGTGCGCGTGCCGCCACTGGAAGACAGCGACCTGGTGATGCGCGTGCTGGCCGAGCGCGCCTGGTGCTTCGTGGCCAGCCCGGCGCTGCTGGCCGGCCATGGGCCGCTGCTGGCGCCCGCGGACCTCAACGCGCTGCCAACGCTGGACCTGGGCCCGCCGCGCCCCTCGCACACCTGGTCGCTGTATGGCCCCGATGGCGCCAGCGCCGACCTGCACCACAAGCCCCGGCTGGTCACCGACGACATGATCATGCTGCGCACCGCGGCCGTGGCCGGTGCCGGCATCGTGCAGCTGCCGGTCATGATGATGACCGACGAGCTGCGCGATGGCCGGCTGGTGAAGGTCCTGCCGGACTGGTCGGTCAGGGGCGGCGTGATCCACGCCGTGTTCCCGTCACGGCGCGGGCTGCTGCCTTCGGTGCGTGAACTGATCGACTTCCTGTCGCAGCGCTTCGCGCAGATCAGCGAACACTGAGCACTACAAGGCGGCCGCACCAGGGGCACTGCCCGTCACGCGGGCAGGATTGGCCCGGAAGTGGTATCATTCGGCATTCTATGCACGGATCGGCAACGCCCGACATCCGTGCGCCAGCCGCAAGACAATCTCACAAAAGCATTCAGCGGCGGCATATCGGGCGTACACCCGATGCGTCTTTGGGCCGAACGGCCCACCACCCTTATCCGACCGGCGGCATGTCCGCTCCGCAACGATCGCCCCTGTACCCGGCGCATCGGCTTGCGCAGGCATGGTCCACTTCACGCCAGATTCAACGCCCGTGCTGCCGCGCGGGCCCGACGCTGGCACACAGCAACGGCGAACGGCCGCCACCGCGCGACGCTCAGCATCGGCAATCCGATGCACCGCGCCACCTGCGGCCGCGCCCATGAACAGGCATCACATTGAATCGAATCAACCCTACCCCTTACACCGTTTCCGTCTATCCCATCCAGCAGGAACCCGGCCTCTGGTTCGCGACCTACATGATTGCGGAATACCGCAATGGCGCCGAACGCATCGTCGCCAACGTGGCAATGCGCCACGACACGCACCGCTCTGAAGCCCGCGCGAGGCAGTCAGCCCGCCGTGCCGGCGAACGCGCCGCGGCACGCCTGCGCCAGCAGTAAGCCAGGCATAGCAAGCCCCATCCCATCGGCCAGTTGGTGTCCAGTTGGCCGTCACAACAGCTCGCGCACAAGCGGCGCGGCTACAGCAAGGAGCCTCCTTGGCAAAAGAAGAACTGGTCGAATTTGGCGGCAAGGTGTCGGAAGTCCTGCCCGACAACCGTTTCCGCGTGATCCTGGAAAACGGCTTCGAAGTCTGGGCGTACTCGTCCGGACGGCTGAAGAAGAACCGCATCCGCGTGCTGGCGGGCGACCGCGTCACGCTGGAGATGTCGCCCTACGACCTCACCAAGGGACGCATCAACTACCGGCACAAGTCGTAAAGCCAGCGTCCCCTCGCCATGGCATGCGCCGCGCCGGCGCGTGCCGTCCCGCTAACGATTCATCCCTCAATCAAGGAGAACCGATCATGTCCGTCATCGAAGAATGGGAAGCCGTGCACCTGACGCCCGAAGGCTGGCAGGCAGGCAGTTACCGGCATGCACCGTGGCAGGCGGTTGAAGTCGCACCGCCCGCGTCAGGCGTGCTGACCGTCAGGCGCCATGTGACGGCCACCTATTGCGGGCCGTCGCGCGCGGTGGAAGACCGTACTCCCGAGATCGCCGACATGGCGCTGATCGAGGCGCTGCTGGAGCGCCACGGCGACCCAGTATTCCAGATCTGACTGACCGGGCTTGACGATTGCGTGCGGCCTCAGCCAAGCACGCGCACATGCGGCCGGGCCGTCCTGAGCCCCGCGCCGACCGGCCTCAGCTCGCCGTCCCATGGTGAGGCGGCGAGGTCCAGAACCGAATCTCCCTCGCGTGCCTTGTCGTGCAACTGGTCGCGCACCACCTGGCCGATGGCCAGGCGGCACAGCGCCTCGCCGCTGGCGGCAAGCTGACCCTGCAGGGCCCCTTGCTCGGCCAGCACGCCGAACGACCGCCGCCCCACACCCACGAAGCTGGTGAACAGCACCCCAGTGGGACGCTCCGCATCGATAAAGCAGACTGCTACGTGATAGGTGATGCCTTTGCCCTCACCGGGCAACGTGCACAGAAAACCAGATGATCCCGAACGCATGTCCATGAACGGACTCCTTGCAGTCTGACGGATAGCGCCGCGCCTGTTTCCCCGCTCCGCAAACGGCCTGTATCAGGCCGCTGCGGAACCGGATAATACCTAGATCGACGTCACGGATTCGCCGGCGACCAGGCCATTGATGATATCTTCGCCGAACTGCAGCGCACCGCGGCGCGCCGAGCCGATGTTCTCCCAACGCGATTCACCCATGGGGTACACGCGCGCATGGTCGCTGCCAGGGCGATAGCCCTCGCGGCAAATCACGATCGACGCGAGGAAGCTGTTGTCGGGCTTGATGCGCGGCCAGGCCTGCTCAGGCCGATGGCGATAAACCAGGGGATACAGATCGAAACCCTTGTAGCTGGCAAAGGGCGTACTGCCGGGAACAGTGTTGCCGGGACTGCGGCTGGGACTGCTGTCGCTCACGACATCTCCATGCGGCATCGTGCCGCGCTGATAGGAAGGATTGCTGAACTCATGTGGATCACGCGCACGACATGAGCTATGGCCCTGCGCGGGCGTCAGTGGTAAAGAATGCACCACGGCGCCAGGGCCCGTCGTCGGACCTTCAGGACGCCATCGGCGCGCCGGCCGTTGTTACCGATACCCCCGGCACCGCGCCATTGATGATGGCCTCGGCATAGCGCAACGCACCGCGTCGCGCGCCACCGACGTTATCCCACGGTGCGGCGTCCAGGCGGAACGTGCGCGCCTGCATGCCTTCGGGCGACTCGCCTTCCAGGCAGATCACCACGGCAGCATCGAAGGAACGGTCGGGCCGCGGCTCGGGCCATATGCGCTCGGCGGCGTGCTTGTACACCAGGGGATAGAGGTCGTATCCCTTGTAAGTTGCAGCCGGATAGATATCCATGGCAGCCTCCGCCGTTTGGTGATCCTGCCCCCACTCTACGCTTGTTGCCGCGCCAGCAGTGGCTTTATTTCACCGTTGCGGGGAATAGCGGCAACGGAAATAAAAAAGCTCCGCGTTGGCGGAGCTTTTTTCATTGGACTGGCGCCTCGGCGCTCAGCTCAACTCAGGTCGGTGCGATTCAGATCGGCTCGATCTTGGTCGCGGCCGGGCCCTTTTGGCCGACGCCAGCGACGTAACGCACCTTCTGGCCTTCTTGCAGCGACTTGAAGCCGTTGCCCTGGATTTCGGAGAAGTGCGCGAACAGGTCGTTGCCGCCTGCATCAGGCGTAATGAAGCCAAAACCCTTCGAATCGTTAAACCACTTGACGGTACCGGTTTCCATGTTGGATTCCTCAATAAGTTTTTTCTCACCGGCAAAAGCGCCGGCAAGGCATGACGATCAAGGAAGACACAAGGAGAAAAAGTGGCGCCGTGTGGGCAAGCACCTGGACTTCTAGGTTGCTGCTTGAAAGATCCTGCACTCAACCTTATACAGGCCCCACTCAGGCATGTCAATGAACTTCGCCGGATCGGGTCCAAATCACATGGAAAGTGCCGGGTTGAGGGTCTCGCCGGGCGAAATCCCGTGTGCGCCGCATGTGCACGTCCACTTCCGGCCCCGAAGGCGCCGGCATGCTACAGTGGCCGATCGAACGGAACAGACACGGATGACACTCTGCACTGCCTGCCAGGCCATTGAACGCCACGTGCGCGGCGCCCCCGGGCACGCGGCACTGCGCATCACCGACACCCGACGCATAAAGCCCGCCGGTTCCGCCGCCATCACCATCAGCAGCTTCGTCTGCCAGGACTGCGGCGCGCTCTGGACGTACCGTGACCAGAAGAGCGGTCCGGAACAGGGGTGGGACATCCATATGGAAGCGCAGCAGCCATAGCGCCATCTGCGGCGCAAAAAGAAAAACCCCGGGCCAGGGCCCGGGGTTGCGACACCTGCCGGCCCGCCAGGCGGGCCAGTCCGGTCAGGCCGTCACGGTCGACAGCGCGGCGTTCAGCGTCTGGCTCGGGCGCATTGCGGCGCTGAGCTTGTCGGCTTCCGGCATGTAATAGCCGCCGATATCCACCGGCTTGCCCTGCACGGCGCCCAGTTCGCCAACGATCTTCTGCTCGTTGTCGGTCAGCGTCTTGGCCAGCGGCGCAAACTTGGTGGCCAGTTCCGCGTCGTCCGACTGGACGGCGAGTTCCTGCGCCCAGTACATCGCCAGGTAGAACTGGCTGCCGCGGTTGTCCAGCTGGCCGGTCTTGGGCGACGGGCTCTTGTTGTTGTCCAGCAGCTTGCCGGTAGCAGCATCCAGCGTCTTGGCCAGGATCTTGGCGCGCGCGTTGCCGGTCTTGATGCCCACGTCTTCCAGCGACACCGCCAGCGCCAGGAACTCGCCCAGCGAATCCCAGCGCAGGTGATTCTCTTCCACCAGCTGCTTGACGTGCTTCGGTGCCGAACCGCCGGCGCCGGTTTCATACATGCCGCCGCCGGCCATCAGCGGGACGATCGACAGCATCTTGGCGCTGGTGCCCAGTTCCATGATCGGGAACAGGTCGGTCAGGTAGTCGCGCAGGATGTTGCCAGTCACCGAGATGGTGTCCAGGCCGCGGATCACGCGCTCCAGCGTGTAGCGCATGGCGCGCACCTGCGACATGATCTGGATGTCCAGGCCGGTGGTGTCGTAGCCCTTCAGGTAGGCCTCGACCTTCTTGATCAGCTCGGCCTCGTGCGGACGGTACGGGTCCAGCCAGAACACGGCCGGCATGCCCGAGTTGCGCGCGCGCGTGACGGCCAGCTTGACCCAGTCGCGGATCGGCGCATCCTTGACTTGGCACATGCGCCAGATGTCGCCCTGCTCAACGTCCTGCGTCAGCAGCACTTCACCGGTGGCCAGGTCGACGATGTTGGCGACGCCGTCTTCGGCGATCTCGAAGGTCTTGTCGTGCGAGCCGTATTCTTCGGCCTTCTGCGCCATCAGGCCCACGTTGGGCACAGTGCCCATGGTGGTCGGGTCGAAGTTGCCGTTGGTCTTGCAGAAGTTGATGATCTCCTGGTAGATGCGGGCAAAGGTGCTTTCCGGAATCACGGCCTTGGTGTCCTTCGGACGGCCGTCGGCACCCCACATCTTGCCGCCGATGCGGATCATGGCCGGCATCGAGGCATCGACGATCACGTCGTTGGGCGCGTGCAGGTTGGAGATGCCCTTGGCCGAATCCACCATGGCCAGTTCCGGGCGATGCTCGTGGCAGGCGTGCAGGTCGCGGATGATCTCTTCGCGCTTGGAGCTGGGCAGCGCCTCGATCTTCTCGTACAGGTTGACCAGGCCGTTGTTGACGTTCACGCCCAGTTCATCGAACAGCGCGCCGTGCTTGGCAAAGGCTTCCTTGTAGAAGATCTTGACGGCGTGGCCGAACACGATCGGGTGCGACACCTTCATCATGGTCGCCTTGACGTGCAGCGACAGCATCACGCCGGTCTTGCGCGCGTCTTCGAACTGCTCTTCATAGAAGTCGCACAGCGCCTTCTTGCTCATGAACATGCTGTCGATGATCTCGCCATCCAGCAGCGAGACCTTGGGCTTGAGCACGATGGTCTTGCCGCTCTTGGTGACCAGTTCCATCTTGACGTCACGCGCCTTGTCCAGGGTCATGGACTTTTCGCCGTGGTAGAAGTCACCATGCTTCATGTGCGCCACGTGCGTGCGCGAAGCCATGCTCCACTCGCCCATGCTGTGCGGGTGCTTGCGCGCGAAGTTCTTGACCGCTGCCGGTGCGCGGCGGTCGGAGTTGCCCTCGCGCAGGACCGGGTTCACGGCGCTGCCCAGGCACTTGGAGTAGCGCTTCTGGATGGCCTTTTCTTCGTCGGTCTTCGGGTCTTCCGGATAGTCCGGCACCTTGTAGCCCTTGCCCTGCAGTTCACGGATGGCGCTCACCAGCTGGTGCACCGAGGCGCTGATGTTGGGCAGCTTGATGATGTTGGTGTCCGGCAGCTGCGTCAGCTTGCCCAGCTCGGCCAGGTTGTCCGGCACGCGCTGTGCTTCGGTCAGGAATTCGGGGAATTCGCCCAGGATACGGCCGGCCACCGAGATATCGCTGGTGGTCACGTTGATGCCGGCCGGCTTGGTGAAGGTCTGGATGATCGGGAGGAACGCACTGGTCGCCAGCAGCGGAGCTTCGTCGGTCAGCGTGTAGATGATGGTGGGTTGCTGGTTACTCATTGCTTCTCTCAGATCCTCGAACGGGTGGTGGGACATCCGCCTGCTGGGTCACAGCCGGCGGCAAACTAGGCGAAAAATAGAATTTTGCCTCAGTTTGCTTTCAGGGGCCTGAAATCCCACTGCTTTTTGCGCGGCTATCGGCAAAAATCCGGACGCCGGTGCCGCATTGGGCCGCCCGCGCAGCATGATTGTTCGCAGATTGCACCGGCACGGTGCCCGCATGGCGCCTACGCTGCGGCGCAACATGACCGGGCCGTGCGCCCCGCGGATCACAGTCCTGTCAAACTTGGCGTCGACAATGCAGGGTTTTGTCCTCTTCAACGCCAAGGAAAACCACAATGTCTCGTCATTTGCTGCTGGCCCAGGCGGCCATCGCACTGGGCTGCCTGGGGGTGGCGCAGGCCTGGGCGCAGGCCCCTGCTGCCTACCCCGCCACGCTGGCCGGCCACGCGGTGCTGCCGGCCCAGACCCTGCTTGCCGTGCCGAAGGACGCGCCCGCTGACCTGCAGGTCAGCGGCAAGTTCACCACCGCGCAGCGTGTGGACACGCCGGGCACGGTCGAAGGCAAGTCCAATGGCCGCCCCACCGGCGTGTCGCTGCCGTTCCGCGGCCAGCCGGCACAGGGGCATTCCGGCATCAAGCGCATGGCCGACGGCAGTTTCTGGGTGCTGACCGACAACGGCGCCGGCGCCAAGGCCAACTCGCCGGACTTCATGCTGTACCTGAACCACTACAAGGTGGACTTTGGCAGCGGCCGCCTGCAGCGCCTGAAGACCATCTTCCTGCACGACCCCGACAAGAAGGTGCCGTTCCGCATCGTCCACGAGGGCACCAGGCAGCGCTACCTGACGGGGTCGGATTTCGATACGGAGAGCTTCCAGTTCGCCGGCGGCGCGCTGTGGATCGGCGATGAATTCGGCCCGTTCCTGATCAAGGCGGACCTGGACGGCAAGGTACTGGCCGTGTTCGACACCATGGTCGACGGCAAGGTGGTGCGCTCGCCCGACCATCCCGCCGTCACCGCGCCCGGCGCGCCGGACGGCAGCGTGAAGTTCCAGGTGCGGCGCTCCAAGGGTTTCGAGGGCATGGCGTCCTCGCCCGACGGCAGCAAGCTGTACGCGCTGCTGGAAGGCGCGCTGTGGGACGAGGCCGCCAAGGGTTACGAGAACGAAGGCGGCAAGCCCTACCTGCGCGTGCTGGAGTTTGATGTCAGGCAGCAGGCCTGGACCGGCCGCCACTGGAAATACGTGCTGGAAGGCGCCAGCCATGCCATCGGCGACTTCAACATGATCGATGCCACCACCGGCCTTATCATCGAGCGCGACAACGGCGAAGGCACGCCGGACAAGGCCTGCCCGGCCGGGCAGAAGCGCCCGGACTGCTTTGACGACGTGGCCAAGTTCAAGCGCGTGTACAAGGTCGAACTGAGCGATGCCAACGCCGGCGGGCCGCTGCGCAAGATCGGCTATATCGACCTGCTGCGCATTGCCGATCCGGGCAAGCTTGCGCGCAAGCCGTTGACGGATGGCGTGCTGGCGTTCCCGTTTTTCACCATCGAGAACGTCGACGTGGTCGACGCCACGCATATCGTGGTGGGCAACGACAACAACCTGCCCTTCAGCAGCAGCCGCGAGCCGAACCAGGCGGATGACAATGAGCTGGTGTTGCTGGAGGTGGCGGATTTCTTGAAGGCGCGGTGAGCGTCTGCTGTGATGGGGGATTCTCCCCTCTCCCGCTTGCGGGAGAGGGGAGAAAACAAACAGGGTGCGCTTACGCCGCCAGCCTGAACGTCGACACTGCCTCTTTCAGCCGCTGTGCCTGCTCCTCCAGCGAGCCCGCTGCAGCGGCGGCCTCTTCCACCAGCGCCGCGTTCTGCTGCGTCACGGTATCCATTTGCGTCACCGCCTGGTTGACCTGCTCGATCCCCGCGCTCTGCTCGGCCGAGGCCGCGCTGATCTCGCCCATAATGTCGGTCACGCGCTTGACCGCGGCAACGATCTCCACCATGGTCTGGCCGGCCTGCGTCACCTGCATCGAACCCTTCTCGACGCGATCGACCGAATCCCCGATCAGCGCCTTGATTTCCTTGGCGGCAGAGGCGCTGCGCTGCGCGAGCGTGCGCACCTCGCCCGCGACCACGGCGAAGCCGCGGCCCTGTTCGCCGGCACGCGCCGCTTCCACCGCGGCATTGAGCGCCAGGATATTGGTCTGGAAAGCGATGCCTTCAATCACGGCGATGATGTCGACCACCTTCCTCGACGCGCCGTTGATCTCTTCCATGGTCTCGGCAACCTTGCCCGCCGCGTCGCCGCCCTTCTCGGCGATGTCCGAGGCATTGACCGCCAGCGTGCTGGCCTGTCGCGCGTTGTCCGCGTTCTGGCGCACGATGCTGGTCAGCTCTTCCATGCTGGCCGCGGTCTGCTGCAGCGACGAGGCCTGTTCTTCCGTGCGCTGCGACAGGTCGGTGTTGCCGGCCGCGATCTGGCTGGTGCCGGACACGATCGACTCCGTGCCCGCGCGCACCTGGCGCACGATGCGCAGGATATTGGCGTTCATGTCCGCCAGCGCCTGCAGCAGCTGTCCGGCTTCATCGCGGCTGTCGACGTCGATGCGGCTGGTCAGGTCGCCCGACGCCACGGTGCGCGCCACCGCCACGGCGCGATGCAGCGGCCGCGTGATGCCCGCCGTCAGCCATACCGAGAACGCGATGCCGATCGCCAGCACCACCACGCCCAGCCCGATCAGGCTATTGCGGGCGTTGACGTAGATGCCGTTGATATCGCGCGCGGTGGCGTCGATGCTGGCGCGCTGGATGTCGAGCAGCTTCTGGATCTCGCCCAGGTAGGCGTCGCCGGCGGGAACGAAGTCTTTCTCCAGCACCTGGTTGGCCTCTTCGGTCAGCCCCTCTTGCTTGAGTTTGGTGATCTTGTCGCGGCCGTTGTTGTACGGGTCGCGCACACTCAGGATCTTCTGGAATGCGGCCTTCTCCTCGGCCGAGCTGAGCATCGGCTGGAGCTTGTCGCGCAGCGCGGCGATGCCTTCGATCGACGCCTTGGTCTCGGCCGCGAAGAATGCCCCGAGCGACGGGTCGGCACTGCGCGCCACCGCCGTGGTGCGGCGCACGCTGGTGTGCATGAGGCGGTACCAGTCGCTGACCAGCCGCTCCTTGGTCAGCGGCTGCTGCATCATTGCGTGCGTGCGCTCAGCCACCTGTTGCAGGCGCATCATGCCGAATACCGTCATGAGCGCAGAAAGCAGCAATACCACCCCAAAGCCGATGCCGAGGCGGACCCCGATGCCTAGATTCTTCATGTCTTCTACCTGATTAGCACTGGTTACGGCGAAGTGCCGGTCCGCGCCTGGGACCGGCGCGGCGTTCTTCGCTCTCATCGTCCGCGGACGGGCCCGGTCGGGCCGACGCACTTGCGGGCTATGGATGCCAACGGCATGGGGTCCGGAATCTTTAGGGTCTTCCTCGATTGACGGCCAGAAGTGTGCGGATACCGGCTATAGTGGACAGGAATCCGGCCGAAGGGAGCATGCCAACCCCGCCGCCGGCCACCCTGCCAGTCCTTCCAGAAGGAGACCCAGCATGGCCACGCCTCCCAATCCCTTTGCAGACTTCACCAAGATGATGGAACAGTTCCGCCTGCCGGGCGTGGACATGAGCGCGGTAATCGAAGCGCGCCGCAAGGACATCGAGGCCCTGACCGAGGCCAACAAGCTGGCCTATGAGGGTATCCAGGCCGTCGTGCAGAAGCAGCAGGAGATCTTCGCCCAGACCATGCAGCAGCTGCAGGCGGCCGCTCAGCAGTACAGCACCGCGGGCAATCCTGCCGAGGCCATGGCCAAGCACAGTGAATTCGTGCAGCAGCAGCTGCACCAGGCATTGGAGAACATGCGCGCGCTGGCCGAAACCGCGCAGAAGGCGCAGGCCGAGGCGCTTGCGGTGATCAGCAAGCGCGCCGAGCAGAATGTGAAGGAGGCTGGCGAGTTGCTCAAGCCGAAAACCAAAGGCTAGCGCAGACCACCGCTAGCGCTGCTCGGGCGGGCTGGGGCAATCGCCCCGGCAAAGCGGGCGTGCGCCTCGAGGTCCGCCGGCCGATGCTTCACCCTGGTACTGGCCGGGTCGTTGCCGAGGTAGTTGCTTCCTGTGTGGAGGAACGATTGGGGACCTACGCTATCGTAGCCGCAAGCCGTGCCACCGCCGCGGCAGGCGACGACCCTGGCACTACCGCCGCGGGTCCCGGCTCCCTGAAGGCGGCCTCACCGCACCCATCCCCGCTCCATCAACGGCACATCCCACGGCGGCTCGCCCTGCAGGCTTTCCGCCAGGTAGTCCACCAGCACCCGCACCTTCAGCGCCTGCCGCTGCGTGGCCGGATACACGGCGGCGAACTCGAACGATGACAGCGAATAGTCGTGCAGCACCGGCACCAGCCGGCCGGCCAGCAGGTCTTCGCTGGCGACCAGCGTGGGCAGGCAGACCACGGCGGCGCCGCTGACGGCGTAGTCACGCAACAGGTGGACGGAGTTGGTGCGCATGCGCGGGGCCAGGTCGATCTCGACCGATTCGGCATCGCGCGAGAAGGTCCACTTGTTGCGGGTCGGGTAGGCGGAATACAGCGCCACCTTGCTGCAGATCAGGTCCGCCGGCCGCTCCGGCTTGCCCCAGCGTTCGATGAACGCCGGGGCCACGCAGAAGATGCGGCGCAGCGTGAACAAGCGCCGCGCGATCAGCGAATCGTTCTGGGGCGCAAAGATCTGGAAGGCCACGTCGAAGCCTTCTTCGATCGGGTCGATGACGCGGTCGTTGACGACGATGTCCAGCTCGATATCCGGATACTGCTGGCTGAAGCCGGCCAGGATGTCGGCGAAGTGCCGGATGGCAAACCCGGGCAGCACCTGGATGCGCAGGCGCCCGGCCGGGGTGGCGCGCAGGTCGCGCATCTGGTCGGTCAGGTCGGTCAGGTTGGCGACCACGTCGGCGCATTGACGATAGTAGGTCTCGCCCACTTCCGACAGGCGCACGTGCCGCGTGCTGCGATGGAACAGCGGCGCGTTGATGTACTTCTCGAGCTGCTGCACGCGGTGGCTGACCACGGAATTGGTCACGCCGAGCTGGCGCGCGGCCTCGGCAAAGCTAAGCGTGTCCGCGACCCTGACAAAGGCTTCGATACTTAGAAAACGGTCCATGGCAAACCCGGCGGCGAAGGGATCGATGTTGACACGCGGCAGTGCTACCATCTGGCGCTCGCCGGGCCGATGGGAGCGCCCGGCAACTTGCCGCGCTTGGTTGCACAACGTTGACGCGCGGCGCCATTCCAGCCGCGATCAGAAGGCAGTTCGACGGCAATCATAGCGAACGAGGGGCAGATCCGTCATGCAGATCCGTGCATTGCATCGCCGCCGGCTGGTGCTGGGCGGCGCCGCGGCCGTGCTGCTGGCCGGCCGCGCCGGCGCACAGGCGCGCAGCAACGGCTCGCTGGTGCTGGTCGTGCCGTTTGCGCCAGGCGGCGTGGTCGACAAGACCGCGCGCGAAGTCCATGCGGGCCTCGGACGGCGGCTCGGCCAGAACGTGGTGATCGAGAACCACGACGGCGCCGGCGGCACCATCGGCACCAGCATCGTGGCGCGCAGCAAGGCCGATGGCCACACCATCGGCCTGGTCTATGACTCGTATGCAACCGAGCCGCTGGCCTACCCGAACCTGCCTTACCGCGCCGGGCGCGATCTCACCGGCGTGTCTTACATGGTGCGCCCGCCGATGGCGCTGGTGGTGCCGGCCGCGTCGCCGTGGCGCACGCTGCAGGACTATGTACGGGCGTGCCGGCAGTCGCGCGAGGTGTCTTATGCCTCCGTGGGTGTCGGCAGTTCCAACCACCTGACCGCCGAATGGTTCCACCAGGCCGCCGGCACCCATGGCCTGCACGTGCCGTTCCGCGGCGGCGCCCCGGCACTGAAAGACCTGCTGGGCGGCCATGTCGACTCGATGTTTGCCAGCCTGCCGCTGGTGCTGGCGCAACTGCAGGCCGGCAAGCTGCGGGCGCTGGCGGTCAGCGCTTCTGCGCGCAATCCGCATCTGCCGACGGTGCCCACGCTGGCCGACACCTGGCCGGGCCTGGTCAGCTACTCCTGGGTCGGCATGATCGCGCCGGCCGGTACGCCGGCCGCGCAACTCGACCGCCGGGCCGCCGCAGTCAGCCAGACGCTGCGCGAAACGGCCGTAACGCAGCGCCTTTACGACAATGGCTTCGAAGTCGTGGCCAGCGGACGTGAAGCGATGAATGCGCTAGTCGCTTCCGAAGCGGCGCGCTGGGCGGAGCTGGCGCGGCAACGCACGCTGGCGCTGGGCTAGCGCAATGCCTAGTGCGCCTGCGGCTGGTCCCCGGCGTCCTGCGCTGCCGGGCGTGCCGCCGTCGGCGCCGCCGGTGCGCCGGTGATCTTCGGCACGCACTCGCCACGGAACCAGGCCACCGTGACCGGCTCGCCCGCCAGCAGGCGCTTGACGGGCGGCACCACTTGCTCGCCGATCAGCATGCCCAGCAAGCCGATCAGCGCCACCACCGGCGGCGCCGGCGAGCGCACCTGCAACAGTGCATAGATGATGCCGACCAGGATGCCGGCGGCCAGTGATACCAGATAGAGCTTCATTGCTTTTTCCCTGAAATGGTTGGTGGTGCCGCGCGGGCGTCAGCGCGCAAAGTGCGGCGCAATGCCGGCATCCACGTTGATCCACACCGAGCGCGACTCGGTGTAGCCGTGCATCGCCTCGAACCCCATGTCGCGCCCGTAGCCGGATTCGCCCACGCCGCCGAAGGGGCTGCCCGGATGGACGCGCTTGTAGCAGTTGACCCAGCACATGCCGCCGCGGATATCGCGTGCGAGGCGGTGCGCGCGGGCCAGGTCGCGCGTCCATAGCCCGTTGCCCAGCCCGTATTGCGTGGCGTTGGCGATGGCCAGCGCCTGCTCGTCGCTGGCAAAGCGCAGTACCGTGACGACCGGGCCGAAGACCTCTTCCTTGGCGATGCGGTCCTGCGGGCGCGCAGCGACCACGGTGGGATCGACATAGAAGCCCTGGCGCAGGCGGGGGTCGGCGGGCGCCTTGCCGCCGGCCAGCACGGTGCCGCCCTGGGCCCGTGCCATCTCCACAGACTCCAGCACGCGGTCGCGATGGGCGGCCGAGGTCAGCGGCCCCATCTCGGTGGCGGGGTCGGCCGGATCGCCCACGCGGATCGATTGCGCCAGCGCCACGAAGCGCGCGAGGAAGGCATCGGCGATGTCCTCATGCAGCAGCAGGCGTGAGCCGGCAATGCAGGCCTGGCCCTGGTTGTGGAAGCTGGCCCAGGCTGCGCCCGCCACGGCGGCATCCAGGTCGGCATCGGCGAAGACCATATTGGCGCCCTTGCCGCCCAGCTCAAGCTGGATGCGCTTGAGGTTGCCGCGCGAGGCCTCGACGATGCGCCGCCCGGTGGCGGTGGAGCCCGTGAAGGCGATCTTGTCCACGTCGGGATGGTTGGCCAGCCGCTGGCCGGCCACGTTGCCGAAGCCGGGCACGACGTTGATCACGCCCGGCGGGAAGCCAACGTCAGCCGCCAGCGCCGCCACGCGCAGCGCGGACAGCGGCGTCAGCTCCGACGGCTTGAGCACCACCGTGTTGCCCGCCGCCAGTGCCGGCCCCAGCTTCCAGCCGGTGAACATCAGCGGGAAGTTCCACGGCACGATCTGCCCCACCACGCCGACCGGGGCCCGTTGCACGTAGTTGAGAAAACCGGGTTCGACCGGCACCACAGTGCCTTCGATCTTGTCGGCCATGCCCGCGAAATAGCGGAAGCACGCCGCGGTGCGCGGCACGTCAAGGCCGCGCGCATCGCGGATGGGGTGGCCGGTGTCGGCGCTTTCAAGTTCGGCCAGCCCCGTGTCGGCGTCAATGGCGTCGGCCAGCCGCGCCAGCAGCCTGCCCCGTTCGCCGGCGGCGAGGCGCGACCATGCTGGAAAGGCGCGGCGCGCCGCGGCCACGGCGCGGTCGATATCGAGCTGCGCGCCCGCGGCCACGCGCGTGATCAGGCTGCCGTCGTGCGGATTGACGATGTCGAGGGTGTCCCCGTCGAGGGCATCGACGAAGCGGCCGTCGATAAACAGCTGGTTGTGCATGGGGGTCCTTGGGGACGGGGAATGCGTAGCACGGCGAAGGTGCCATGCGCCAGCGGCGCGAAGCTGCCGCCGGCGGGGGCGGCGGCGCCGGGGATCGGCGCGGGCTTGGCGGCCTGGCTCATGCCTGGCCCATGGCCGCGCGGCGTTGCCGCAGGTCTTCCCAGGCCACCAGGCAAAGGCCGCCGGCCAGCGCGATATGCTCGAAAAAAGCGTTGGCCTGCCCGAAGCGCGCATCCGGCGGCGCCTGCCAGAAGCAGTTGGCGACAAAAGTTGCCAGCACGGTGAACACGGCCAGCGCCAGCGCGCCCAGCCACCGCAGCCGCCCGCTCAGCATCAGCGCGGCCGCGCCCAGTTCCAGCACGATCACGGCCGCCGCCAGGAGTGCGGCCGGCGCCAGGCCGAAGTGCTGCATCTCGGCGATGGCGGCACCAAAGTCAGCCGCCTTGACCAGTCCACCCTGCAGGTAGGGCGCGGACAGTGCCAGCAGCGCCAGCCAGCGCAGCCAGGCCGAGGGCGTGGTCGCTGCGCCCGCCGCGGGGGGGAGGGGATGGGCAGTCATGGTCGGGTCTCCTCGCATCGGCAACGCAGCGGCATCAGAACGCCCAGCATGAGCAACCCAGCGCGCCCCAGAACGTACTCTCGTCCGAGGCGGGCACGCCGGCCGTCCAGGCCCTGGCATGCGCATGGCCGTGCACGCCGCACGAACTGGCACAGCCGCAGGCCGTGTTCAAGGCCAGCTTTTGGGCTTGCGGGCGCGGCTGGTACTGGCTGCCGTGGCGGGCGGGCGACCAGTCCGGCATCGCGGGTGGGATCTGTGGCGAATGCTTGCCGAATTCCCTGTCTCCATAGACGATCTTGCCGCCGAGCACGGTCAGCACCGACGTGATGTCCTGGATGTCGTCGCCCGGCACCGCGAAGTAGTCGGCGGACAACACGGCCAGGTCGGCCAGCTGGCCCGCCTTGATCTGCCCCTTCTTGCCGGTTTCGGACGAGAACCACGTGTTGGCCTCGGTCCACAGGCGCAGCGCCGTTTCGCGATCGAGCAGGTTGGCCTGTGGATACATCGACATGCCGCCCACGGTCTTGCCCGTGGTCAGCCAGTACAGCGAGACCCACGGGTTGTACGAGGCTACGCGCGTGGCATCGGTGCCGGCGCCGACCTTCACGCCCTTCTCCAGCATCTTCTTGATCGGCGGCGTGGCTTCAGCGGCCTTGGCACCGTAGCGCTCGACAAAGTACTCGCCTTGGTAGGCCATGCGGTGCTGCACGGCGATGCCGCCGCCAAGCGCCGCGATGCGGTCGATGTTGCGGTCGGAGATGGTCTCGGCGTGATCGAAGAACCAGTTCAGGCCGTTGAACGGGATGTCCTTGGCGACCTTTTCATAGACGTCGAGCGCGCGCGTGATGGTCTGGTCATAGGTCGCATGCAGGCGCCACGGCCAGCGCTTTTCGGCCAGCAGGCGAATCACTGGCTCCAGGTCGGCTTCCATCGACGGCGCCATGTCGGGGCGCTCGACACGGAAGTCCTCGAAGTCGGCCGCGGTGTACACCAGCATTTCGCCGGCGCCATTGTGGCGATAGAGGTCATCGCCCTGGCCTGGCTTCACGGTCGACGTCCAGGTCTTGAAATCGCTCAGCTCTTCCTTGGGCTTCTGCGTGAACAGGTTGTAGGCCAGGCGCACCGTGAGCTGACCTTCCTTGTGCAGTTCCTCGATGATGCTGTAGTCCTCGGGATAGTTCTGGTAGCCGCCGCCCGCATCGATCACGCCGGTCACGCCCAGGCGGTTCACCTCGCGCATGAAGTGGCACGTCGAGTTCTTCTGGTACTCGGGCGGTAGCTTCGGGCCTTTGGCCAGCGTGGCGTAGAGGATGGTCGCATTGGGCTTGGCCAGCAGCAGCCCGGTGGGATTGCCGCGTGCATCGCGCACGATCTCGCCACCCGGAGGGTTCGGCGTGTCCTTGTTGTAGCCCACTGCGCGCAGCGCGGCGCCGTTCAGAATGGCGCGGTCATAGAGGTGCAGGATGAATACCGGGGTATCGGGCGCCACGGCATTCAGTTCGTCGATGGTGGGCAGCCGCTTCTCGGCGAACTGGTGCTCGGTGAAGCCGCCCACCACCCGCACCCATTGCGGCGCTGGCGTGCGCGCGACCTGGTCCTTCAGCATGCGCATGGCATCGGCGAGCGAGCGCACGCCGTCCCAGCGCAATTCCATGTTGTAGTTCAGGCCACCGCGGATGATATGCATATGGCTGTCGATCAGCCCGGGAATGGCCCGCCGGCCATTCAGGTCGACCACCTTGGTCTGCGCGCCGGCCAGCTTCATGATGTCCTGGCGCGTGCCGACGGCGACGAAGCGTCCGTCACGGATCGCGACGGCGTCCGCCTGCGGCTTGGACTTGTCGAGCGTAGTGAACTTGCCATTGACGAGGATGAGGCTGGGTTGACTGCCAGGCGACATGGCGAAGGTCTCCGAAAAAGGCGCCGCGCCGAGCGCGGCGGCCGAAGCGATAAATTGCCGGCGGGTGACTGACATCTGGCTCAGGCCTTCAGGAAGGCCAGCAGGTCGGCGTTGACCTGGTCGGCATTGACCACGCACATGCCGTGCGAAGCGCCCGGATACACCTTGAGGGTCGCGCCCTTGACCAGTTCCGCCGACCGCTTCGCCGAAGCGTCGATGGGCACGATCTGGTCGTCATCGCCATGCAGGATCAGCGTGGGCACGTCGAACTTCTTCAGGTCCTCGGTGTAGTCGACTTCCGAGAATTCCCTGATACATGCGTACTGGCCCACGATGCCGCCGGCCATGCCCTGCGCCCAGAAGGCGTCGATGGTGCCTTGCGAGACCTTGGCGCCGGGGCGGTTGAAGCCGAAGAACGGCGTCGCCAGGTCCTGGTAGAACTGCGAGCGGTTGTCGGCCACGCCCTTGCGGATGCCGTCGAACACATCGATCGGCAGCCCGCCGGGGTTGGCCGCGGTCTTGAGCATGATCGGCGGCACCGCGCCGATCAGCACGGCCCTGGCGACACGGCCGGTGCCATGGCGGCCGATGTAGTGCGCCACCTCGCCGCCACCGGTGGAATGGCCCACCAGCGTGGCATCGCGCAGGTCCAGCGCGTCCAGCAGCGCCGCCAGGTCATCGGCATAGGTGTCCATGTCGTTGCCCTGCGCCGGCTGGTCCGAGCGGCCATGGCCGCGGCGGTCATGGGCGATCACCCGGAACCCCTGCCGCACCAGGAACAGCATCTGCGCATCCCACGCATCGGCATTGAGGGGCCAGCCGTGCGAGAAGACCACGGGCTGGCCACTGCCCCAGTCCTTGTAGAAGATCTGCGTGCCGTCCTGCGTCGTGATGATGCTCATGATGGGGCTCCTGGATGCAATCAAGGGATCGGGTGAACTTGCGGCGGGTTCAGTGCCGGCTCAGCGGGCAGGCACGGCGGCCAGTGCCTCATGCGGCGTGGCGGTGCGCTGCGCAGCCTTGTGGACCATGGTGTAGGCGTAGTCCACTCCCATACCGTAGGCGCCCGAGTGCTCCTTGACCAGTTTCATCACCGCGTCGTACGTGTCGCGGTGGGCCCAGTCGCGCTGCCATTCCAGCAGCACCTGCTGCCAGGTCACTGGCACCACGCCCGCCTGGACCATGCGCTGCATGGCGTAGTCGTGGGCTTCCTTCGAGGTGCCGCCGGAGGCATCGGCCACCATGTAGATCTCATAGTTGCCTTCGAGCATCGCGCACAGCGCGAAGGTGGTGTTGCAGACCTCGGTCCACAGGCCGGCCACGACCACCTTGTTGCGGCCGTTGGCCTTGAGCGCATCGCGCACCTTCTGGTCGTCCCACGAGTTCATCGAGGTGCGCTCCAGCGTCTTCTGGTCCGGGAACACGTCGAGCAGTTCCGGATAGGTGAAGCCCGAGAACGACTCGCTCTCGACGGTGGTGATCGTCGTCGGGATATTGAAGATCTTTGCCGCCTTGGCCAGGCCGACGACGTTGTTCTTCATCGCCTGGCGGTCCATCGACTGGACGCCGAACGCCATCTGCGGTTGGTGGTCGATGAAGATCAGCTGGCTGTTTTGCGGGGTCAGGACTTCGAGCTTGGGGTTCGTCATGATGATCTCCGGTCAGGGGGCGTTAGGTAGGCTGGCTTGCAAGTTAGTAATTGCTACCGCTGCATTCATTCACCAGTGGCGTTCGCTTGGTGTGTGTGCATAGTAGGCAAGGCGCCATACACTGACTACGGGCCAAACTCCGAGGACAGTGTTCGCGGTTTGCGAATAATCGGGAGATGCAGCCGGGCGGCAGGCCGTGGCGGCGGATGACGGCATGGGGGGCGCTGCCCGGCGCTGCGGGATGGATACTGCCTGGGGGAATCGGGGGGAGATGCGCCAGACGGGTGCGTGCCTGCACCCGCCCGGCAGCGGCCGGCATTGCGCCGGCCGGAACTTCAGGTCAGATCACGCCTTGCGCCAGCATGGCGTCGGCCACCTTGACGAAGCCGGCGATGTTCGCGCCTTCCACGTAGTTGATATAGCCACCCGCCTTCTGGCCGTGGTGGATGCAGTTCTGGTGGATGTCCTTCATGATCGCGTGCAGCTTCTCGTCGACCTCGGCATGGTGCCAGGACAGGCGCATGGCGTTCTGCGACATTTCAAGTCCGGAAGTGGCAACGCCGCCGGCATTGCTGGCCTTGCCCGGGGCGTAGAGGATCTTCGCGTCGACAAAGCGGTCCACGGCTTCCAGCGTCGACGGCATGTTGGCGCCTTCGGCCACGCAGATCACGCCATTGCCGAGCAGGGTCTCGGCGTCGTTGCCGTCCAGCTCGTTCTGGGTGGCGCACGGCAGCGCCACGTCGGCGGGCACGTGCCACGGGGTGCGGCCGGCTTCGAAGGTCATGCCGTGGCGGGCGGCAAAGTCGGACAGGCGGCCGCGCTCTTCATTCTTGAAGGCCATCACTTCGGCCAGCTGCCCGGTGGTCATGCCTTGCGGGTAGTGCAGCACGCCGCCGGAATCGGACAGCGTCAGCACCGTGGCGCCGAGCTCGATCGCCTTCTCTGCTGCGTACTGGGCCACGTTGCCCGAGCCGGAGATCAGCACGCGCAGGCCGTCGAAGGCGCGCCCGCGACGGTGCAGCATCTCCTGCGCAAAGTAGACCGTGCCGTAGCCGGTCGCTTCCGGGCGCATCAGGCTGCCGCCGTAGGCCAGGCCCTTGCCGGTAAAGACACAGGCGGACTGGTTCGACAGCTTCTTCATCATGCCGGCCATAAAGCCGACTTCACGTGCGCCCACGCCGATGTCGCCGGCCGGGATGTCGGTATCCGGGCCCAGGTGGCGGAACAACTCGGTCACCAGCGCCTGGCAGAAGCGCATCACTTCGGCGTCGGACTTGCCCTTGGGATCAAAGTCCGAGCCGCCCTTGCCGCCGCCCATGGGCAGCGTGGTCAGCGCGTTCTTGAAGGTCTGCTCGAAGCCCAGGAACTTCAACACCGACAGGTTCACGGTCGGGTGGAAGCGCATGCCGCCTTTGAACGGGCCGATGGCCGAGCTGTGCTGCACGCGGAAGGCGCGGTTGACCTGCACGCGGTTCTGGTCGTCGGTCCAGGCCACGCGGAACTGGATCACGCGCTCAGGCTCCACCAGCCGCTCAAGCAGGGCCTGGTCGGCGTAGCGCGGATTGCGCTCGACAAAGGGCCAGAGCGTCATCATCACTTCCTTCACGGCCTGGAGGAATTCAGGTTGATTGGGGTCGCGGCGGGCAACCCCCGCCAGGAATGCGTCAAGGGAGGGAGAATTCACGGATGTCTCTGCTGTGCTGGAGTGGCTGGATCCGGCAGCCTTGCCGGCTTGGTACCGGTCTGTGGTGCCGTCTGGCGTTGCGCCGATGGAAGGTGGGTGGCCTCCGGTTGTCAGACATTCACGGCGGGCCGTGAATGTCTGACAACGCAGCACTTTAGCACCAGCGTGGGGCACACAACAGTCAAAACACCTGTGACAGCGGCGTGAAAGCCGCATTTTTGTGCGTGAGGCGGGGATTTCCGTGCGATCAGCGGACAGCCCTAAAGCCATTCTTAATTCTGCTCTCAGAAATAATCAGGGCAATAAAGCACAAAGGTGGTATTTCTGCACGCATGGCATTAGTCGCTGCTCCCTACACTCGTCTTGCCGGACGGCAACACCGAACCAGGGGATAGATGAACCAGACAACGACCGCACTACAAGGCGGGAAAGAGGCATTTGCTACTCGCGTAGGCCGCGTGCAGAGCTCTGCAGTACGGGACCTGCTGAAGTACAGCAAGGCACCAGGCGTCATCTCGCTTGCCGGTGGCATCCCCGCACCGGATCTGTTCGATTCCGCAGGTCTTCGCGAAGCGCTGGCTGCAGTGCTTGACGGCGGCGATACCGCTGCGTTCCAGTACGGACTGACCGAAGGCGAGCCGGCGCTGCGCGATCAGATCGCGCAATTGCTCCGGCTGCGCGGCATCGTAGCGGATCCGACCAGCATCCTGGTCACGTCGGGTTCACAACAGGGCCTGGATCTGGCCGCGCGCGCTTTGCTCAACCCCGGTGACACGGTGCTCGTGGAACGGCCGTCCTACCTCGCAGCGCTGCAGACCTTCGGCCTCGCCGAGGCCAGTATTATCTCCGTGCCATCCGACGAAGCAGGCATCGATGTGGACTGGATCGAGTCCTACGCTTCGCGTCATCCGGTCAGGGCTATCTACGTCGTCCCGAACTTTGGCAACCCGAGCGGTCGCACGCTCTCCCTGACGCGACGCCGGCAGCTCGTCGACCTTGCCGGTCGCGCCGGCACCTACATCATCGAGGACGATCCCTATGGAGAGCTGCGCCTCTGCGGCAACCCAGTAGCCAGCATCCTGGCGCTCGCCACCGGCAGTGCCGCGCAGTCCCGCGTCCTCTACTTGTCGTCGTTCTCCACACGGCGCGCTGATCGGTGAGACGTATGCACGCCTGGTAGCGGCGCATATCGTGACCTGCTACGGCAAAGGGCCTCGCGGTGGCGGCCGAATGCCGGCGTTGACTGCCGTGCGCATGAAATGGCTGGATGAGTACATAGAAACGCACCTCACGCATCGGATCACGCTGGGGACCGTTGGCGCGGCAGGCGGGTCTCAGCCCCTACTATTTCACTCGCGTGTTCAAGGACGCCACTGGCCTGCCGCCCTCTCGATACGTCCTGCATAAGCGCATCGAATTTGCCTGCGCCGCCTTGCGCCGCGACGAGCTTTCGATTGAAAGTGTGGCGCTGGCCTGCGGCTTCAGCGACAGCGCGCAGTTCTCCAAGCAGTTCAGGAAGGTTGGCACACCGGCAAAGCGTGTAACGCCGAGCTCGTCGGCGACTTCGCGCAGCGTGCAGTCATCCAGCGTCATGAGGCACAGGCTGCCGAGCGGACGCACATAGCGCACGCTGTGGCCGCATCCGTTTGGCACATAAGCGGTGGAGCCGCGACGCTGCACTTCAGTCCTTTGCCCAGGCGCCGGACAACTTCGTGCTCAACGCCTTCGAGGCGCTCGACCGGGAACTGCGCAACGGCAATCCCCTGTGGGCGCGCTTCGCGCCGCAGGTGGATGCCGCGCAGGTGCTGCCGGCCGCGATCAAGGCCGGCGTGACCTTTGTGCCAGGCGCGGCATTCTTTGCCGATAACCCCGAACACAATACGCTGCGCCTGTCCTACTCGACCGTCGACGCCACATCCGCCGAAATGGGCGCCGCGCGGCTGGCCCAGGCGCTGCGCGCCAGCTGCAACGGCGTTCTGCCTTCGGCTACCGATGTACTGTTCCAGACCGGCGAGCACGCCATTGACGGGCACTACCTGATGGTCAAGCTCAATCCGCTCTCGATCGCGGAGCGCCGCATCGACGGCAGGCTACGTACAGATCTGCGGCGTACCGCCATCTGTCTATCGCATGGCGTGCAGGCGAGAGGAAATCGCGGGAATTGCATGAAACATGAGAAGCCCAACTCGCCTTCGCACAAGCGGTGAGGCGTGGATATCTCCAGAGCGCCAAGGCACCTGCGGCTCAAGCAATCAGCAGCTTCGTCCCGCGCTCCTTCAGCGCCGCCGCCAGTTCCGGCTCCGGCGCCATATCCGTAATCAGCCAGGCAGCCAGGTCGAAATGCTTGATGGTCACGCCGGTATTGCGCCCGAACTTGGTATGGTCAGCCACCACGCAGGCCACGTCGGCGGCCAGCAGCATGCGGCTGCGCAGCTCCGCCGCGGCGCGGGAGAAGTCGCAGATCTCGCCGCGCGGCGTGACGCCGCCGATGCCGACAAAGGCAAAGTCGGTGTGGTAGCGCGACAGCTGTTCGATGGTGTCCCAGCCGTGCGTGGCGTCTTCGTTGTCCTGCAGCTCCCCGCCCAGCACGATCACCCGGTTGCCGTTGCGCCGGCCCAGCAGCTGGGCGATGGCAAGGTCGTTGGTGTAGACCAGCAGGTTGTGGTGGCCATGCAGCGCCTGCGCCACCGCGTGGGTGGTGGTGCCGTAGTCGAGGATCAGGGAGGCGCCGTCGCGCACCAGCTCCGCCGCACGCACGCCAATAGCGCGCTTGCCTTCGGCATTGACCGCGGCGCGGGTCTGGGTATCGGGCTCGGTGCGGTCCGAGGCCAGCGCGCCGCCGTGGGTCAGCACCAGCAGGCCGCGCGCGGCCAGCGCGTTGAGGTCGCGCCGAATGGTCTCGCGCGAGACGTCGAGCTCGGTCACCAGTTCGCTGATGGCCAGCGCGCCGGTGGCGGACAGCTGGTCGAGGATGTATTTCTGCCGTTGTTCGGCGAGCACGGTGACTCCGGATTGGGGCGCGATGGGCGGGAAAGTACCTGTTGGGCGCCGATTCTAGCGCAATGCAGGCAAAAGCCGGCGCAGTGGCCGGCTTGCCAGGGATGCGCCGCCTTCCCTCACCCCCACGGCAACGTAATCGTCTTCAGGTTGGTAAAGCTCTTTGCCGCCTCCTGCACGCCTTCCTTGTAGCCCAGCCCCGAATCCTTGATCCCCCCGAACGGCGTCAGTTCAATACGGTAGCCGGGCACCTCCCACAGGTTGACCGTACCCACATGCAGAGAATTGGCGATCCTGGTGAAATCCTCGATGCGGTTGGTACAGACGCCAGAGGACAGCCCGAACGCGGTGCCGTTGGAAATCCGGATGGCATCGCCCACGTCGCGGAAGGTGATGATCGGCGAAACCGGCCCGAAGGTTTCCTCGCGCACCACGGTCATCGACGGGTCCACGCGGTCCAGCACCGTCGGCGAATAGCTGGCGCCGTTGCGCTGGTTGCCCACCAGCAGCCGCGCGCCCTGCGCCACTGCCTCATTGACGCGGGCCTCGAACAGCTGCGCGGCCTGCTCGTCGATCACGGTGCCCATGTCGACGCCGCGGTCCATCGGGTCGCCGTATTTCCACGCGCGGGTCTTCTCCACCACCAGTTCGGTAAAGCGCGCGGCCACGGCTTCATGCACCAGCATGCGCTTGACCGCAGTGCAGCGCTGGCCGGAGTTCTTGTACGAGCCCTGCACCGCCAGGTCCGAGGCGCGGTCCAGGTCGGCGTCGTCCAGCACGATCAGCGGGTCGTTGCCGCCCAGTTCCAGCACCACGCGCTTGTAGCCGGCCTTGCTGGCAATGTACTTGCCGATCGCCACGCCGCCGGTAAAGGTCACCAGGTCCACGGCGGGGTGCGTGATCAGCTCGTCGGCGATCTCGCGCGGGTCGCCGGTGATCACCTGCAGCATCTGCGGCGGCAGGCCGGCTTCATACAGCAGGTCGGCCAGGTAGAACGCCGACAATGGCACCTTTTCCGACGGCTTGAGCACCATGCGGTTGTTGGTGGCGATCGACGGCGCCACCTTGTGCGCCACCTGGTTCATCGGGTGGTTGAACGGCGTGATGGCACAGATCACGCCCAGCAGCGGCTCGCGCTGGGTCATCACGCGGCGCTTCTTGCCGTGCGGAGTCAGGTCGCACGAGAACAACTGGCCATCGTCGCGCAGCGCCTCGGTGGCGGCAAAGCCCAGTACGTCGGCGACACGGCCGATCTCATACAGCGAATCCTTCTTGGACAGGCCGGATTCCAGCGTGATCAGGTCCGACGCTTCCTCAGTGCGCTCGCGCAGCAGCGCGGCGGCGCGGTTCAGGATGGCGGCGCGCTCATAGCGGGTCAGCGTGGAGCGGTAGGCCTGGACCACTTCGAAGGCACGGCGCACATCGTCCAGCGTGGCCTTGGGCACGGTACCGACCAGCGTGCCGTCATACGGATTGCGCACTTCGATCACGCGCTCGCGCACGATCTTCTGGCCGTCGATGCGCAGGGCCTCGGCGCGGAAATGGGGGTTGACGGCACCAGCGGGGAATTGGGGGGCGTTCATGTGTCTCCTCCGGTCAATACAGTTCGGTACGGCTCAATGCACTCAGTGCAGATGGTTCAGCGCGACATCGAAGATGTCGAAGTTGCGCAGCAGGGCCTTGCCGGGAATGCCGGCCGTGGCACGGTTGAATACCAGCGGCACGGTCTGCTCCGACACGCCGCCGTGCGAGCGCAGCGGCGCGTCCAGCCCGGAAAGGTCGTGGCGGCTGCGGCTGGTGCCCAGCACCACATGCTTGTCGCTGGTCACCACCAGGTCGCCGACGCGGTCAGGCGGCAGCTCGAAGCGCGCGCAGGCCTCGGCATTGGTCAGCACGCTTTCCACGCCCTGCAGGTCGGACAGCCGGGCCTGGATCGCGGCCGGGTCCGCATCGTCGGGCAGATAGATGGTGGCGTAGGACCCGAGCGCGCCGTGGTGGACCACGTAGGGATCGGTGATCGGCAGGATCACGCGCGCGCCGCCGTCTTCCACGCCGCGGCCCAGCCATGCGTCCAGCTGGTCCTGCAGGTAGATCACGTTGGGCGCCTTGGTGGCGTCGTCGTGCTTGGCGTTCATGCCGTGGTCGGCGGTCAGCGCGACCACGCAGCCCTGCGCGTCCAGTTGCGCCAGGTATTTGTCCATCATGGCGTAGAAGGCGTTGGCACCGTCCGAGCCGGGTGCGAACTTGTGCTGGATATAGTCGGTGGTGGACAGGTACATCAGGTCCGGGCGGCGCGTTTCCATCAGGCGCACGCCGGCGGCGAAGACGAACTCCGACAACTCCGCGCTGTACACGTCAGGCACCGGCATGCCGACCAGTTCGACCACGCCGTCGATGCCGTTCTCTTCCACCGTGGCCTGGTCGGCCTTCTCCGACGAGAAGCAGATGCCCTGCATGCCGTGGCCCAGCAAGCGGCGCAGCTTGTCCTTGGCGGTCACCACGGCGACGCTGGCCCCGGCGTCGGCAAACGCGGCCAGGATGGTGCCGGCGCGCAGGTACTTGGGGTCGTTCATCATCACTTCCTCGCCGCGCCCGCCGTTGGCGCTGCGGTCAAAGAAGTAGTTGCCGCAGATGCCGTGCACCGCGGGCGGCGCGCCGCAGACGATGGACAGGTTGTTGGGGTTGGTGAAGGTGGGCACCACGCAGGCGCCGCGGAAGGCGGAGCCGGCTTCCAGCAGCTGCTTCAGGTAGGGCGCGCGGCCGCTGGCGGCGGCGGCTTCCAGGTAGTCGAACTCGCAGCCGTCGACGCAGACCACCACGACGGGCTGCTGCATCCAACGATAGGTACGCTGGTTGACGGTAATGGTGCGGGCATTGGTGTCAGGCATGTTGGGGTTCCTGTGCGTGGGCGCGATCGGGGTCGGTACTTTCCGTGGATGCGGTCGGATTCAGGCGGCAGCGCCTTTGTCGGCGCTGGCCGGGTCCACCGCGGCATGCATGCGGGCGCGGCCACGCTCGACGTGCTCGCGCATCAGGCGCGCGGCCAGTTCGCCGTCACGCGCGGCAATCGCCGAGACGATGGCGCGGTGCTCGCGGGTGGAGTCGGGCATGGCGGCGTGGCTGCCGGACAGCGCTTCGCGCCGGAACAGCGTCAGCTCCTTGACCAGGCGCCGGTAGGTATCCAGCAGCTTGCGGTTGCCGGCCAGTTCCACCATCCGGTCGTGGAACGCCAGGTTCAACCGCGTGTACTCATCGACATCGCGCGCCTGGCTGGCGGCGCCCAGTGATTCCACCAGCGCGCGCAGTTCGCGCAGGCTCTCGGGCGTGATGCGGGCGGCCAGCTGCCGGCCGATGAACTCATCCAGCACGGCGCGCAGCTCATAGATCTCATCGGCTTCTTCCACCGAGATGGCGCGCACGAACACGCCGCGGTTCTTCTCGGTGCGCAGCAGGCCGGCCTGCTCCAGCGCCCGGAAGGCTTCCCGCACCGGTCCGCGCGACACATTGAGCTGCCCTGCCACCTCGATCTCATTGAGCTTGGCGCCGGGGGGCAGGTCGCCCGACATGATCCGCAGTTCCAGTTCGCGCTGCACCAAGGTAGCCAGGGACTGGCTCTGCAGGATGGTGATTTCGCTTGCCAGCGGTGCTTGGCGTGACATGAAAACTCCCGTTTGTGACGGATTGCGGGATATCGAAAATCCTTATTGCCATTAAAGCAAGCGGTTTGTATATTGTCAACAATCAAGACATCGGTGTAGCGCAGTTGGTGTCGTACGGAGCGCGGAAAACCAGGTATATGTCTTGCAAGTGTTGTAGCACAAGGGTTTCACGGTGATTCAATGTTGTGCGGCATGCCCCGCGGCAATGCAACATATTCACCAAATCGACACATATCTCCACCTACAATGCCAGAAGGAGTCCCCATGCAACCGTCCTTCACATCCACCCTGCGCACCGCCGCCGCCATGCTTGCGCTAGCCGCCTCCGGCACGGCGCTGGCCCAGAAGACCACCCTCACCGTCTACACAGCGTGGGAGATCGAGACCCTCAAGCCGTACGCCGAGGGCTTTGCCAAGGTAGCGCCCGATATCGAACTGAAGTACGTGCGCGACTCCACCGGCGTCATCACCGCCAAGGCGCTGGCCGAAAAAGGCAACCCGCAGGCCGACGTTATCGCCGGGCTGGCGGCGTCGAGCCTGGAACTGCTCAAGCAGGAAGGGATGCTGGCGCCCTACGCGCCCAAGGGCTTCGAGAAACTGACGCGCGACTACAGCGACAAGGCCACGCCGCCGTCGTGGGTGGGGCTGGACGTCTGGGGCGCCACCATCTGCTTCAACACCATCGAAGCCAAGAAGCGCAACCTGCCGCGCCCCGAGACCTGGAAGGACCTGGCCAAGCCCGTCTACAAGGGCACCATCGTGATGCCCAACCCGGCCTCTTCCGGTACCGGCTTCCTGGACGTGACCGCCTGGCTGCAGCTCTATGGCGAGCAGGATGGCTGGAAGTACATGGATGCTCTGCACGAGAACATCGCCCAGTACACCCATTCGGGATCCAAGCCATGCAAGCAGGCCGGCTCGGGTGAGTTCCCGATCGGCATCTCGTTCGAACTGCGCGCGCACAAGACCCTGGCCTCGGGCGCGCCGATCGAGATGATCTTCCCCAAGGAAGGCCTGGGCTACGACATCGAGGCTGCCGGCATCGTCAAGGGCACCAGGAAGATGGAGGCCGCGCAGCGCTATATGGACTGGCTGGCCAGCAAGGAGGCCAACCAGCTGTTTGCCAGGGACTGGGCCATCGTCGCCTACCCGGGCGTGGCGAGAAAGATCGAGACCATCCCGGCCAACTACGAGCAGATGCTGGTCAAGAACGACTTCAGCCATATCGCCAAGAACCGCGAGCGCGTGCTGACAGAGTGGCAGAAGCGCTATGCCAGCAAGTCGGAGAAGCAGCCCTGAGCGCCTGAGCGCCGTCCTGTACCGGCGCCCTCGCCCCGGGGCAGAGGACGCCGGGTCCCCCAACAGAACACACCGGGCCCACACGCCATGCAGACCTCCCCATCCACGGCCGAGACCTACCTCAGCCTGAAAGGCATCCACAAGCGCTTCGGCGGCAGCAGCGGCGCCTTCGTGGCACTCCAACATATCGACCTGGACGTGCGCCAGGGCGAGCTGCTGTGCTTCCTGGGCCCGTCGGGCTGCGGCAAGACCACGCTGCTGCGCATCATCGCCGGGCTGGAATCGCAGAGCGCCGGCACCATCCACCAGGGCGGGCGCGACATCTCCACGCTGCCGCCGATGGAGCGCGACTACGGCATCGTGTTCCAGTCCTACGCGCTGTTCCCCAACCTGACGGTGGCGGACAACGTGGCCTACGGCCTGGTCAACCGCCGCATGCCGCGTGACCAGCGCCGCGCCCGCGTGGATGAGCTGCTGACGCTGGTGGGGCTGCCCGAGCGCGGCAACCAGTACCCGGCGCAGCTTTCCGGCGGCCAGCAGCAGCGCGTGGCAATTGCGCGCGCGCTGGCCACCTCGCCCGGCCTACTGTTGTTGGATGAGCCGCTGTCAGCGCTCGATGCCCGCGTGCGGGTGCGGCTGCGCAGCGAGATCCGCGCGCTGCAGCAGCGGCTGAACATCACCACCATCCTGGTCACACACGACCAGGAAGAGGCATTGTCGATGGCCGACCGCATCGTGGTGATGAACCAGGGCGCGATCGAGCAAGTAGGCACGCCGGCGCAGATCTACCAGCGCCCGGCCACGCCGTTCGCCGCGGACTTCGTCGGCAAGACCAATATGCTGGGCGCGCGCGTCTGCGGCGACGGCGAGCTGCACCTGGGCGGCGTGCGCATGCGCTGCGCCGCGCCCCAGGGCTGTTGCGCCGACGAGGACGTGCAGGTGTTCTTCCGCCCCGAAGACGTCTGCGTGCGCGGCATCGAACAGCATGGCCCCAACGTGCTGGAGGCCACCGTCGACAAGATCGAGTTCCTCGGCGCGTTCTCGCGGCTGACGCTGCGCCTGCCTGACGCAGCGTCCGGCGCACTGTACGCCGACCTCTCCCTCAATGACCTGCACGAGCTGCGCCCGAACACCGGCGACCTGCTGCGCCTGGCCATTCCCGCTGACCGTATCCGCATTTTCCGCCACGCATGCGCATGAGCCTCACTGCGGCGCCGGCTACCACGTCTGCCACTACGTCTGCCACCATGCCGGCCACCGATACCGTCCCCGCCCCCGCCACCAGCGGGCCGGCCGGGCCTGCCAACCCTGGCGCGCAGCCCGCGCCGCCGGCCCTGGTCGCCACCGCGGTGCGCGCACACTGGACCGACCGCCTCGCCCACGTGCTGCTGGCGCTGGCCGCGCTGGCGCTTGCATGCTTCGTGCTGGCGCCGATCGTGATGATCCTGGCCAAGAGCGTGCAGAACCGCGACGGCAGCCTGGCCGGCATCGCGCACTTCCGCGCGTATTTCGAGTCGCCGGCGCTGCTGCGCTCGGTGTGGAACAGCCTGTGGGTCTCTGCCCTGGCCACCTGCATCACGGTGCCGCTGGCGTTCAGCTTTGCCTATGCGCTGACGCGCAGCCGCATCGCCTGCAAGGGCCTGCTGCGCAACCTGGCGCTGATCCCGCTGCTGGCGCCATCGCTGCTGGCGGCGATCTCCTTCATCTTCTGGTTCGGCAACCAGGGGCTGTTCAAGCCGTGGATGGGCAGCACCCAGATCTACGGGCCGCTGGGCATCGTGGCGTCGCTGGTGTTCGCCACCTTCCCGCATGCGCTGATGATCCTGATCACCGCGCTGTCGCTGACCGACGCGCGGCTGTATGAGGCGGCCGATGCGCTGGGCACCTCGACCGTGCGCAAATTCTTCACCATCACCGTGCCGGGCGCGCGCTACGGCCTGGTCAGCGCGGCCATGGTGGTGTTCACCTATGCGATCTCGGACTTCGGCATCCCCAAGGTGATCGGCGGCAATTTCCATATGCTGGCCACCGACATCTACAAGCTGGTGATCGGCATGCAGGACTTCTCGCAGGGCGCGGTGGTATCGCTGATGCTGCTGGTGCCGGTGGCCGTCACCTACTACGTCGATGCGCGCGTGCAGCGCCGCCAGATGGCGCTGATGTCGGCACGCTCGGTGCCCTACGTGCCGCGCCGCAGTCGCCGCTTCGACCTGATCATGGCGGTGTTCTGCTGGCTGATGGCGGCGCTGATGCTGGCGGTGATGGGCATGGCGATCTACGCATCCTTCGTCAAGCTGTGGCCGTACAACTTCTCGCTGTCGCTGAACCACTACCGGGTGGGGCTGGTCGAGGGCGGCGTGGTCGATTCCTACCTGAACAGCCTGCGCATGGCGGGACTGGCCGCCGTGATCGGGCCGGTGTTCATCTTCGCCACCGCCTACCTGCTGGAGAAGACCCGCGGCATGGACTGGCTGCGCAGCTTCGTGCGGCTGATGGCGGTGCTGCCGATGGGCGTGCCGGGGCTGGTGCTGGGCCTGGGCTACATCTTCTTCTTCGTGCCGCAGGCCAACCCGATGCACGGGCTGTACCAGACGTTGGGGATCCTGGTGCTGGTGACCATCGTCCACTATTACGCCTCCTGCCACCTGACCGCCGTGACCGCGCTCAAGCAGCTCGACAGCGAGTTCGAGGCCGTGTCCGCGTCGCTCAAGGTGCCGTTCTACAAGACCTTCTTCAAGGTCACGGTGCCGGCCTGCCTGCCCGCCATCCTGGAGATCTCGCGCTACCTCTTCATCAATGCGATGACCACGGTCTCGGCAGTGGTGTTCCTGTACGGCGCCGACACCAAGCTGGCCTCGGTCGAGATCGTCAACCTGGATGAATCCGGCGACATCGGCCCCGCGGCGGCGATGGCGACGCTGGTGGTGCTGACCTCGGCCTTCGCCTGCCTGCTCTATTACCTGCTGCAACGCGTGCTCGATTGCAAGACCCAGGCCTGGCGCCAGGGCAACGACTGACCTTCTCCTATCTCCACTCCTTCCCAATCAGGAGCTCACCATGATTCGCGGCAACGACCCGATCCTTCTGACCCCCGGCCCCCTGACCACCTCGCTCGCCACCAAGCAGGCCATGCTGCGCGACTGGGGTTCGTGGGACACCGCCTTCAACACCATCACGCGCAGCCTGTGCGACGACCTGGTGCGCATCGTCCACGGCGAAGGCACCCATGTGTGCGTGCCGATGCAGGGTAGCGGCACCTTCTCGGTGGAAGCCGCCATTGCCAACGTGGTGCCGCGCGACGGCAAGGTGCTGGTGCCGCAGAACGGCGCCTACTGCCAGCGCATCCTCAAGATCTGCAAGGTGCTGGGCCGCGCCAGCGTGGAACTGCCGATCCCCGAAGACCAGCCCGCCACCGCCGCGGTGATCGAAGAGGCCATCCGGCGCGATCCGTCGATTACCCACGTGGCGCAGGTGCACTGCGAGACCGGCGCCGGCGTGCTCAACCCGCTGCAGGACATCGCCGCGCTGTGCCAGCGACTGGGCAAGGGGCTGATCGTCGACGCGATGAGCTCGTTCGGCGCGATCGAGATCGACGCCCGCACCATGCCGTTCGACGCGCTGGTGGCCGCCACCGGCAAGTGCATCGAGGGCGTGCCGGGCATGGGCTTCGTGCTGGTGAAGAAGGACGTGCTGGAAGCCAGCCAGGCCAACAGCCACTCGCTGGCGCTGGACCTGTATGACCAGTACGTCTACATGCAGAAGACCACGCAGTGGCGCTTCACGCCGCCCACGCACGTGGTGGCGGCCTTCCGCACCGCGCTCGACCAGTTCCTGGAAGAAGGCGGCCAGCCGGTGCGCGGCGCGCGCTACCGCAGGAACTGCGACGCGCTGGTGCAGGGCATGGCCGCACTCGGTTTCCGCGCCTTCCTGCCGGCGGCGGTGCAGGCGCCGATCATCGTCACCTTCCATGCGCCGGCCGATGCGCGCTATGACTTCAAGACCTTCTATGCCAAGGTGCGCGAGCGCGGCTACATCCTGTATCCGGGCAAGCTGACGCAGATGGAGACCTTCCGCGTCGGGTGCATTGGTGCAATTGATGACAACGAGATGCGCAATGTCGTGACGGCAATCGGCGAGGTGCTGGGCGAGATGGGGATCAAGGCGCAGGCGCCGCTGGCGGAAGCGGCTTAAGGCGTTTTCCTCCAACACCCGGCAGCAGGCTCCTCTCTCCCGCTTGCGGGAGAGAGGAGCAAACCAGCGGACTTGCGAACGCATCAGAAGACCACAAGAACGACCCCTCCTTCATGTCCCTCCCCCCAGACTTTCACGGCCTCGCCTTTGCCGCCGTGATGCTGTCCGCGCTGATGCATGCGTCGTGGAACGCCATCGTCAAGATCGGCGGCGACCGGTTGTCGTCGATGGCGCTGATTGACACCTTCTGCCTGCTGGTGGCGCTGCCCTTCCTGTTCCTGGTGCCGCTGCCCGCGCCCCAGGTCTGGCCTTTCCTGCTGGCCACCGTGGCACTGGAGGTCGGCTACAAGCTGTCGCTGGTGGCCGCCTACAACCGCGGCGACTTCAGCCAGGCCTATCCGCTGATGCGCGGCTCGGCGCCGATGATGGTGGCGATCCTGCTGTTGCTGGCCGGCAGCGAACGGCTGGGGCCTGGCGGCTATGCCGGCATTGCACTGATCTGCTGCGGGCTGGTCAGCCTGGTGCGCTGGCGCCGGCAAACGCCCGACCTGCTCGGCTTTGCGCTGCTGGCCGGGGCCTGCCTGGCGGGCGGCACCGTAATCGATGGCACCGCGGTCAAGCGCTACGGCGAGGTCTTCACTTACATCGTCTGGCTGCAGGCGATGTCGCACATCTTCATGCCGACCTACGCCTTCAGCCGGCGCGGCACCGCGCTGGTCACGCTGATGCGCACGGAATGGAAGCGCGCGTGGATCGGCGGCATCAACCGGGTGGGCTCGTATGCGCTGATGCTGTGGGCGATGACCATGGCGCCCGTGACCAAGCTGGCGGCGCTGCGTGAATCGAGCGTGATCTTTGCCGCGTTGCTGGGCCACTTCCTGCTGCGCGAGCCCTTCGACCGGCGGCGGCTGATTGCAACCGCGCTGGTCCTGGCGGGGATCCTGACACTGCAACTGGCGCGCTGATCCGCCGATGCATGTGGCATTTTGTGTTGTTGGTTGGCGTTTTTTTGCATAACATGGCAGGCAACGCCAACCACTTTCCTGCCGAGGTTTTCCCGCCATGTCCCCTGTCATCCCATCCCACTCCCGCGTCGTCATCATCGGCGGCGGCATCATCGGTTGCAGCGTCGCCTATCACCTGACCAAGCTCGGCTGGAAGGACGTGGTCCTGCTGGAACAGGGACAGCTGTCCTGCGGCACCACCTGGCACGCGGCCGGGCTGGTCGGGCAACTGCGCTCGCAGGAAAGCATGACGAAACTGATCCGCTACTCCGCCCAGCTGTACAGCGAACTGGAAGCGGAAACGGGCCTCGGCACCGGCTGGAAGCAATGCGGCTCGCTGTCGGTCGCGCGCACTGCGGAACGCATGACGCAACTGCGCCGCACCGCGGCAGTGGCGCGGGCCTATGGCGTGGATTGCGAGGTGATCTCGCCCGCGCAGGCCGGCGAACTGTGGCCGGTGATGCGCACCGACGACCTGCTTGGGGCGGTCTGGCTGCCGGGCGACGGCAAGGCCAACCCGACCGACCTGACCCGGGCGCTGGCGCGCGGCGCGCGCAGCCGCGGCGCGGTCATCGCGCAGGATACGAAAATCACCGCGATCCATACCCGCGATGGCCGCGCCACCGGCGTGAGCTGGCGCAACAAGGCCGGCGACGAAGGCCGCATCGAGGCCGAGATCGTCGTCAACTGCGCCGGCCAGTGGGCGCGCAAGGTCGGCCAGATGTGCGGCGTGACCGTGCCGCTGCACTCGGCTGAGCACTATTACATCGTCACCGAGCGCATCGCCGGCGTGCACCCTGACCTGCCGGTGATGCGCGACCCGGACGGCTTCATCTACTTCAAGGAAGAAGTGGGCGGGCTGGTGATGGGCGGTTTCGAGCCCAATGCCAAGCCGTGGGGCATGCAGGGCATTCCCGAGCCGTTCGAGTTCCAGTTGCTGCCTGATGACTGGGACCAGTTCGAGATCCTGATGGAGAACGCGCTGATCCGCGTTCCGGCACTGGAGTCGGCGCAGGTCAAGCAGTTCTACAACGGGCCCGAGTCCTTCACGCCGGACAACAACTTCATCCTCGGCGAAGCGCCCGAGCTTCGTAATTTCTACGTGGGCGCGGGCTTCAACTCAATGGGGATTGCGTCTGCCGGCGGCGCCGGCATGGCGCTGGCGGAATGGATCGTCGCGGGCGAGCCGACCATGGACCTGTGGCCGGTCGATATCCGCCGCTTTGCCGGCTTCAACGGCAACGAGAGCTGGCTGCACGACCGCGTCAAGGAAACGCTGGGCCTGCACTACGCGATGCCCTGGCCCAACCGGGAACTGGATACGGCGCGGCCGTTCCGGCGCTCGCCGCTCTATGCCCACCTGCACGCTGCCGGCGCCAATTTCGGTAGCAAGATGGGTTGGGAGCGGCCAAACTTCTTCGCGCCTGCCGGACAGTCGCCCGAGATCCGCTACTCGTTCGGGCAGCAGAACTGGCTGCCGTGGAGCGGCGCAGAACACCGCGCCTGCCGCGAGGCAGTGGCGCTGTTCGATATGAGTTCGTTCTCCAAGTACATCGTCAAGGGTGCCGATGCCGAGGCCGTGCTGCAATACGTGATGAGCAACGACGTGGCCGTGCCGCCGGGGCAGACCGTGTACACCGCCATGCTCAACGACCGCGGCACCTATGAATCCGACCTGACCGTGACGCGGCTGGCGCACGACCAGTACTTGCTGGTGACCGGCTCGGCGCAGACCACGCGCGACTTCAATTATATCGAGCGCCTGATTCCCGCCGACAAGCGCTGCGCGATTGTCGATGTCACCGGCCAGTTCGCCGTGCTGGCGGTGATGGGCCCGCGCTCGCGCGAGCTGCTGCAGAGCGTGTCGTGCACCGATTTTTCCAATCAGGCGTTCCCGTTCGGCACCTCGAAAGAGATTGATCTCGGCTATGCCACGGTGCGCGCGACACGCCTGACCTATGTGGGCGAACTGGGCTGGGAACTGTATGTCCCGGTGGAATTCGCCGTGGGCGTCCATGACACCCTGCACGAGGCCGGGAAACGCTTCGGACTGGTCAATGCCGGCTACTACGCCATCGAATCGCTGCGCATCGAAAAGGGCTACCGCGCCTGGAGCCGCGAACTGACCACCGACATTCATCCGTTCGAGGCCGGGCTGTCTTTTGCCTGCAAGCTGAACACGGGCATCCCGTTCCGCGGGCGCGAAGCGCTGCTCAAGCTGCGCGCTGCCGGCGGCACCGCGCAGGTGCGGCGCCGCGTTGCCGTGGTCACGCTGGACGGCGCCAGCGAGGCCATGCTCTGGGGCGGGGAGGCCATCCTGCGCACCGCCCAGGACGGCACCGTGCGCCCGGCCGGCTTCGTGACGTCGGCCGCGTTCGGCCACACCCTTGGCTGTCCGGTGGGCATGGGGCTTCTGGCACGCGCCGATGGTCCGGCCGACGCGGCATGGATCGAGGGCGGCAAGTATCACGTGGACCTGGCCGGGCAACTGCTGCCCGCGCGCATCCATCTGCGCGCGCCGTACGATCCGGCCAGCGAACGGACCAAGGCCTGAACATCGATGCAAGCGGATACCGGAGTGCCCATGCCAGTGATCCAGACCGAAAGCGCCAGCTACATCCTGACGCTGTCGTGCCCCGACCGTCCAGGCATTGTCCATGCCGTCTCGGCGCTGCTGGTGGAAGCCGGCGCCAATATCGTAGATTCCGCGCAGTTCGGCGATCGCGACAGCGCGCGGTTTTTCATGCGCGTGCACTTCCAGCGGCCGCTGCCAGAAGGCCAGGATGGCGGCGATGCGCTCGCTGCCCTGCGCAGCACGCTGGCGGGCGTGGCGGCCGCGCATGAAATGGACTGGTCCCTCCACGACGCCGCGCGCAAGCCGCGCGTGATGCTGATGGTGTCAAAGATCGGCCACTGCCTGAACGACCTGCTGTTCCGCTACCGCACCGGCCAGTTGCCCATCGAGATTCCGGCGATCGTCTCCAACCACAAGGACTTCTACCAGCTTGCGGCGAGCTACGACATCCCGTTCCATCACCTGCCCCTGCTCAATGCCACGCCGCAAGGCAAGGCCGCGCAGGAAGCGAGACTGTGGGACCTGGTCTGCGACTACAGTATCGACCTGGTCGTCCTGGCCCGCTACATGCAGGTCTTGTCCGAGGATCTGTGCCGCCGCCTGGAGGGCCGCGCCATCAACATCCATCATTCCTTCCTGCCCAGCTTCAAGGGCGCGCGCCCCTACGCGCAGGCCTACGAGCGCGGCGTCAAGCTGATCGGCGCCACAGCGCACTACGTGACCGGCGACCTCGACGAAGGCCCCATCATCGAACAGGAAGTCGCACGCGTGGACCATGCCATGGATGCCGCGCAGCTGACCGCCATCGGACGCGATGTGGAATGCGTGGCGCTGGCGCGGGCGGTGAAATGGCATGCGGAACATCGGGTCCTGCGCAACGGCGGCAGGACGCTGGTGTTCCGCTGACGCGGCAGCCTTTGCCGCCGCTTCAGGCTGCCACCGCCCGCCGAACCTTGCGCAACGCCTGCTCCAGCGCATCCATCGAGATCGACCCGAGCGCCAGCCGCAGCGCATGCGGCACGCTCGCTCCGACCGCGAACGGCTCGGCCGTCGTCACCAGCACACCCTCTTGCTCCAGGGCAGCCGCGACCTGGTCGGCGCGCAGGTCCTCCTCGAGTTCAAGCCACAGGTAGTATGAAGACGGGTGCGCCGTGACGCGGCAGCCGCGCAGGATGCGCCGCGCCAGGCTCTGCCTGCGCCGGGCGTCCTTGCGCTTGCGCTCCTCCAGGTCATCGACGGTGCCGGCTTCGATCCAGAGGCAGCCTAACGCCACGGTCAGCGACGGCGTGTTCCAGGTTGACACGCGAATGGCGCGTTCCAGGGCCGGCACCAGCGGCCCGGGCGCCGCGACGAACCCCATCCTCAGGCCCGATGCCACGCTTTTCGACAAGCCCGAGACGTAGACGGTCCGCTCTGGCGCGAAGGTGAACACCGGCTTCGGCGCCGGTTCGGCAAGGAAGGCATAGGCACCGTCTTCAATGATCAGCAGATCATGCCGTTGCGCCAGGGCCGCAAGACGGCCACGGTCCGCCTCGCTCATGACATAGCCCAGCGGATTGTGCATGGTCGGCATGGTGTAGACCGCCCGCACCGGACGCCGCTTGCAGAGCGCGGCAAGCCGATCCAGGTCCAGGCCCGCGGCGGTCGCCGGCAATGGCTCCAGGTCGAGCCGGTACAGCTGCGCCAGCGCCTTCATGCCCGGATACGTCAGCGCGTCAACCGCCAAGACGTCGCCGGGATTGAGCAGTCCCATCACCGTCACCGCCAGGCCCTGCTGCGCGCCATTGACGATCAGCACCTGGCTGCCCGGCACCCGGATGCCGCGGTTGCGCAGGTGCCTGGCGACGGCCTGCCGTTCGTGCGGGCGCCCGCCCTGCGGCGCGGAGTGCAGCAGCGCGTCGAGATCGCCCGAGGCCGCGATGCTGCGCAAGCCATCGCGCAACAGTTCAACCTGCCCGGGCAGCGACGGATAGTTGAAGGTCAGGTCCACCGCGCCGGCGCGCACCGGATGCTGTTCCAGCCCCAGGCCGCGCGGCAGCGAGGTATCGCGCACGAACGTGCCCCTGCCGGTCTCGCCGACCACCAGCCCGACGGCCTCCAGCTCGACATAGACGCGTGCCGCGGTCGCCAGCGCCACGCCGTACTGCTTCATCAGCGCACGCACCGTCGGCAGTTGCGTGCCCGGAGGCAGCTCGCCGCAATGAATGCGCGCGGAAATCTCGTCAACAATGGTTTTGTAGCGCACGTGGGCCATGCTTTGTATCTAGAACAATGCTTTGCGTGTATCAGGCCAGAAGAATAGCCTGCATGCCTAGTCAACGCTAACCATTTCCTGCACATGATTGCCCTGACCACCCTGTCGATCTTCGCCGCGGCAGTGATGCTGCTGCTCCTGTCACCCGGCCCGAACATGGCATTCGTGATGGCACATGGCATCACCTATGGCCCTCGGGGCGGCGTTGCGACGGCACTGGGGATTGCCGTGGCCGACCTGGTCCTCACGGTCCTGACCGCCACCGGCATCACCGCCCTGGTAATGGCGTGGGCGCCGGCGTTCGACCTGATCCGCTATGCCGGCGCGGCCTATCTGCTGTGGATGGCGGTCAAGGCGCTCCGGCAGCCGCTTGCGCTGAAGGAGGCAGTGGTGACGCAAGCGTCCTTGCGCTCGGTGTTTGTGCGCGCCATGCTGAACAGCCTGCTCAATCCCAAGGCGCTGCTGTTCTTCATGGTCTTCCTGCCGCAGTTCGTCGATCCCGGCAAGGGCGGCGTAGCCCAGCAGCTGCTCATGCTTGGCCTGGTCCTGACAGTGATCGCCACCGTGTTTCACGCGTTGCTCGGCGCGGCTGGCGGTACCGTGCGCCGCTTCCTGTCACGCCACCCCAAGGCCGCGACACTGCAGTCGCGCGGCCTTGCGGCCGTGCTGGTGCTGCTGGCGCTGCGGCTGGCGCTGACCTCGCGCCCGGCCTGAAACCGTTTCTCACGCAGAGCCCTTGATGTATATCGCAGCCTTTATTTACCGGCCCGGCCAGGCCGATGACGAGTTCCACCGCCTTAGCGCCCTGATCGACGAGATCGCCGCCGGCATACCCGGCTTTGTCGGTGCCGAGTCCTGGCGCTCGCCAGATGGCCAGTTGTCCAACGCCAGCTACTACTGGCGCGACAAGGACTCCCTGCAGGCCTTCGCCACCCACCCGCGGCACCTGGACGCCAAGCGCCAGTACCGCAAGTGGTATGACGGCTATCACGTGGTGATATCCGAAGTGCAGCGCGCCTATGGCGACGGTTCGCTCCGGCATTTCGTGCCCGACAGCCGGCGCCAGCCGCAGGGCTAAACGCCTTCACCTATCCGGCCGATCTTTGGACGGCCGGCCGCCGGGATATGAATGATTCTGGCGGCGATCTATCTGAGCAGCCAGTACCTGAACAAGGGCGACCTGGCGGCGATGACGACCTACCTGCTCGGGGACAAGCCGCCCGCACCGCAGCCAGTCAAGCCCGTCAACGCCGATGCCGCGCAACTGGCACCGGGCCGCCGCCACTATGTGGCGGTCTGCGCCGGCTGCCACGGCCGCGAGGGCGAAGGCAAGCCGCACGTGGCGGTATCGATGGCCGGCAACTCGACCGTGCGCAACACCGATGCGCGCAACCTGATCGTGTCGATGCTCGACGGCATCGAGGCGCAGCGCTTCCCCGGCGCGGAGGCCATGCAGGACATGCCGGGCTTTGCCGCGCGCATGAGCGACGACGAGCTGGCGCTGCTGGCCAACTACCTGCGCGCCACCTGGGGCGGCCAGCCGGCCGACGTGACGCCCGCCGCGGTCAAGGCGCTGCGCGCCGCAGGCCCCGGGCACTGAAGCCCTGCCCCGGGTGTTCCATTCTGGAACACCCGGTGTCACGCGCTGGCACAGCCGTGCCGGCGTGTGACATATCCCACCCGTGCCACGCGCACGCGCCCCCCGCTTTTCCCCGTTCTTTCGTTCGATTCCCGCCCCGGCACAGCTCTTGCGATCTGCCTGTTGTGCGCATGGCCGGAATGCCGTGACGACACCACAGAAATCACTGAACGGAGCGAGACATGAACATGGCGGAAATCGCCCAGCTGGGCGTCAACAACCCCTACAAGCAGCAGTACGAGAACTACATCGGCGGCGCCTGGGTGCCGCCCGCCGGCGGCGAGTACTTCGAATCGATCACCCCGATCACCGGCAAGCCGTTCACGCGCGTGCCGCGCTCCGGCCAGCAGGATGTCGACGCAGCGCTGGACGCCGCGCATGCCGCCAAGGCCGCGTGGGCTCACACCTCCACCACCGAGCGCGCCAATATCCTGAACCGCATCGCCGACCGCATCGAGGCCAACCTGAAGCTGCTGGCAGTGGCCGAGAGCATCGACAACGGCAAGCCGGTGCGCGAAACCACCGCCGCCGACCTGCCGCTGGCGGTCGACCACTTCCGCTACTTTGCCGGCTGCATCCGTGCGCAGGAAGGCGGCATCTCCGAGATCGACGCCGACACCATTGCCTACCATTTCCATGAGCCGCTGGGCGTGGTCGGCCAGATCATCCCGTGGAACTTCCCGCTGCTGATGGCCACCTGGAAGCTGGCCCCGGCGCTGGCCGCCGGCAACTGCGTGGTGCTCAAGCCGGCGGAACAGACGCCGGCCTCGATCCTGGTGCTGATGGAAGTGATCGGCGACCTGCTGCCGCCGGGCGTGATCAATGTGATCAACGGCTTCGGGCTGGAAGCCGGCAAGCCGCTGGCATCAAGCCCGCGCATCAGCAAGGTGGCGTTCACCGGCGAGACCACCACCGGCCGGCTGATCATGCAGTACGCGTCGCAGAACCTGATCCCGGTGACGCTGGAGCTGGGCGGCAAGTCGCCCAACATCTTCTTCGAGGACGTGCTGGCCGCCGACGACGCCTTCTTCGACAAGGCGCTGGAAGGCTTTGCCATGTTCGCGCTGAACCAGGGCGAGGTCTGCACCTGCCCGTCGCGCGCGCTGATCCAGGAATCGATCTACGACCGCTTCATGGAGCGCGCGCTTAAGCGCGTGGCCGCGATCCGCCAGGGCCATCCGCTCGACACCGGCACCATGATCGGCGCGCAGGCGTCCGCCGAACAACTGGAGAAGATCCTGTCGTACATCGACCTGGGCCGCAAGGAAGGCGCGCAGTGCCTCACCGGCGGCGAGCGCAACGTGCTGGACGGCGACCTCGCGGGCGGCTACTACGTCAAGCCAACGGTGTTTGCCGGCCACAACAAGATGCGGATCTTCCAGGAAGAGATCTTCGGGCCGGTGGTGTCGGTGACCACCTTCAAGGACGAGGAAGAGGCGCTGGCCATCGCCAACGACACGCTCTACGGGCTCGGTGCGGGTGTCTGGACACGTGACGGCGCGCGCGCATTCCGCATGGGCCGCGGCATCCAGGCGGGGCGCGTGTGGACCAACTGCTACCACGCCTACCCCGCGCATGCCGCATTCGGGGGCTACAAGCAGTCCGGCATCGGCCGCGAGAACCATCGCATGATGCTCGACCACTACCAGCAGACCAAGAACCTGCTGGTGAGCTACAGCCCCAACGCGCTCGGGTTCTTCTGACCATGGCGGGCTCGACGTCCGCTCCCGCCACCGCGCCGGTCGCACGCGTGGTGGCAACCCCGGCCGCGCTCACGCTGATCGCGGAGCTGGCCGCGCGGCATGGCCCGCTGATGTTCCACCAGTCCGGCGGCTGCTGCGACGGCAGCGCGCCGATGTGCTACCCCGCCGGCGAACTACTGGTGGGGCAGGCCGATGTCTGCCTGGGCGAGATCGGCGGCGCGCAGTTCTATATGACGCGGGCGCAGTTCGAGTACTGGCAGCACACGCGGCTGGTGATCGATGTGGTGCCAGGGGCAGGCGGGATGTTCTCGCTGGAGGGACGGACGGGGAAGCGGTTCCTGACCCGGTCGGAGTTGTTCAGCGATGAAGAGGCTGCGTGGCTGGCGGCACAGCCGGGGTTGTGAGGGTGATTGCTTGCTGATGTCGGTAGTTGCTTGCCGACGGAGTGCTCCCTCTCCCGCTTGCGGGAGAGGGAGCAAACAAGCGGTCGGCGGGACTGCCTCAGCGCTCCGATTCCGGCTCGCCTTCCAACCCCTCCCTCAACCTCCGATAGATCGTATTGCGCGACACCCCCAGCTCACGCGCCACGTGGCTGACATTGCCGCCGTGCCTGGCGAGCGCCTGCCGGATCAGGCCAGCTTCCCAGTCGCGCATCCGGCTGGCCTTTGAGGACGCCGGCGGCTGCGCAGAAGCCGCTGCATCACAGCGCTCCACCTCATCGCCACACTCCTGCTCAAACCCTTCCGGCAGGTGTTCCACCCCGATCTCCGCCTCCCCTTCCGCCAGGATCGCCGCCGTGCGCAGCACGTTGGCAAGCTGCCGGATATTGCCCGGCCACGGGTGCCGGCGCAGCAGCGCCAGCACCTGCGCGTCGACATGCACCGGGGACGGCAAGCCGGCGTCTTCGCCCTGCCGCTGCAGGATGCGATCGACCAGAAGCGGCAGGTCGCTGCGCTCGCATAGCGACGGCAGGGTCACGGCCAGCGCATTGATGCGGTAGTACAGGTCTTCGCGGAAGGCGCCATCGGCAATCATCGCGCGCAGGTCGCGGTGGGTGGCGCAGACCACGCGCACATCGACCGGCAGCGCGCGGGCGCTGCCCAGCGGGGTAACCGCACGCTCCTGCAGCACACGCATCAGCCGCACCTGCTGTGCCAGCGGCATGTCGCCGATCTCATCCAGGAACAGCGTGCCGCCGTGCGCCTGCACGACCTTGCCCTCGCTGCCGCGGCGGCGCGCGCCAGTGAAGGCGCCTTCTTCGTAGCCGAACAGTTCGGCCTCGATCAGCGATTCGGGGATGGCCGCGCAGTTGACCGCGACGAAAGGCCCGCCGGCGCGCGGCGAGGCGGCGTGGATGGCACGCGCCAGCCACTCCTTGCCGGTGCCGGTGCGGCCCTGGACCAGGATGGTGATATCGCGCCCGCTGACCTTGCGCACGCGGCGCAGCACTGCGGCCACGGCGGCGTCGCCGGTATCGAGCGCGGCAAGTGCCGGCGGCAGCGGATCTTCGGCGCTGGGCTGGCGCACCGCGATGGGCGTGGCCAGGTATTCGATGCGGGCAAACACCTGTACCCGGCTGGGCAGCGTCAGCGTCTGCAGTGATCCCGCCGCGCCGCTGCGCGCCTGCATCGCCGCGCGCACCGGCTGGCCGAACAGCCCGGCAAAGCCGGCTGCCGCCAGCGCGTGCGGGGCCAGCCCCAGCTGGAACAGGCCGCTGCGGTTGGCAGCCAGGAAAGCACCGTCGGGCGAGAACGCCGCCATGCCCTCGAACAGCGTGCCGACGAACTCGGGCCGCGCATGGAAGCGCACCAGCAGCGCGTCCGGGAAGTGGTTGGCAAACAGGTGGTTCTCGATCATCTGCGCCGACATCCGCACCAGCGCCATGGTGTGCCGGTGGAAGCCGCGATGATCGCCGCTGACATCGAGCGTGCCCAGGATGGCACCGGTCGGGCTGGCGATCGGCGCGCATGAGCAGGTCAGCTGGTGGTTGGACTCGAGGAAATGCTCGCTGGCGTGGATCAGGGTGGGGCGGGCCTCGGCCAGTGCGGTGCCGATGGCGTTGGTGCCCTTGCTCGGCTCCGACCACGACACCCCCGGCGCCAGCGCAACGCGCCGCGCCCGCGCAACGAAGTCGCCGTCGCCCAGGCTGTGCAGGATCACGCCGCTGCTGTCGGTCAGCAGCACCATGCTGTCGGTATTGGCGATCTGCGCGTGTAGGGTCTCCATCACCGGCAAGGCATGGCGGTACAGGTCGCAGCTGGCGTCCACCAGCTCACCCAGCGCGCGCGGGCTGACGGCATCGAAGCCGGGCGCATGGCGCGCATCCAGCCCGAAGCCGGCCGAGCGCGCATGCGCGCGGGCGATCAGGCCGGCGCGGTCGGCATCGGTCGGGTCGACATGGGCAGCCTGGGGGGCAACATCGGAAGGCGCAGCGGGATGGGCGGCACGGTGCATGACGGCGGGTCTCCTGTATCAGCAGGCGGCGCGCGTCGCGGCCGCTGCCCTGCCGTCCCGTGGCGCGTGCCGTGCAGTTCAGGTGCGGCGGCAGGCCGGGCGGCTGTATTCCGGCAACCTTATCACAGGCTCCCGGCCATGTATTGCCCCCGCGCCATGCCGGGCCGGGGTCAGCGTTTTTCGTCGAGCAGGTCGTTCAGGATCTCGTCGAAGGTGGCCTGGGCATCTTCCAGCGCCTGCAGCGCCGCATCGAACGTCTGCAGCGCAAGCTTGGATGGCTTGCCGCTGCCCTGCGGCGGATAGTGGGTCTGCAAGGCGGTGAAGGCCACCTGCACCTGCCGCGTCGCCGCGACCACGCGTTCCATCGCCTGCGCCTCTTCGGCGCGGTATTGCTCGTGTTTCTGCTCGCTCATGCCTGTTTGCTCCGTATGCGCGTCGTCTCGGGAGGGGGCGCGCGCGCGTGAATGAGGTATATCGTACAAGAACTGCGGCGGCCGGCTTGCGCTGCGCGCTTGCGCCAGACAAAAATGAGGTAGGCTGCGCGGCTGGGCGGCAAGGCCGGCGCTGGTGCGCCTCGCCTGGCAGCGACACTGAAGACTAGCCATGCCATTGATCACCCGCCGTACGCTGGCAGCCGCGCTGATGACTGCCAGCGGCTTCGCATGCTACTGGACCTACCTGACGCTCAACCAGGAGCGGCTGCTGTTCGATGCGCGCCGGCGTCCGCCGCGCGACCTGCCCGACGGCATCATTGGCTACTCGCACCTGATCCCCGGCGGCGTGGTGCGCGGCTACATCTACCATACCCCCGGCGACAACGTGCGCGACCTGCTGTTCTACCTGCCCGGGCGTGGCGAGGATGTGCTCGAAACGCTGCAGTACGCACGCTGGCTGCCCGCCGGCATGGCCTTCGCCACCTACGACTACCGCGGCCTGGGACACTCCGACGGCCTCCCGTCCGAGGGCGCCGCAGTGGCCGACGCCAGCCAGTTCCTGCTGCATGCGCGGCGTGTCTTCCCCGACACCCGTGTGCATGTGGTGGGGCGCAGCCTGGGCACCGGCGTCGCGATCCAGCTGGCGGACCTGCAGGACTTCGAGAGCCTGCAGCTGATCACGCCCTACGACTCACTGCTTGAACTGGTGCGCAAGCGCTTCCCGCTGGTGCCGCTGCGCCAGCTGATGCGCCACCATTTCGATTCGATCTCGCACTGCAAGAAGGTCGTGCAGAGCACCAAGGTGCTGCTGGCCGAGACCGATGAAGTCGTGCCCCATGAATGCTCTGAACGGCTCATGGCCGCCTGGCCGGGCCCGGTGGCGCTGCAGACCGTGCCAGCCACGGATCACTTCACTATCATCGAACGCGAGGAGACCTGGCTGGCGCTGTGCGAATTTGCCCGGCATCACAGCCAGGCCAGGCTGCGCGTGGCTACGGCACAGCCCGCCCGGCCCGCCCCGCCGGCCGCCGCCGGCACGCCGCCCGTCGACCATGACGAGCTCGGCAATCCGTTGCCGCTGGCGGCCAGGCGCTAGCACCAGTCAGCCAGCGGGTAAAATGCGCGCATGAAAAAAATCGCAGTCAAGGCAGGCGGCGCCGTACTGGCGCTGGCTGCAGCCGGTGCCTTGCTTGCCGGCTTTGCCGCGGTGGTAAGCCTGCGGCAGCTTCCCCCAGTCGACGCCCTGCGCGACTACCGGCCCGACGTGCCCCTGCGGATCTACACCAGCGACAACGTGCAGATCGGCGAGTTCGGCAGCGAGCACCGCGAGTTCATCCCCTTCGGGCAGATGCCGTCGCGCATGGTCCAGGCGCTGCTGGCAGCCGAGGACGACCAGTTCTACCAGCACGAGGGTGTCGACTTCCCCGGCGTGCTGCGCGCCGCGCTGGCCAACCTGGGCCAGGGCTATGCGCAGGGCGCCTCCACCATCACCATGCAGGTGGCGCGCAATTTCTACCTGTCGCGCGAAAAGACGCTGGCGCGCAAGTGGTATGAAATGCTGCTGGCCTGGCGCATCGACCAGACCCTGCCCAAGGACCGCATCCTTGAGCTGTACATGAACCAGGTCTACCTGGGCGAGCATGCCTACGGCTTCGGCAGCGCCGCGCATGCGTACTTCGGCAAGCCGCTGGCGTCATTGTCGCTGGCCGAGACGGCCATGCTGGCGGGGCTGCCCAAGGCCCCCTCCTCCATCAACCCGGTGGTCAACTTCCCGCGCGCCAAGCGGCGCCAGGAATATGTGCTGGGCCGCATGCTGGCGCTGGGCATGATCAGCCAGGACGACTACCGCGAGGCCCGCGCCGCGCGCCTGGCGATCTCCGACAACAGCCCCGGCAGCTTTGCCGGGCATGCCGAGTACGTGGCCGAACTCGCGCGCCAGCTGGCGCGCGAGCGCTTTGGCGACGAGGCCTACACGCGCGGCCTGAACGTCTACACCACGGTGTCGTCGGTGCGACAGACGCTGGCTTACGATGCGGTGCACGGTGGGCTGGAAGGCTACGCGCGGCGCCACCGCAAGTTCGTCAAGGACCTGTCGCAGGGTCCGCAGGCCGCGCTGGTATCGCTGGACAGCGCCACCGGCGCGATCGAGGCGATGGTGGGCGGCGCCGACTTTGCCACCAGCCGCTTCAACCATGCCACCCAGGCGCAGCGCCAGCCGGGCTCGACCTTCAAGCCCTTCGTCTATGCGGCGGCGCTGGAGCGCGGCGTGTCGCCCCGCACGCTGATCAATGACGCGCCGCTGCCCAATGGTTCGCGCTGGCAGCCGACCAATGACGACGGGCGCTTTGTCGGCCCCATCACCGTGCGCCAGGCGCTGGCCGAATCGCGCAACCTGCCGGCGATCCGCACGCTGCAGGCGATCGGCATCCCGTACGCGGTGGAGTTCGCCAGCCGCTTCGGCTTCGCGCCCAGACGGCTGCCGCGCTACCTGCCGCTGGCACTGGGCACCGGCACCACTTCGCCGCTGCGCCTGGCCGCGGCCTACGGCGTCTTTGCCAACGGCGGCCACCGCACCGAGCCCTACCTGATCGCGCGCATCACCGACAGCGAAGGCAAGGTGCTGTTCTCTGCCGAGCCGGGCAACGCCACGGACAGCCCGGCCCCGCCGCGCGTGATCAGCGCCCGCAACGCCTTCGTCATGGACAGCCTGCTGCGCAGCGTGGTCGACGACGGCACCGGCGCCGGCGTGCGCCGCTACCTGCGCCGCGACGACGTGGCCGGCAAGACCGGCACCACCAACGATTCGGTCGACGGCTGGTTCGCGGGCTACGCCGGCGGCGTCGTCACGGTGGCGTGGATGGGCTACGACGACAACCGCAGCCTGGGCGAGCATGAATTCGGCGCCACCACCGCGCTGCCGGTGTGGGCCGCCTATATGGAGGGCCGCCTTGCGGGCGTGCCTGTGCCTGCAGCCGAAGCGCCCGCCGGCGTGGTCCGCGTGAGCGACGACTGGATGTACGCCGAGTATGCCGATGGCAGCCACGGCATCGCTGCCATTGGCTTCCCGCCACCGGCACCCGCGGCGGCGCCGGCGGTCGATCCGGTCGCCAGCAGGCTCGGCGGGCCCGCGGCCGCGGCACCGGCTGGCTCCGCACCGACGCCCGTCACCAGCGAGGCGATTGGACTGTCGGCGCCCGGCGCTGCCACGCCGGCCGTCCCCGCAGACGCCAGCCTGTAGACTTCGGGCTTTCCACTGTCCCGATCCCGATGTCCAGCCACGCCCCTCTGCTGATCTGGTCGGTCGCCGCGCTGACCACGGCCGGCGTCCTGTTCCGCCCGTTCCGCCTGCCCGAAGCCTTCTGGGCCACCGCCGGCGCCCTGCTGCTGTGCGTCACCGGCCTGATGGCGCTGCCCGACGCGCTGGCGGCGGTGCTGCGCGGCTACGACGTGTACCTGTTTCTCGCGGGCATGATGCTGATCTCCGAGCTGGCCCGCAAGACCGGGCTGTTCGACCACGTCGCCGCGCTCGCCGTGCGCCGGGCGCGCGGCTCGGCGCTGCGGCTGTTTCTGCTCGTGTACGGCTTCGGCACACTGGTGACGGCATTCATGTCCAACGACGCCACCGCCGTGGTGCTGACGCCCGCAGTGCTGGCCGCCACGCGCGCCGCGCGGGTCCGGCATCCGCTGCCCTACCTGTACGCGTGCGCCTTCATCGCCAATGCCGCCAGCTTCGTGCTGCCGATCTCCAACCCGGCCAACCTGGTCATCTTCGGCACACGCATGCCGCCGCTGGCGGGCTGGCTGGCGAGCTTCGCGCTGCCGTCGCTGGCCGCGGTGCTGGCCACGCTGGCGGCGCTGTGGTGGACGCAGCGCGCGGCGCTGGCCGAGCCCATCGAACATGACGTGCCGGTGCCGCCGCTGTCGCCGCAGGCCCGGCTGACCGCGCTGGGTATCGTGCTGACCGGCCTGATCCTGCTGGTGGCCTCGCTGCGCGGCAACGACCTGGGCTGGCCGACCTGCGCGGCGGGCGTGGCCACGCTGCTGCTGGTCTGCGCCACCCGGCGCGAGCTGCTGGTCCCGGCGCTGCGCGAGGTTTCATGGGGGGTGTTGCCGATGGTGGCTGGGCTGTTCGTGCTGGTGGCGGCGCTGGAGCAGACCGTGGTGATCGGCCACCTGGCCGATGCCGTCGCAGCGGCGTCGCGCGACGGCGGCGCGCTGGCCCTGCTGGGCGTGGGCGCGGTGGTGGCACTGGCGGGCAATATCGCCAACAACCTGCCGGCAGGCCTGATCGCCGCCTCGGCGCTGGCGGGCGGACATGCCTCGCACGCCGTGACCGGTGCAGTGCTGATCGGCATTGACCTTGGCCCCAACCTGTCCGTCACCGGCTCGCTGGCCACGTTGCTGTGGCTCACGGCGCTGCGGCGCGAAGGGCATATGGTCAGCGCCGGCCAGTTCCTGCGCGTGGGGGCCGTGATCATGCCGGCAGCGATGCTGCCAGCATTGGCGCTTTTGCTGCTTTAGAACCCGTTTCAGAATGAAAATGGGGACGCGTTCAAGCCAGGCGCGGCGCAGGCTAGGCGCGGGCCGCCGGCCTTAGTCATTCCAAGGTCAAGGCCCGTAACAACGCATGCGCCGCGCCTGGCTTGAACCCAAAGGGAAGGCTGCTGCCGGGCCCCTTTTTCATTCTGAAACGGGTTCTTAAGCCGCTGACTCAGCTGGTGGCGGCGTCGTTGGCCGCGGGGGTGCTGGCGGCCTGCAGCAGGGGCCGGCGCAGGCCGGTCGCGCCATGGCGCACGGCACTGGCGTGGTGTTCCGCCACGCCCGTTTCCACCGGCGTGGCCGGCAGCGGCACTGTGACCACATGGAGCAGCATGAGGCTGCTGCACGGAAAGGCAATCGGCATGATTACGTTTTTCCCGACAAAGAGTCTGGCCGCGCGCTGCAGCGGCCGGGTGCCGGCGGCTTTATGGCGGGCTGCCTAGCGTTGTGCAGACATTATGTGCGCTTGTCGGCGTTGTGCGGCGCGGGCTTTAGCGATGTCATGAACTATTCACGGAGCAATGCCGGCTTGTGGCGTAATCGGCCCACCGCACCGCATCCTGCCATGCCCCGCGCGGGTTGTGAGGCCACGGCATCTGCCATATAGTGAATCCGGCACACCCGCTGCGCAGTCATCCATCCCACCACGCATAACCATGACCAGCAAGGACGCGGCGCACCGCGCGAAGGACAGCAACGCCGGCGACGATGCCGGCCACCCCCACACCCACAGCGTCTCGGCCCGCATCCGCGCACGGCTGGAGGCCGCCCAGGAGCGCTTCCACGCCAACGACAATATTGCGCACTACATCGAGCCGGGCGAGATGGAGCAGCTGCAGGCGGAAGTGCAGACGCGCCTGGAAGACGTGCTGCGCGCGCTGGTGATCGACGTCGACAACGACCACAACACCCAGGAAACCGCGCGCCGCGTCGCCAAGATGTACCTGAAAGAGATCTTCGCCGGCCGCTACGCCAAGGCCCCGCCGGTGACCGAGTTCCCCAACGTCGGCCAGCTCAACGAACTGATGATCGTCGGCCCGCTGCGCGTGCGCAGTGCCTGCTCGCATCACCTGTGCCCGATCATCGGCAAGCTGTGGGTAGGGGTGATGCCGAACCAGCATTCCAACCTGATCGGCCTGTCCAAGTACGCGCGGCTGGCCGAATGGATCATGTGCCGGCCGCAGATCCAGGAAGAGGCGGTGGCACAGGTCGCCGACCTGCTGCAGGAAAAGATGAATCCCGACGGCCTGGCCATCGTGATGGAGGCCGAGCACTTCTGCATGCACTGGCGCGGCGTGCGCGACACCGATGCCAAGATGACCAACAGCGTGATGCGCGGCTCGTTCCTGAAGGACGACAGCCTGCGCCGCGAGTTTCTCACGCTGCTGAACCACAACCGCGGCTAGGCGGCACGCCCCGCCACCCACCAGCCGCCACAACCGAGCGCCACGACCATGCTAGTCCGCCTGCTCTATGCCAGCCGCGCCCGCCAGGCCATCGACGCCGCCCTGCTCGACGCCATCCTGGCCGCCAGCCTGGAACGCAATCCGCGCCACGGCATCACCGGGGTGCTGTGCCACGGCAACGGCATCTTCCTGCAGGCGCTGGAAGGCGACCGCCAGGACGTGTCACAACTGTTCCAGGCGATCGCACGCGACCCGCGCCACCACGACGTGACCCTGCTGCATTTCGAGGAAACCTGCACGCGCGACTTTGCCGGCTGGGCGATGGGCCAGGTCAATGCGGCGCGCATCAACACCGCCACCCTGCTCAAGTTCTCGGCGCGGGCCGAACTGGACCCGTACCGCACCTGCGGTGCGGCGTCGCTGGCATTGCTCAAGGAGCTGATCGCCGGCGCGTCAGTCGTGTCGCGCACCGGCGAACGCGGACGGCACTGAGCCGCGCCGCCAGGGCCTGCGGCGCGCTTCTGTCACCAGGGCTAGGCCGTCACCTGGCCGAACAGGCCGCACTCCAGGTCACTCTCGAATTCCTCGACCCAGACCGAATCGGGGCCGGCCTCATAGACACTGGTCTTGTCCGTGCCCACCCGGCGCACGCTGACGCGCCGCACCCCGGCCTCGCGGCTTTCCTCGAGAATCTCGAACATCTCGGCCGCCAGCCCGACATGCCTGCATACCTGCAGGACCTGTTGCTGCTCGTCGGCGGGAAATTCGGTGAACGGTCTCGTTGCCATGGCATCCTCCGTCAAGGTTGAGATCGCCGCTTGCGCGCAGCGCTAACGCGCGTGGTGCCCATGCACCACGCCTGGAAAAGACATGCCGCGGCCGTCAGCCGGCGGCACATCCGCGCGCCCGCCGCACTACGGGGCGGCGGGCCGCAAACCCTCCTGGGAGGTAGTTGTTCGGACTCGGCGGACTCAGCTCTTGCGCTGGGTCACTGCCACGAACGGGGCCGGTGCGTGCTGGACGGACTGGCTGCCGCAGTTCGGGCAGTTCGGATGGGCAGAGGCGTGTTCTGCGAGATGCTCGGTTTTCTCGAACATATGGCCGCACTTCTCGCAGCGGTATTGGTAGACGGGCATGGCGTTCCCCAACGCGGTGCACGCGCCGCGGGGCGCGTGTCAGCTTCATTCTAGGACAGCGGTCCGCGCCCCGATGCGTGAAAGTTCGCGCTGCCGGAGCCGGCGCGCTGCGCGCACGCGGCGATGTCACCGCGAATCCACTTTCTCTCGCCGCGCTCCTGCCGCCACTGCATGAATGCGTCTTCCGCCGCGCATTGACATCAGGCAAATAGCTGGTCGCGCTCGCCGCGGAACAAGCGCCGCAATGCTGCGCAAACCCAGGTCAAGCATCGCGGCATGGCGCCGTTCAATTGGCAGGTCACGCATTTCCCGAACTGGCCGTGTCCATGCCCGCCTCAAGCAAGTTCCCTGAACTAGCAGAATTACGATTCAAGGGGTGGCGGAACATAGCCAGAATTTCGGATTTGTGGTGACGCAATCGCCCAGTGCAACCGGCGTGGACCGGTTGCCACCCATCCGGAGATAGCTATGTACGACGGAGTCTTGCGTGTCGCCCTGGCGGACGACCACCCGCTGGTCGTGGCCGCCCTGCGCGACTGCCTGCAGCGCAGCGGCAGTGTCCAGATCAGCTGCGAATGCCGCAACGGCACCGAGTTGCTCGGCGCGCTGGACAAGCATCCCGCCGATATCGCCATCACCGATTTCTGCATGGGCCACGGCGATACCTCGCTGGACGGCTTCAACCTGCTGGGCCGCCTGGCGCGCCGCCATCCGCTGACGCGCGTGGTGGTGATCAGCGCCCAGTCCAATCCCGCCATCATCCGCCGCGCCATGAAGCTTGGGGTGCGCGCCTTTGTCAGCAAGGAAGACCACCTGGAGGAGGTCGTGCGCGCCTGCATCCACATCGCATCCGGCGGCAGCTGCTTCTATTCGCCCGCGGTGCACGCCATCCTGCAACACGCCACGCTGGCCGGCGCACCGGCCACCGAACTGACGCAGCGCGAACTGGAAGTGATCCGGCTCTATGCGCAAGGCCTGCAGCTGACGGACATCGCCGGCAAGCTCGGCCGCTCGGTCAGCACCATCTCCAGCCAGAAGACCGTGGCCATGCGCAAGCTGGGGGTGCAGACCAATACCGGGCTGATCGGCTACGCCTATGAAAACCGCCTGATCTGACACGGCCGGACCCGCCGATGCAGCAAACCGTCGACCGAACCCGTGAGACCCTGGCCAGCGCCTTCGATGCGCTTGCCCACAACGCGCGCCGCCAGCAACACCTGTACTCGGTGACCATCGCGGTGCTGATCGCCATCGTGCTGTTCTCCGGCTTGCTGCTTGCCGGCCTGGCAACGGAACAGCACCTGGACTACCGCAGCAGCGACGTCTCGCGGTACGCCAGTTCGGTCTCGCAGTTGCTGCATAATGAGTCCTCGTTCCTGCGGCGCACCGTGCTGAGCATTCGCTACAACCTCGATGCGCCCGCACCGGAGCCGTCGCGCGATGCCGCCTTCGGGGCCTTCCGGCGCACCGGCACCGCGAGTCTCCACGTCGATGCCGTGCGCAAGGACTATCACCTGCTTGCCACCGAGGCAACGCGGCAGGGCTGGGGGGCCGGGCTGCCGGCGCAGTTCGTGCGGCTGCGGCAGATTGCCCTGGCTGCGGTGGCCACGCAGCAGGCGTTCGATCTCGACCACGGGGCCTACGCGGTCGCGCTGGACGAAGACAGCGCCGTGGTCATCAGCCAGCCCGAGGCCGGCGCGCGCGCATCGCTCGCGCTCGACCCGACGTTGATCCCGCGGCTGCGCACATGGCTGACCCAGGCGCTGCTGGAGCGCAGCGGCCACACCGTGCCGGCGCGCGACCAGCAGGTCTGGTTGGGTCCGCTGCGCCACCCGGTGGACGACGCCCCTGTCATGGTGCTGGCCGGCGCCGCCTATGCCGGCGACACGCCCACCATGCTGGTGGCCACCTGCGTGCCCCTCCAGGCGTTCCCCGCCGAATTGCAGCGCGCGGATGATCCGGCGCTGCTGGCGCTGCTCAATCCAGCCGGCGAGATCATCGATGTATAGCCACGCGACTGGCCGGCAGCATCGGCCAGCGTCCACGATGTGGCGGCCGGCGCGCGCCTGCTCTCGCACGGCACGCTCGATGTCACGCCATCCGGTGTGCGGCTGGTGCAGGCGCTGCCGGCCGGCTTCGGGCGGCTGGTCTACCACCTGCCGTACCGCATGCTGGGTGCGGCGCTGGCAGCGGAGCTGGCCGTGATCGCCGGCGCCATGCTGCTGCTGACCGGCGCCATCGGGCTGGCCGCGCGCTACTGGAGCCGGCACCTGCTGCGGCGCACGCACGCCGAAGCCTCGCGCGCGCTGGAAAGCGAGCTGATGAACCACGTGCTGGTCAATGCCACGCCGGTCGGCTTGTGCATCGTGCGCCAGCACGACTACGCCGTCCTGACGTCGAACCCGCTGGCCGGCGTGCTGCTGCAGTGGCAGCCCCATGGGCGCCTGCCCGATGCAATAGCGGAGGCGTTCAAGCGACAGCCGTGCGGTGGCGACAGCGGGCACGCCTCCATTTCCAGCTTCACCGTCGCGGCACCGCCGTGCGCGCCGGCAAATGAGCCACCCGGCCCCGGCGACGCCGGACAGCGCTTCCTGCAAATCACCTACGCACCGGCGCGCTACCGCGAGGAAGCGGTGCTGTTCTGTGCCGTGCAGGACTGCACCGCGCAGCAGGCACTGCAAGAGCAGCTGCGCTCCGCCCAGCAGGCCACCGAGGCAATGATGCGCGCACGCTCGACCTTCTTCGCCGCGATGAGCCACGAGATCCGTACGCCGCTGAACGCATTGCTGGGCGCAACCTGGAACTGCTCGCGCGCGGCAGCGGCCTGGCAGCACACGCGCCCCGGCTCAGGGCGCTGGACACCGCCGCCGAGACGCTGCGCCGGATCGTCAACGATGTGCTGGACTTTTCCAAGATCGATGCCGGCAAGCTCAGGCTGGTCAACGCGCCCTTCCGCCCCGTCGAGGCGCTGGAGAGCGTGGCGCTGACCCATGCGCCGATGGTGGCCGGCCGTCCCATCCGCTTTCACCTGCAGCTGTCGCCATCGCTGGATGCGGAGGTCACAGGCGACCGCATGCGCCTGGTGCAGGTGTTCAACAACCTGCTGAGCAACGCCTTCAAGTTCACCGCCAGCGGCCGCATCACCGTAAGCGGCGAGCTGCGTCAGGACCACCACGGCACGCAGCGGCTGGTCTGCCGCGTCAGCGATTCCGGCATCGGCATGCCGCCGTCGCTGGCGGCGCGCGTATTCCAGCCGTTCGTGCAGGGTGATGCCGCAACCGCCAGCCGCTATGGCGGCACTGGCCTGGGCTTGTCGCTCTGCGCCCGGCTGTGCGAGCTGATGGGCGGCAGCGTCAGCGTGGATAGCGTGCCGGACGTGGGCAGCGCATTCACGGTCTCGGTGCCGCTGCCGCCGGCCGCTGGCACGCAGCGGCCGCTTGTCCCGGCCGCCGCGGCGCAGTGCGGCGACGTGGTCGTGCTGTGCCAGGACATGCGCACCGGCGAGGCCCTGGCTGCGTGGCTCACTACGGCAGGCTGGCGTGCCGATGTGCTGGCATCGCAGGCGGCCGCGCTGGCGTCCCTCCAGGTCAAGCTGCCACGCGTCATCGTCGCCACGGAAGAGCACCCCCTGGCGGCACTGGGCGGCCTGCGCGATGCGGCAAAGGTGCCGCTTGTGTGGGTGACGCCGGAGGGCCCGCATCGGCCACGCCAGTGCGCCCCCGGCATCCTCGAAGTCACGGCCTACAGCCACCGCGCGCTGATCGACTGCGTGGCCCAGGCGGCCGAGGGCGCCACGCCGGCGCTTGCGCCGGCTGACGGCAACACGCTGGCGGTGCAGGCACTCGCGGCACCGGCCGCGGCGCCGCTGACGATCCTTGTCGCCGAGGACAATCCGCTGAACCAGACCCTAATCGCCGAACAGGTGCAGGCACTTGGCTGCCACCCGATCATTGCAGGCAACGGCAGGCAGGCATTGGCGGCGCTGGAGAGCACGCACATCGACGCGGTGCTGACCGACATCCATATGCCAGTCATGGACGGCCTCGCGCTGCTGCACGCGGTGTGCGCGCGGCATCCCGGCATGCCGGTACTGGCCTTCAGCGCATTCACGTGCGGCGAGCCGTCGGCAGACTGGCGCCTGCGCGGCTTTTCCGGCTTTGTCGCCAAGCCGGCGTCGTTGCAGGACCTGCAAGCGTGCCTGCATGGCCTGCACGGCCGCAGGCATGCCGCGGCCCCGCCTCCCGCCACCCATGACGATACGGCTGCGGCCTCACACGCCGAAGCCGCCGATCGCCGTCGCTATGAAGCCATGCTGCGCCGGCAACTGCAGCAGGACTTGCCAGCGTTGGCGCACATCATTGCACAGCAGGACCTGTCGGCATTGCGACACTGGGTCCATGCCGTGGCCGGCGCCTTCATGATCGTGCGCCGCCAGCCCATCGTCGAGGCGTGCTTGGCACTGGAAACACTGTGTGACGCCGCGCAGGCGTGGACCCCGGCCGCCGCAGCCGCGGGATAGTGCGCCCCGCGCGCAGCGCTCTACCACAATTAGCGGATTTGCGAGCATCGCCACGCGGGACGATAATGGCAATGCTGCGCCGTGGCCGTCCTGGCCATGCCTGACCGATGCTGGCGCGGCATTGTCTTCAATGTCTCTCCCCATGCAGCCAGAACAAGGCCTTCCCCAGCCACAGCGGACCTGGGCGATCCTCACTGTTTTCTTCGGCCTGATCATGGCCGTGCTCGATGGCTCGATCGCCAACATCGCCCTGCCGTCGATCTCGCGCGAGCTGCACGCCGATCCGTCCAGCACGATCTGGGTGGTCAACGCTTACCAGCTGACAGTGACCGTGTGCCTGCTGCCGCTCTCGTCGCTGGGGGACATCCTTGGCTACAAGCGCGTGTACCGGGCGGGGCTGGCCACCTTCCTGCTGGGCTCGCTGCTGTGCGCGCTGGCGGTCAACCTGCCGATGCTGGTGGCCGCGCGGGTGCTGCAGGGCATCGGCGGCGCCGGCATCATGAGCGTCAATACGGCACTGGTGCGCTTTATCTACCCGCCCACGCGCCTAGGCCGCGGCATCGGGCTGAACGCGCTGGTGGTCGGCGTTACCATCGCCGTGGGTCCGTCGCTGGGCGCGCTGATCCTGGCGGTCGCCAGCTGGCAATGGCTGTTCGCGGTCAACGTGCCGGTGGCCATCGTCGCGCTGGTGCTGAGCCGCACTTCGCTGCCGGCGACGCCGCCGCAGCCGCGCGAGTTCGACTACCCCAGCGGGCTGCTGTCGGCGTTGGTGTTCGGCATGTTCATCCTCAGCGTCGATGTTCTGGGCCATGCCGGCTGGCGCATCGCAGGCGCTGCGGGCATGGGCGTGGCCGTGGTGCTGGGTTGGCTGCTGGTGCGGCGCCAGCACGGCCGCGCCGCGCCGCTGGTGCCGGTGGATCTGTTTGCCAGCCGCGCCTTCAGGCTGGCGGTGGGCACCTCGTTCTGCTCCTTCATGACGCAGATGCTGGCCTTTATCGCGCTGCCGTTCTATCTCGAATACCAGCTCGGCCGCTCCCTGCAGGAAACCGGCCTGCTGATCACGCCCTGGCCGCTGATGGTGGCCGTGATGGCCACGGTGTCGGGCCGGCTGTCGGACCGCTATCCGGCCAGCATCCTGGCCGGCATCGGGCTGGCCATGCTGGCGTGCGGACTGGTCGGGCTGGCCACGCTGGGCCCGGACGCCGGCAGCCTGGACATCGTCTGGCGCATGGCGATGTGCGGCACGGGCTTCGGCTTCTTCCAGTCCCCCAACAACCGCGCCATGATCGGTGCCACGCCGCCCGAGCGCAGCGGCGGCGCCAGCGGTGCACAGGCGACCACGCGGCTGCTGGGGCAGACCACCGGTACCGCGGTGGTGGCGCTGCTGTTCAGCCTGGCGCCGACCAGCGCGGCGCGCATTGCGCTGTATCTGGCGGCAGTGGTGGCGGCGCTGGGGGCCTTGATTAGCCTGAGCAGGTTGCGCGATGCCAGCGGCGCGGAGCCTGCGCGCGGGGCGGTGGAGCCGGACGCCTGATCAGCAATTGCGTGCGCCCTCTCGCGCAAGCGGGAGAGGGGAGCAAACCCTCTGGGTTTAAAGGCCTACTCCGCCTTTGCCCCCGACTCCTTCACCACCCTCGCCCACTTCGCGATTTCCTGCCGCTGATAGGAAGCCAGTTTCTCCGGCGTGCCCAGGATCGGATCCAGCCCCAGCGTCTTCAGCTTCGCCTGCACATCCGGCAGCGTGAAGATGCGGTTGAGTTCGGTGTTGAGCCTGGCCACCACGTCCTTCGGCGTATTGGCCGGCGCGAACACGGCGAACCATGAATCGGCTTCAAAGCCCGGCAAACCCTGCTCGGCCAGCGTCGGGATATCCGGTGCCGAGGCCGAGCGCTTCGCGCTGGTGATGCCCAGCGCGCGCAGCTTGCCCTCGCGCACCACGGGCAAGGCCGACGGCAGGTTGTCGAACATCATGGTGATATGGCCGCCGAGCAGGTCGGGGATGGCCATGGCGCGGCCTTTGTAGGGCACATGCGTGATCTTGACGCCGGCCATCGAATTGAACATTTCCCCGGCCACGTGCGGCGAGGTGCCGACGCCGGGAGTGCCGAAGGTCAGGCCGCCCGGCCTGGACTTTGCCAGCGCGATCAACTCGGCCACGCTCTTTGCCGGCACCCCGGGATTGACCACCAGCACGTTCGGCGTCGAGGCGATCAGGATCACGGGGGCGAAGTCCTTGACCATGTCGTACGGCATCTTGCTGTACAGCGCGCCGTTGATCGAGTGCGTGCCGACCGTGCCCAGCGCCAGCGTATAGCCGTCGGCCGGCGCGTGCGCCACGGCTTCGGCGCCGATATTGCCGCCCGCGCCCGGCTTGTTGTCCACCACCACCGGCTGGCCCCATGCGGGCGAGATCTTTTCCGAGACGATGCGCGCCAGCGTGTCGGGCGCACCGCCGCTGGGGAAGCCGACCACGATCCGGATCGGCTTGGCGGGATAGCCTTGTGCCAGCGCGGGGGCCGCGCTCACCAGGGCGGATGCGGCGAGCATTGCCGCGGCAACGGTACCGAAACGCATGGATTCTCCTCCTGTTGCCGGCGGCTACATGGCTGCCCGCATTGTGAAGACGGCGGCCAATGCCGCCGCCGGAACCTGCCAGGACTACTCGTGCCTTCAGACCGCGATGCCGCCGAACTCCTGCATCACCTTGTCATGCAGGCGGCGCATGCCGCGCAGCCAGCGGTCGTAGTCTTGGCCCTTGCGGCGATAGTACTCAAGCACCTCCGGGTGCGGCAAGATCAGAAAGCGCTCGTCGGCCACCCCTTCCAGCGTCACCGCGGCGACGTGCTCGGCAGTGACCGAGCCTTCCTGCAGGAAGCCCTTGCGCTCACCCTTCTCGCCGAACAGCATGTTGGTCTGCACGCCCTGCGGGCAGATGCAGCTGACCTTGATGCCGCGGTCGCCGTAGGTGATCGACAGCCACTCGGCAAAACCGATGGCGGCGTGCTTGGTCACCGCATACGGCGCCGAGCCGATCTGCGACAGCAGTCCCGCGGCCGAGACCGTGTTGATGAAGTAGCCGTCGCCGCGCTCCAGCATCTGCGGCAGCACCGCCTTGGCCGCGTGGATATGCGCCATCACGTTGATTTCCCAGATGCGCTGCCAGTCGTCGGCGCTCGCCTCCAGCCCCTTGCGCAGGATGATGCCGGCGTTGGAACAGAAGATATCGACCTGGCCAAAGCGGCGCGTGGCCTCGTCGGCCAGGCCCTGCACCGCGGCGGCATCGGCCACGTCGACCGGCTGGGCGAACACCTGGCACGCAGGCGCCGCGGCCTGGACTTCGGCGGCAACTGCGGCGGCGCCCGCCGCGTTCAGGTCGGCCACGGCCACGCCGCGCGCGCCGGCCTGCGCAAAGGCCAGCGCCAGCGCGCGCCCGATGCCGGTGGCCGCGCCAGTCACCACGACGGTCTTGTTGCGTACTTCCATGGGTTGTCTCCTCGTTGAATTCGGATGCTTGCGTCAGCCGTTGGACGCGTCGGCGCGGGTGCCTGGGCCGGGCTCAGGCTGCGCTGAGGCAAAGCGGGCGGTCGCACGCGCGCCGCCCGGCTGCCACAGCCGCGCCTGCAAGGTCTCTGCAAGGTCGCGCACGCGCGGGCCCAGGTTGCTTTCCAGGATCTCGGGCGACAGCCGTGTCGCGGCCCCGCCGATATTCAGCGCCAGCACCTCGCTGCTGCCCGCCAGGCGCAGCGGCGCCGCGGCGCCGCTGACGGTGCGGTCCCATTCGGCATGCGCCACGCAGAAGCCGCGCCGCGCGTGGTCGCGCAGCGCACGGTCGATGCCGGTGCGCACGGCGGGCCAGCGCGTGCCGTAGTGGCGCGCCAGTTCGGCCAGCGCGGCCTGGCGGTGATCGACATCCAGCCCCGCCAGCCAGGCGCGGCCGATCGCCGAGGTGGCCATCGGCAGGCGCGCGCCCGGCGCCAGCCGGATCACCAGCGCCCCGCGCGGCTGGCAGCTTTCCAGGTAGACCATGGCATGCCGATCAGGCATGGCCAGTGCCACCGTGCAATCGGTGGTAAACGCCAGTGACTGCATCAGCGGCTGCGCGATCTCGCGGATGCCGGCGCCGCCTACATAGCGGTGGCCCAGCACCATCGCGCCCTGCCCCAGCCGGTATTTCTCAGTGGCTTCAATGTAGGTGAGATAGCCGAGCGTGGCCAGCGTGTAGGTGAGCCGCGACACGGTCGGGCGCGGGATGCCAGTGCGCCGCGACAGCTCGGCGTTGCCCAGGTAATCATCCTGCGGCCCGAAGGCGCGCAACAGCTCCATGCCGCGTGCCAGCGCCGTGACGAAGTTGCGGTCGTCGGCGCAGGCATGGGCCGCCTGCGCGTCGGCCGGCACCAGGATATGTGCGGCATCGGGCGGCGGGGTTGGAATGGTGGTGGTGCGTTTCATGGGCAGGCGGCCGGGAAGAGAACATTGATAGCAGTAACGGGACTGCCCAGGGGCCGCTATGTAGGGAAAGCATGTGCGCTAGAAACGGCGTTGATGGATACGAATCAGTAAGGTAGTGCGACTTTTGTCATCAACAACAGTAGAACGCTTTGAACAGGAGAAGGTGGGGCGCACGCCGCCGCCCCTTACTTTGACTACGATGGCGCCCTGCCCTCCTACGGACTAGGCGCAATTTGTAAGCGCACCGCACGAAATTCTTGTAAATACAAACCATTCTCATTTATGATGCGCCACTTTCGTTGCTTTCGCCTTGGGCCGTCATGTTTGTCCGCCGTCTTGCCATACCCGCCGCCGTCAGTTGCCTGTTCCTGCCTCCCGTTGTTTCCCACGCCGCCGAAGGTCTCACCACGCTGCCATCTGTGACGGTCAGCGCCGCCGCCGACGGGCAAACTGACCTCGGCTTCACCACGCGGCGGCCGGCCGGAGTGACCAAGTCGGATCAATCAGCGGCCGACGCCGCGCAGTCGATCACCGTCATCACACGCGACCTGCTCGACAGCCAGCAGGCACAGAACCTCAGCGACGCGCTGCAGAACTCAGCCGGCGTGGTCACCAACGTCTATGGCAGGCGCGGCTGGGACGACTTCATCATCCGCGGCCAGCGTGCATCGGAATCGATCTTTGCCGACGGATTGCTCGTCGACAGCAACAACCGCGTGGCGCAGGAGCTGTTCGGCGTGGAACGCGTGGAAGTGCTCAAGGGACCGGCCTCGATCCTGTTCGGCGCGGTACAGCCGGGCGGCCTGGTCAACATGGTCAGCAAGCGCCCGCGTGCCGAACTGTTCGGTGAACTGGGCCTGACCGTCGGTAACTACGGCTTCCGGCAGGTGACGGTCGACGTAGGCACGCCACTGGCCAAGGACAGCAAGGCCGCGTTCCGCCTGAACGCGCTGATGATGAACAGCGACGATCCGACCGACTACGTCTGGTATCGCAACCGCTGGATCGCGCCGTCGCTGACGCTCGACCTTGGCGCGCACACAGACTTCACGATCCTGACCAGCCACAACCAACGCAATTACGTGCGCCAGCAGGGCCTGCCCGTGAATGGCACCCTGGTGCCGAACCGCAATGGCGTGGTGCCGAGCAACCGCTTCATCGGCGAGCCGAATGCGCCGTCTTATGACGGCGAGCAGAACCGCATCGGCTACGCGCTGACGCACCGCTTCGACTCCGGCTGGACGTTGAACCAGAACCTGCGCTACCAGACGTCGTCGCTGACCGGCACGCTAGTGTCGGCCGGCACGATGGCCGTCAACAGCCAGGCGATGAACCGCAGTGGCACGCAGCAGAGCTTCTCGGGGGACTCGTTCGGTGTCGACACTAACGTGCAGCGGACTTTCGCGTTCACGGGGCATGCCCACAGCGTGACCTTCGGCATCGACTACCGCCATACGAAGGAAGACCGCTTGCAGAAAACGTGCCGCGTGGCAGCGCTGAACGTCTACAACCCGGTCTATGGCGCCAGCATCAACTGCCCGTCCGCCTATAGCCTGGACGCGACCGATACGCTAAACGCGGTTGGCCTCTATCTGCGCGATCAAATCCGTATCGCCGAGCGCTGGACTGTGACCGGCGGCGTGCGCTACGAATCCGCGCAAACGAGCACAACGGACCGGCTGGCGCGGTCGCGTACCGGCAACGACAACAACGCCGTCACCGGCAGCGCGGGCGTGATGTACGACCTGACGCACTGGGCGCGTCCGTACGTGAGCTTCGCCACTTCGTTCCTGCCGAACGCCGGCACCGACGTCAACGGCGCCACGTTCAAGCCCGAGAAGGGCCGCCAGTACGAAGTGGGCATCAAGTTCGACATGCCGGACAAGACCGGCCTGCTGACACTGGCCGCGTTCGACCTGACACGCACCAATGTGCTCAGTACCGATCCGGTTAACACTGGCTTCAGCGTGGCCGTCGGCGAACAGCGGTCGCGCGGGCTAGAAATGGAACTGACGCAGGATCTCGGCAATGGCTTCAGCGTTTCGGGGGCCTATGCCTACATCGCAGGCGAAGTCACCGGGGACACCACGGCTGCGAACGTCGGCAAGCCACTCAACAGCGTGCCCCGGCACAGCTTCTCGGTCTGGAGCCAGTACCGCTTCCGCGGCGCGCTCGCCGGCTGGTACGTCGGTGCCGGCCTGCGCGGCGAGAGCGCCAAGCGCGGCTACAGCTTTAACTACACCGTGCCGGGCTACACGGTGGCCGATCTTGCCGTCGGCTACGTAGCATCGCACTGGCGCGCGGCGTTCAACGTCAAGAACGTGTTCGACAAGATGTACTACGCGGGCGGCCTGAACAACAACGTGCTACCAGTGGGCAATCCGCGGGTGGCCATGCTCAACGTGACGATGACCTATTGATGCGGCCCCCACCTGGAACCTCCAGACCAGTAATGAGGCGGCCACCAGGCTGCTGTGGTTCGAATCGAACCCATCGCGTATCGGCGGCCATAGCATCGAGTCGTCAGCCTACCTGAAATCCGTTGTCAGCCTGGCCCTGAGAACCCAGGCGGGAAACACCCCGCCCCATCACCGCAATCACCGACCCTAAAATCTGCATCCCCCGCTGAATCTGCTCCACCGTCAAACTCGCATAACCCAGCACCAATCCAGCCGCTCGACGCTGTCCATGCGGCCGGGCCCCTGCAAACAACGGAGATACCGGGTAGACCCCCACATCCTTGCTGCGCGCAGCGGCCACCAGCGCTGTCTCGTCCCGGGGCCGCAGCGACGGCAACCACAGCACCACATGCAACCCCGCCGCCGTACCGCAGACGTCCGCGTCCGCTGGCAGGTAGCGTGTGACGCCATCCAGCAAGGCTGCTCGCCGGCGCTCGTTTTCCCGGCGCATGCGCCGCACATGGCGTTCGTAGGCACCGCTTTCGATCAGCGCTGCCAGCACGCGCTGCTCCAGCACGGGCGCATGGCGGTCGGCCAGCCGCTTGGCCTGCCGGAACACCGGCACCAGTTCAGGCGGCAGCACCAGGTAGCCGAGCCGCAGGTGCGGCGACAGCGCCTTGGAGAAAGTGCCGACGTAGATCACGCGGCCGTCGGTGTCGATCGAGCGCAGGGTGTCGATCGGGCGCTGGCCGTAGCGGAACTCCCCGTCGTAGTCGTCCTCGATGATCCAGGCGTCGTGGCGCTGCGCCCATTGCAGCAGCTCCAGGCGCCGGCCGATCGGCAGCACACCCCCTAGTGGGAACTGGTGCGACGGTGTCACGTACACCAGGCGGACACGATCGTCCTGGGGAAGGCTGGCGGTATCCAGGCCATGCCCGTCCACTGGCGTGGCCTGGCACCTGGCGCCGGTGGCTTCGAAGCAGCGCCTTGCCATCAGGTAGCCAGGGTCTTCGAAGGCGAAGGCATCGCCGGCATCCAGCAGCAACCGTGCGCACAGATCGATGGCCTGCTGCGAGCCATGTACCACCAGAACCTGCTCGGCCTCGCAGGCCAGTCCCCGGGCACGCCGCAAATAGCCCTGGAGGGCGCGTCGCAGCGATGCCTCACCTTCGGGCGGGGCGTATGACAGGCTGTTTTGCTGGCGCAGCAGTTCGGCCTGGTAGGCACGCCGCCAGGCCAGGGTTGGAAAGTCCCGGGAAGCCACCGCCCCATACAGGAAGTCGAAGCGAACCGGTTCAGCTTGCAGCGGTGCCGGCATGCCGAGTCCCGCCACGCGACGCCCGAATTCGGACAGGGTTGGGGCCGACCTGGAGTGCCGGCCTGCGGTCAGCCCGGCTGGTGCCGGTGCCGCCAACGGGCTGGCGATTCGGGCCACCCGCCCCACCGCGGTGACGAGGAAGCCCTCGGCCACAAGTTGTTCGTAGGCGGCGGTGACGGTGGTACGCGATACACCCAACTCGGACGCCAGCGCTCGCGTGGACGGCGCCCGGGCACCCGGCGGCAGTGAGCCGTCCGCGATCTGGGCGCGCAGAAGATCGTAGATGCGGCGTCCCGCGCCCGTGGCTCCGGCACGGTTACCGGCTGGCTGGCGTGACTGGCCCATAAAGAATCATGAAAACTGGACCTTCTGATTGTGCCAGTTGTCGGCGAGAGTATCGAGCATTCCATCCCTTCCGATTCCCCACCATGTACATTCCTGCTCACTTTGCTGAAAACCGGCCAGAGGAACTGAGCCGCATCATCCGCGAGCACCCGCTGGGGATGCTGGTTACGCAAGGCAGCGCCGGACTGGATGCCGACCACATCCCGTTCGAGTTCGATCCCGGCGAGGGAACCCACGGCGTGCTCACAGCCCACGTGGCCCGCGCGAATCCACTCTGGCAGCGTTGCCCCACGGGCTCGCCGGTCATGGTCGTCTTCCGCGGCGCCGAGGCCTATATCTCGCCCAGCTGGTACCCGAGCAAGCATGAGGCGCACCGCCAGGTGCCGACCTGGAACTACGAGGTGGTACACGCGCACGGCACGATCACCGTGCATGATGACGAGCGTTTCGTTCGCCGCCTGGTTGCGCGCCTGACCCGGCGGCACGAGACAGCCGAAGCCAGGCCCTGGAAGATGGGGGACTCCGCGCCGGAGTACATCGACAGCATGCTGCGCAACATCGTGGGCATCGAGATCGCCGTCACTTCGCTGGTGGGCAAGGTCAAGCTCAGCCAGAACAGGGAGTTGCGGGATCGCCTCGGTGCCGCCGACACCCTAGAGGCGCGGGGGTATGGCGAACTTGCACAGTGCATGCGCAAGGCTGGTTGAATTGCCCCCGGACCCGCGCTCAGCTTTGCCTCACCATTGACGAACACCACATCATGTCACTCATCCCCTTCCTGATCGCTGCCATCGTTCTCGCCATCACCCCCGGCCCGGGCATCGCCTATGTCGTTGCACGAACGGTGGCTGGCGGCCGGTCCGAGGGCCTGGCTTCATGCTTCGGCACCGCCCTTGGTGGCTTGCTCCATGTGCTCGCGGCGGCCTTGGGCCTGTCGCTGGTCATTGCCCAGTCAGCCGTGGCGTTCAACCTGCTCAAGTATCTGGGTGCGGCTTATCTGGTGTACCTGGGGATTCGCATGTTGATGCGCAAGCAAGCGCCGGTCACGCTCGAAACCATGTCATCCAAAGGTGCGCGCCGCGCTCTGGTCGAGGGCATCATGGTCGAGGTCTTGAATGTCAAGACGGCGCTGTTCTTTCTGGCGTTCCTGCCGCAGTTTGTCTCGGCAAGCGAACCTCTGGTGCCGCAGTTGGTGCTGCTGGGCTGCATTTGCGTCGCGCTCAATACGCTGGTCGACGTTGTCGTCGTGTTTGCCGCGCATCGTCTGCTCAAGTCTGGCGCCGCCCGCGAAGCTCGCGCCCGCTTGATGACCCGGATGTCGGGTGTCACGATGCTGGGCCTGGGCGCCTTCCTTGCGCTGGCCCGGCGCGAGGCCTAGACAGGGGGCGGTTCGGCGCAGGGCTCGAACCGCCCGCCTCTCAAGCCGCAGCCCGCCGGGCCGCGCAGCGATACTGCGCCAGCAACGCCTCCCGCCGTACTGCCGCCGCATCCATGCTGGCCTCCTTCACGTGGCCGTAGCCGCGGATATCCTCAGGCAACGCGGCAAGCGCCAGCGCGGCGTCGACGTTGTCCGCGCTCAGGGACGCTGCGAACTCGTCGACCATGGCCAGATAGTCGTTGACCAGCGCCCGCTCGGCGCGGCGCTCGGCAGTCTTGCCAAACACATCGAACGCCGTGCCACGCAAAACCTTCAGGCGCGCCAGCAAGCGGAATGCCGTCATCGTGCGCGGACCGAAGCGGCGCTTGACCGGGCGGCCCTTGCCGTCACCCTTGTCGCTCTTGGCCAGCAACGGGGGCGCTAGCCAGAAGTTGAGCTGGTAGTCGCGGCCGGGCTCCCCTTCGAACTGGGCGCGCAGCTTGTCCAGGAAGGCGGGATCGGCGTAGAGGCGCGCCACCTCGTACTCGTCCTTGTAGGCCATCAGCTTGGCCAGGTTGCGCGCCACGGCCTCGGTCAGCGGCAGCTTGCGCTCGATGCCCAGTTGCTGCTCCGCTGCGCGGATGCGCTCGACGGCCTCGCGGTAGCGGGCAGCGTATGCGGTGTTCTGGTAATCGGCCAGCATCGTCTCGCGCTTGCGGATCAGGGTGTCGAGCGTCTGCGGGATTGCCACGACCTGTGCGGCCGGGGCCGCCGGAGCACCCGGCAAGAGCGCCTTTACCGCCGCCTCGCCATGGTGCGCGAGATACCGTCCCCATTCGAATGCCAGCCGGTTCTTGTCGATCGACACCCCATTGAGTTCGATCGCGCGCAGCAGGCTTTCACGCTGCAGCGGGATCCAGCCCTTCTGCCAGGCAAAGCCGAGCAGCAGCGGGTTGGAGTAGATGGCGTCGGCCAGCAGGGTCACCGCCCATGCGCTGGCGTCGAAGAACGCGCAGGCATCGCCCACGCTGGCGCGCAGGTCCTGCTCGGCGCTGGCGCCGGGGAACTTCCACTTCGGGTTCTTGATGAATTCCGCGGTGGGCGTGTTGGCGCTGTTGACCACGGCGGCGGTCAATCCGTGCCGGATCTTCGACAGCACCTCGGCCGAGGCCGAGACAATGGCGTCGCCCCCGATCACCAGGCGCGCCTCGCCCGTCGCGATACGCGTCGCATGCAGGTCGTCCGGGCCCGGTGCGATCTGCACGTGGCTGATCACCGCCCCGCCCTTCTGTGCCAGGCCAGCCATGTCCAGCACGGTCACGCCCTTGCGTTCAAGGTGCGATGCCATGCCCAGCAGGCCGCCGATAGTGACCACGCCGGTGCCGCCCACGCCGGTGACCAGCACGCCGTACGGCCGCTCCAGGGCTGGCAGCCGCGGCAGCGGCAGCGCTTCGAAGTCGGCGCCGGTGCCCTTGCCACCCGCTGCCGCCGGCTTGCGCACCTGCGCCCCCTCGGCGGTGACAAAGCTAGGGCAGAAGCCGTTGACGCAGGAGAAATCCTTGTTGCACGACGACTGGTTGATCTTGCGCTTGGTCCCGAGTTCGGTCTCCAGTGGCTCCACAGACAGGCAGTTGGACTTGGCCGAGCAATCGCCGCAGCCCTCGCAGACCGCATCGTTGATAAAGGCGCGCTTGGCCGGGTCAGGATAGGTGCCGCGCTTGCGGCGGCGGCGCTTCTCGGTCGCGCAGGTCTGGTCGTAGATCAGGATGGTGACGCCCGCGGTATCGCGCAGCTCAACCTGGACGGCGTCGAGCTGGTCGCGGTGGAACACGGTCACGCCGGACGGCAGCATGTTACCGTCGCCATACTTCTGCGGCTCGTCGGTGACGACGACCAGCTTCTTCGCGCCCTCGGCCAGCACCTGGTGCGCAATCTGCGGCACCGTCAGCACGCCGTCGATGGGCTGCCCGCCGGTCATTGCCACGGCGTCATTGAACAGGATCTTGTAGGTGATATTGGCCTTTGCCGCGATCGATGCGCGGATGGCCAGCAGCCCCGAGTGGAAATACGTGCCGTCGCCCAGGTTGGCAAACACGTGCTTGTCACCGGTGAAATGCATCTGGCCGGTCCAGGCCACGCCCTCGCCGCCCATCTGGCTGAAGGTGTCGGTATTGCGGTCCATCCACAGCGTCATGTAGTGGCACCCGATGCCGGCCAGCGCACGCGAGCCTTCCGGCACGCGCGTGGACGTATTGTGCGGGCACCCTGAGCAGAACCAGGGCTTGCGCTCCAGCGCGATGCGCGGCTGCGCGGCCTCGCGCTCCTTGGCCTCGATCAGCGCCACGCGCGCTGCAATGCGTGCGCGCACCGCTTCCGGCAGGTCAAGGCGTTCCAGCCGGCGGGCGATGGCCTTGGCGATCAGCGCCGGCGACAATTCATAGTGCGCCGGCAGCAGCCAGTTGCCACGCGGCACCGACCACTCGCCGCCATCGTTGCCACGCTGGTCGAACTTGCCAAAGACCTTGGGCCGCACATCCTCGCGCCAGTTGTACAGCTCTTCCTTGAGCGCGTATTCGAGGATCTGGCGCTTTTCTTCCACCACCAGGATCTCTTCCAGGCCGGTGGCGAACTCACGGGCGCCGTGCGCCTCCAGCGGCCACACGCAACCCACCTTGTAGACGCGGATGCCGATGCGGGCGCAGGTGTCGTCGTCCAGGCCCAGGTCTGCGAGCGCCTGGCGCACGTCAAGATATGCCTTGCCGGCGGTCATGATGCCGAAGCGCGCGTTCGGCGAATCGAGCACGACGCGATTGAGCCGGTTGGCCCGCACATAGGCCAGCGCCGCATACCACTTGTGGTCAAGCAGCCGCGCTTCCTGCTCCAGCGGGGAATCGGGCCAGCGGATATTGAGGCCGCCCTGCGGCACGACAAAGTCCTCCGGCAACGCGATCTGCACGCGCTCGGGATCGATCTCGACCGAGGCGGTCGACTCCACCACATCGGTGACGCACTTCATTGCCACCCACAGGCCGGAATAGCGGCTCATGGCCCAGCCATGCAGGCCGTAGTCGAGGTACTCCTGCACATTGGCGGGGTACAGCACCGGGATGCCGGCAGCCTGCAGCACGTGTTCCGACTGGTGCGCCACGGTGGAGGACTTGGCGGCATGGTCGTCGCCGGCCAGCAGCAGCACGCCGCCATGGCGCGACGAGCCGGCCGAATTGGCGTGCTTGAGCACGTCGATGGACCGGTCCACGCCCGGCCCCTTGCCATACCACATCGAGAACACGCCGTCGCGCGTGGCGCCGGGGAACAGGTTGACCTGCTGGCTGCCCCAGACGGCGGTCGCGGCAAGGTCTTCGTTGACGCCGGGCTGGAACACCACGTCGCTGGCCGCCAGGTGCTGCTTGGCCTTCCACAGCGCCTGGTCCACGCCGCCCAGCGGCGAGCCGCGATAGCCCGAGATAAACCCGGCGGTGTTGAGGCCGGCGGCGCGGTCGCGCGCCTTCTGCAGCATGGGCAGGCGGACCAGGGCCTGCACGCCGCTCATGTAGACGCGGCCCTGCTCCAGGGTGTACTTGTCGTCCAGGCTGGCGCTGGCCAGGGCTTCGAGCAAGGCGGGGTTCAGCGGGGCATTCACGATTCTCAGTCTCCGTGCTTGTTCTCTTGTATCCGGAGCAGTTTAGAAATCCGTGCCGTCATCGTAAAATCATGAATTCCAACACCTGATATCTGCAGAACGGATACCTCGGAGACCCCCCATGTTCAAGGTGCGCGAAGGCTCGGAAAGACTGGCCAAGGAAGTCACGCTGAGGCAGTTCCGCTATTTCGTCGCGGCCGCGGAGACCGGGCAATTCTCGATGGCCGCGACCGCCGAGCATGTCTCGCAGTCGGCCATCACCAATGCTGTGCTGGCGCTTGAGCAGCGCCTGGCCGTACGCCTGTTCGATCGCCGGCCCCACGGTGTGACGCTGACGGCAGAAGGCCACCTATTCTTCCAGCACGCCCGCCAGATCCTGGATTCGGTCGAGGATGCGCTGCGCGAGCCGCGCTTCCAGGTGCACGGGTTGCAGGGCAGCGTGCGCCTGGCCGCCTCCTACACGGTGCTGGGCTACTTCCTGCCGGGGCTGCTGGCGCGCTTTCGCACCAACTATCCGGACATCGAACTGGATCTGCTCGACATGGACCGGCCGGATATCGAGCGAGCCGTGCTGGCGGGGGAGATTGAGCTGGGCATTGCGCTGCTGTCGAACCTGGAGCGGCCCCAGCGCTTCCAGCGTCATACGCTGATGCGTTCCCGGCGCCAGCTGTGGACCTCGTCCAGCCATCCGCTGCTGGCCGTGGAGCGGCCTTCGCTGCGCGATATTGCGGCCTATCCGTATATCCTCATCACCGTGGACGAGGCCGAGGAATCCACCCTGCGTTACTGGCGCAGCCACCGGCTCGCACCCAAGGTCGCATTCCGGACCGGCTCGATGGAGGCCCTGCGCGGGCTGGTGGCGCATGGCTTCGGCGTCACCGTGCTGTCCGACATGGTGTATCGCCCGTGGTCACTGGAGGGAAAGCAGATCGAGGCCCGGCCGATTGCCAATGCGGTGCCGGACATGGAGGTCGGCATGCTGTGGCAGCCCGGGCGCAAGCTGGGCAAGCCGGCGGATGCGCTGAGGGAGTTCCTGATTCACGCTTGCGGGAGCTGAGGCGCCGAGTCCTGCGGTGTCGTGTCGTGCCCAACCCAGCGCAGAAAACCAAAAGAATTGGTGCAATGCAACATAAATGCACCTATGCTTGGAGGCATGCCGGCCGGACACGCCTTCAAAAAGCGATCCAGACGCCGCTCGCCTCCCAAGAATTTGCCAGGTGTCCGTTTTCATCGGATGCCGAAGGAAAACCCGCGTGCCCTCCTCCGTTATTCCGCAGCCTGTCCTCGACGCTTCTGCAACAAACTCCTCCCGCCTCTTCAGTGAAATGTGCGAACTGCTCCAGGCGGCAATACATGTCGTCAGCATTCGCACCACGCGCATGGCGATCGCCGGTCCGGCGCCTGACGAGCAGGACCAGCGCGAATTCAGCCTGATGAGCATTGAGAAGGGAGAGGCCGCATCGGAATCGTTGCTTGCGATGGGTTCGGGATGGATCAACCTGACCATGACCCTCGCAAAGGACACCAGCGACCATCTCTGGGCGACATCCGCGGCCGCGGCCACGCTGGCATGCAGTCGTTCCACCGCGCAATGGTTCGAACGCCAGGCCGACCTTCTGCAATTGGCCGCCGGGTTCCCCGGCAACCCGCTGAAGCTGGCAGACCTGGCGACAAACCTGATGCAGGAAATCCTCGCGCCGATCCACGGCCGTGCGATGGCAAATGCGAAGCGCCTGGGCGCAGCGTGAAGGGCGCCAGGCCCGCGGTTGCATCGCCACGGACCGAATCAGACAGCACCCGCACGCAGCCGCGCGAACAGGAAACCGCTGACCAGGCCGACCCGGTCGGAGCCAGACGCCGGCAACGCTTGCGCCGATTTTCTAGACGGTGACGGCCGCGACCCCTTCCAGCGCGATAATCCTTGTTGTCGCACACCTTTCCCGAATCGCCTTGAGGCGGGCGTACTCTGGCGAGTCATACCAGGCCATCAAGGCATCCATGTCCGGGAACTCGACGATGACGAGACGATGCGGCTGCCAGTCTCCTTCGAGAACTTTGGTTGGACCGCCACGGCCCAGATACTTCCCACCATACCGCACCTCGGTAGCAGGTACGTCTCGTTTGTACTCTTCAAAAACGGCGGGGTCCGTGACGTCAACGTCGGCAATCAGGTATGCAGCCATGACACGCTCCTATCTGCGCTAGTTCCCCGCTTGATTGTAGTTGCCACAATTGCCAGTGCAGGCCGCCTGCTCGACGCCGCGCCGGTAAAATGCAGGTCGCCGGCATTCATTCGCGAGCACGGCATGGACTGGTTCTCGTAGCATTCACCAGCCCATACAAACTACACGGACGGAGACATGCCTTGAACATAAAGAGCCGATTCACCCTGGGCCTGTTGGCGACGGTAAGCGTTATCGCGGCTACACCAGCTTGCGCACAAGAGCAATGGCCGAGCAAGACAATCCGCTTTGTCGTGCCCTTTGCCGCCGGCGGCGCCAATGACCTGATGGCGCGCGCCGCGGCCGAGGGCGCCACCAAGGCGCTGGGCCAGACCGTGCTGATCGAGAACCGGCCCGGCGCGGGCGGCACCGTGGGCGCCGACATCGTGGCCAAGAGCGCGCCGGATGGCTACACCTTCCTGATCAGCGCAGCCGGCGTCATCTCGAACGGCATGATCAAGAAGTCCATGCCGTTCAAGGATGACGCGCTGGTCCCCGTCGCCATGATCGGCCTTGCGCCCTCGGTCATCGTGGTGCCGAAGAACGCGCCCTACAAGGATCTGCGCGACTTTGTCGAGGCGTCAAAGAAGGGGAGCGGTTTCAACTTCGCGACCGCGGGAACCGGCAGCACCCCGCACTTCGTGGCGGAGATCCTGAATGTGAAGTACGGCGCGAAACTGCAGCCGGTGCCCTACAAGAGCGGGTCGGAAAGCACTACGGCAGTGCTGGGCGGCCAGGTGGAAGGAACCTCAGAGGCCAGCATCATCGCCCTTCCGCATATCCTGCACGACGGCAAGTTCAAGCCGCTGGCCACCACCTGGACGCAACGCTTCTCGGCCTACCCGCAGCTTCCCACCGCCGTGGAGCAAGGTTTCCCGGAGCTGCAGATCGCGCATTGGGCCGGCGTCCATGCACCCAAGGGGACGCCCGATGCGATCCTGGACAAGGTGGCCGCCGCGGTGGACAAGGCCATGAAGGACCCGGCCGCCGCCGCCAAGCTGAAGGCCGTGGGCATCGAGCCGGTCGGCGGCACGCGTGCGGACTTCGTGAAGTTTGTCGATGCGGAGCGCAAGCGGCTGGGCGAGATCGTCAGGGCTGCCAGGATGCAGGAGAAGTAATCGCTGCGCCCGCCATGCCGCATCAACGGTCAAGACGCTGGGGCGGCGTTGCTTTCATTGGCCGATGCCGCAGGCAGGTTGCGGCGCCCCCAGTTCTCTGCCTGCCGCTCCAGATGCAGGCGGATAAAGTCCATCAGCGTTCGCGTTGCCAGCGTCGGATAGCGGTTTGGCGCGGTCAGCATGTAGACGCTGTCGCCCACGCCTTCGGCTTCGCACTCGGCCAGCGCCTCGCGCATTTGTCCGGACTGCAGTTGCCGCCAGACCGCATAGCGCGGCAGCAGTGCCACGCCCAGCCCGCCCATCACCGACTCGAACAGGAACGGATAGTCGCCTGACTGGATCCGGGGCGACACGCGCAACGTCATCGGCGTACCCGCCAGCCATACCTTCAGCGTAAAGCGGCGCCCTAGCGATGCCGGGGCAATCATGTCGCAGCGCTCCAGGTCGGCCACGGTCCGGATCGGACCGTGACTGTCCAGGAACGATGCCGACGCGCACAGGCACCAGCCGACATCGCAGATGCGCCGCGCCACGTGGTCATCCGGCGGCTGCGAGGTGATCTTCAGCGCCACGTCGACCTCGGCCGGGATCAGGTCGCCAATGTTGTCGTTGATGACGACGCGCAGCGAAATCTGCGGGTAGTTGCGCGCGAATTCCAGCAGCAATGGCGTCAGGTAGAGATGACCCAGTCCCGTGGGCAGGCGGATACGCACGTCGCCGCGCACCACCTGGCCAAGGCTGTCGATCGAGGTATTGGCCGACTGCAGTTCGTCCAGCATGCGCAACCCATGCGCGTACAGCAACTGACCCGCTTCGGTCAGTTCGACATGGCGCGTGGTGCGGCGCATCAATTGAGCGCCCAGGTGCTGCTCCAGCAATTTCAGGCGGCGCGATACGTTGGAGCGGGTCATGCCGCTGCGCTCGGCGGCGGCGGTCAGCGTGCGCGACTCGACCATGGTGACGAAGAGCCGCACCAGGTTGAGATCGAAATTATTGTCAATCATGAGTCAACACCGTAGGCACAAATCGAGGGATTGTCCTGGCAGGAAGCCAACCCTAGCATAAACCTCCTGCTTATCCACCTTCAAATCCCATGTCCGCACTGCCCGCTTCCGACCTGTCCGACACCGACCTGCCCTTCACCGGCCTGCGCGTGCTGGACATCAGCCAGGGCATTGCCGGCCCGTACTGCGCGCACATCCTGTGGCAGCAAGGCGCGGAAATCGTCAAGGTCGAGCCGCCCGCGGGCGACTGGGGCCGCAAGGTCGGGGTCGTGCGCGGCGATACCAGCGCGCTGACGATTGCCTATAACGCCGGCAAGCGCAGCGTCTGCATCGACGCCACCACCGACGCCGGCAAGGAAGTGCTGCTCGGCCTTGCGCTGCAAGCGGACATCGTTGTGCAGAACTTCCGCCCTCAAGTGGCGGAACGGCTGGGCGTGGGCTATGCGGCACTGGCCGCACAACGGCCCGCGCTGGTCTATGTGTCGATCAGCGGCTATGGCCCGGATGGTCCCTATGCCGACTATCCGGCGTCGGACTCGGTGATGCAGGCCGACTCCGGGCTGATGTTCGCCAACCGTGCCGCCGACGGTGGCGCGCGCCGCATCGGCATGCTGCTGGCCGACGCCGCCACCGGCCTCTATGCCGCCCAGGCCTGCGCCGCGGCGCTGTGCCGGCGCTTTCGCAGCGGGCGCGGCGGCCATGTCGAGCTGAACCTGTTCGATGCGTGTTGTGCGCTGCAGGCCAACAACCTGCTCGAGCACGCGATCGGTGGCCCGACGGCCGCCGGGCCGGTGAGCGCGCCCAATGGCGTCTATGCCAGCAGCGACGGCAGCGTGACGCTGCTGGCGCTGAACAACGCGCAGTTCGCCAAGCTATGCCATGCGCTGGACCGCACCGACTGGCTGGAAGACCCGCGCTTTGCCGACAATGCCGCGCGCATGGCCCACGCCGGGCTGCTGAACCAGCAGGTGGCCGGGCAGATCGCCACGCGCACGACCGCGCAATGGCAAGACATCCTCAGCCGGCATGACGTGCTGCATGCCCCGGTGCGCAGCTATGACGACGTGCTGGCGCACCCGCAGGCCGCACACCGGCAGACCTTCCAGACGATCGCGCAGCCGGGGCTCGGACCGCTGCCCTTCGCCGGCATCCCGGCGCGCGACATGCGCCGGCCAGCCGGCCCGGCGCCGGCCAACGGCGAACATACCGTGCAGGTCCTGCGCGAGGCCGGCTTCGGCCAGCAGGCCATCGACGCATGGCTGCAGCAGGGTGTGGTGCGACAGGCGACGGCCCCGGCGGCCAAGGCAGGTGTGCAATGAAGGCGCTTGTCTGCAAGCAGTTCGGCGGCGTGCAGGACTTGGCGCTGCAGACCATTCCGGAACCGGCGCTGGCCGACCCGCATGCGGTCACGATTGCCGTCGAGTACGCCAGCGTCAGCCATGCCACCGGCCTGATGATCGCCGGCCAGTACCAGCGGCGCCCCCCGTTGCCCTTCGTGCCCGGCACCGAAGCGGTCGGCCGCGTGGTGGCCTGCGGTGACGCGGTCACGCGGCTGCGTTCCGGCGACCGGGTGGTGGCGATCGCGGACTGGGGCTGCTTTGCCGAGCAGGTCACCGTGCCCGAGTACACCGTCTACCGCGTCCCGGACGCGCTGCCGCCAAAGGCTGCGCTGCCGATCCCGATTTCCTATGGCACGGCGTATTGCGGGCTGGTGTGGCGCTGTGCGCTGCGCTCAGGCGACACGGTGCTGGTGCTTGGCGCCGGGGCCGGTGTCGGCCTGGCCGCCGTGGAGATTGCGCGCCAGCTCGGCGCCACGGTCATCGCCTGCGCCAGCACCGAGGCCAAGCGAGCCGACGCGCTGCGGCGCGGCGCCACGCACGCGCTGGCCCCGGCGGACCTGGCGGCATCGGTCAAGGCGCTGACGGACGGCCGTGGCGCGGACGTGGTGGTGGACCCGGTCGGCGGCGACCTGTTCAACCAGGCGCTGCGCGCGGCGGCGGCGAACGCACGCATCCTCAGCATCGGCTTTGCCAGCGGCACCATCCCGCAGGCCCCGGTCAACCTGCTGCTGGTCAAGAACCTCACGCTGCACGGGTTCTTCTTTGGCCGCTACATCGGCTGGACGCCCGCCAACGAGCGAGCCGAGCATGCGGAGGCGCTGCAGGAGGTCATGGCGACGCTGTTCGATTGGGCCGCGCAGGGCAAGCTGGAGCCGACCGTATCCGCGGTCTATCCGATCACCGGCCTGGGCGACGCCTTGGCCGCGCTGGAATCCCGCCAGGTGGTGGGCAAGGTAGCGATAAAAATCAAGGAGACAGAGACGTGAACACCCGATACCAGAAACGACTTCCTGCGTGGCCGCGGCTGCGCGCCGCACTGATGCTGGCGGTAGCTGCGGCCGCGTTGCCGGCTGCCGCCGTCGCGCAGGACTTCCCGCTGCATCCCGTGCGCATGGTGCTGCCCTACCCCGCCGGCGGACCGACCGACCTGCTCGCTCGCGTGGTCGCAGTCAAGATGGGCGAGAGCCTGGGCCAGAGCGTGGTGGTCGACAACAAACCCGGCGCCAGTGGCATGATCGGCGCCGAAGCCGTGGCGCGCGCGCCCGCCGACGGCTACACCATCCTGGCCAATGCCTCGCTGCATGTAATCAACCCCAGCATCCAGCCGAAGATGCGCTATGACTCATTCAAGGACTTCGTGCCCGTCACGCAGCTGGCCGACGTGCCGTTGGTGCTGGTGGTCAACAACGCATCGCCGGTAAAGACCGTGCAGGACCTGATCGCCTACGCAAATAGTCAGGGCGGTGCGCTCAACTTCGGCTCGGCTGGCAATGCCTCGGCCCAGCACCTGGCCGGCGAATCGTTCAAGCTGGCAGCAAAGGTGCCGATGCAGCATGTGCCGTACAAGGGCAGCGCGCCGGCGCTGACGGACCTGATGGGAGGCCAGATCCAGCTGATGTTTGATTCCATGCCGTCGGCGATGCCCTTCATCAAGTCCGGCAAGCTGCGTGCCGTTGCCGTGACCACCGCGCGCCGCGCGAGCGCGCTGCCAAACGTGCCCACCGTCGCCGAGTCCGGCCTGCCCGGCTTCGACATCAGCACCTGGTACGGCCTGTGGGCGCCGCGCGGCACGCCGGCCCCGGTCGTGGAAAAGCTGGCCGCGCATGCGGCCAGCGCGCTGAAGCGGCCCGATGTGCGGCAACAATACGCCGACATGGGCGCCGAGCCGGTCGGCTCTTCACCCGGCGACTTTGCCCGCTACAACGCTTCCGAAGGCAGGAAATGGGCGGAAATCGTGCGGCGCTCGGGGGCGAAGGCAGACCAGTAGCGCACTGCGGTTGCGGCAGGACTGGCCGATGCCGGGTGTCGGCCAGACGCGCAGTTGGCCAATCTTTCAGATTGCCGCGATCAGTTTCCGGTCGGAACCGACCAGTCCTCCACCACCAGGCCAGGAACGCGCCGGAACGCCTGGTCATTGGTCACCAGCACCGCACCAGTCTCCAGCGCGTGCGCGGCAATCAGCAAGTCCAGTGCCCCCATTGGCTGTCCTTGGGATTCCAGCGCAGCGCGGGTCTCACCATAGCCGACCATTACTGAAGGGGTCCAGGGCAACACCTCGACCCTGCGCAGCAGTTCGTCGACTGCGCGCGCGAGGCGCGCTGCACCGGGGCGTTTGGCCAGCCCGTACATCAGTTCCGCGCCGGTGATGGCTGACAGGCACAGCGCCGCCATCGGCGCGGCCGTCACGCGTGCCACGACTGCCGGATGTGCCCGCAGCAGGTGGCTCACGATATTGGTGTCGAGCATGTAGCGCGTCATTCGAGGCCCGCCAGCGGATCCCTGGCTTGTTCGCCCTGCGCGCGGCCGGCCAGGAAGTCTGCCGGCACGGCGCTGTCCTTGATGGCTGCCAGGAAGCCGTCCCAACTCTCCGGCCGGCGCGACAGGATCACGTCGCCGGTGGACGGGTCGCGGCGTATATATACCTCGCGCTCGGCGAAGCGGAATTCCTGCGGCAGCCGTACCGCCTGGCTGCGGCCAGTGGTGAAAATTTTGGCAGTGGTGCTCACGATGTTTCCTATGATAGCTATCAAAAGATATACCATAGGTCGATAGATATCAAGATACTTATCTGTGCCTCGCATCCGGGAGTCGTTTAGCACCGCAAACGTGCGCCCAATGCGCGCAAGTTGAGCATCGGACCCACGGATCCGCTCCTCATTTCCCCCACACCCCCATTCCAGCTACGGGTTATTGCTCGTTGAAGGGTGGCATGTCTGTTGCATAGCATTCAAGTAACTTGAATTTGGTGCAGGCGGCTTTCAAGAAGCCGCCCCGGGTATCCGCAGGCGGCCCGCATCGGTTCGGGTCCGTGACGCCGGGCCAGTGGCCCGTCCAATTTGTCCATGCAACCCAGGGGGAAAGAGAGTGCGCAAGAAACACACTGCAGTAGCCGCCGCCATGGCAGCCGCAGCGACCGCAATGGTCCTGACGGCAGCACCGGCGCAGGCCAAGGATGTCGTCAAGATTGCCTTTGTCGGTCCGCTGACCGGTGGCGTGTCGTCGATCGGCCTGGGCGGACGTAATTCCGCGGACCTGGCCGTGCGCTTGCGCAATGCGGACCCGAAGGCCAGGTACACCTATGAACTGGTGGTGCAGGACGACGAATGCCGGCCGAACGTCGGCGTGCAGGTGGCGACCAAGATCGCGGCGGACAAGTCCATTGTTGCCGGCGTGACGCACTTCTGCTCTGCCGTGGCCATGGGTACAGTGGGCGTCTACAACCGCTTCGGCATGCCCGCCGTCGTGTGGGGCGCCGTGCTGCCCGAGGTCACCTACGGCAACAAGTTCAAGGAGATCCATCGCGTCAACGGCACGATGATCAACCAGAGCGAAGTGGCAGCCAAATTCATGACCGGGCTGGGCTACAAGAAGTGGGCGATCATCCATGACACCACCGACTACGGCAAGGGCCACAACAAGTATTTCAGCGAGTTCCTTAAGAAGGATGGCGGCACCATCGTAGGCACGTTCGGCGTGACAGCCGATCAGCAGGACTTCACCACGGAGCTGACCAAGATCCGCGAACTGAAGCCCGACGTGGTGTATTTCGGCGGCCTCACGCCGCTGGGCGTGCGCATCCGCACGCAGATGGACAAGCTCGGCATCAAGGCCCAGTTCGAAGGCACGTCGGGCATCAAGTCCGATGCCTATATCGAAGGCGTGGGCAAGCCGCTGTCGGAGGGTTCGCTGGCGTTCATCGAAGGCGCGCCGGTAGAGAAGCTGGCGGGCGGCCAGTTCTTCATGGAACGCTACACGCAGCAGAAATACGGTGAACCGCCCGAAGCGTACGGCCCGTTTGCGTTCGCCGCGGCCAACCTGATCATGGACGCCGTGGAAAAGGTGGGCCCGGACCGCAAGAAGGTGCGTGATGTGCTGAACGGCACCAGGGACGTGAACACCATCATCGGCAAGGTCACCTTCGACGACCACGGCCAGAACGTGGTGCCGCTGATCACCAAGTATGTGGTGGAAGACGGCAAGTGGGTGATCTGGGAAGACAGCACCTACGGCAAGGGCAAGAAGAAGCTGACCGGCCTGTAAGCATGGCGGCCGGGTTCGGGGCGCTCCTGCCCCCCCGCCCGGCCCCGCGCCCGCCTGGGCATCCGGAATTCGGAGGATACCGATGAGTGTATTAGGGCAGTACGTCTTTAACGGGCTGATGCTCGGGATGATCTACGCCATGGTGGCGGTCGGGTTCACGCTGTTCTTCGGCGTGCTCGACGTGATCAAGTTTTCTCATGGCGATGTGCTGATGGTGGGCGCGTTTGCCGGGCTGGCGGCATCAGCCGGCGTGGTGGCGATGCACGTGGATTCCCCGTGGCTGCAGCTGCTGGCCATCGTGGTGTGCGCGGTGACGGTGACCGGCCTGCTGGGCGCCGGCATCGCCCGCGTCCTGATCCTGCCGCTGCGCCGTGCGCCACCGCTGAACACGCTGCTGGCCACGCTGATGCTGGGCACAGTGCTGCGTGAGGCGGTCCGGCTGTTCTACCCGGACGGCTCGAACCCGAAGCCGTTTCCCGCGCTGCTGCCCGCTGGCGAGTTCACCATCGGCGCGCTCTCCATCCGCGCGGACAACCTGATCCTGCTGGCCGCCGGCGTAGCCATCATCCTCGGCGTGCATCTGCTGATCACCCGCACGCGCTTTGGCATGGCCATTCGTGCCGTGGCCCAGGATGGCGAAACGGCCCGGCTGATGGGCATCAACTTCGAGGTAGTGGTACTGGTCACGTTTGCGCTGGGGTCCGCCATGGCGGCACTGGCGGGCGTGATGAACGGCCTCTACTACAACGAGATCAACTTCAACGTCGGGCTGCTGCTGGGAGTGATCGGCTTTGCCGCTGCCATCCTGGGCGGGCTCGGCAATATCTACGGCGCCATCCTCGGCGGCTTCCTGTTTGCGGCGCTGCAGGTACTGGGCAGTGCCATGCTGCCGGCCCTGGTGCCAGACATCCCGAGCGCCTACAAGGACGTATTCGCCTTTGCCGTGGTCATCGTGCTGATGGCCTGGAAGCCGACCGGACTCATCGCGGAGAAAGCCAGTGAACGTGTCTGACAACGTCTCGAAGCCGCTGCCTGCGGTCCCCGGCGCAACGACCGACGGCTCGCAACGCCGCCCGGCCATGGTGCTGGCCATCGCGGCCATCGCCATGGTGGCCTATCTCTACTGCTTCCTGCATGCGGAATCGCAGCTGGCAGTGGCCGTGCTGCTGGCACTGGCCGGGGCCGCGGTGTTTGCGGCGGGTCGGCTGGGCCTGACGCAGGCCGTGGAGCAGGCGACAGTGCGGCGACCGGGCCAGTCCAGGCTATGGGCGCTGGCCGGCACGCTGGCGCTGATCGCGCTGTTCCACGAGAGCCATTTCGTCCTGTTGATGCTGTGTGCGGTGCTGCTTTACACCACCGCCTGCCTGGGGTTGACCGTCCAGTTCGGGTTTTCCGGCGTGTCCAACTTCGCGGGCGCGGCGTTCTTTGGCATCGGCGCCTACACCACGGCCGTGCTGGCCACGCACACGGGCATTCCTCACGTGCTGGTGATCGTGCTGTCTGGCGTGGCAGCGGCCGTGATCGGCTCGGTGCTGGTTGCACCCGTGCTGCGCACGCGCGGCCACTATGCGGCGCTGGTGACCATCGCGTTCGGCATCCTGTTCAAGACCTTCCTTGAGGTCAACGACGTGCTGGGCGGGCCGCAGGGCCTGCAGGTGCCCGGGATGACGCTGTTCGGCTTCGCGTTCAATGAGGGCGTGACACTGTTCGGCGTGGACGTGTCGTTCTACGCCAGCTATGCGCTGCTGAGCCTGCTGATCTGCGCAGGCACGTTTGCCGTAGTCAAGGCGCTGGAACGCTCGTGGGTAGGCCTGGCGATGGACGTGGTGCGCACCGACGAGACCGCCGCCGCCGCGTTCGGCCTGCACATCGCCCGCTGGAAGGTGATTGCGTTCATGCTCGGCAACTTCTTTGCCGGCATCGCGGGCAGTGTCTACGGTATGGTCACTGCGTTCGTGGCGCCCAACAACTTCACCTTCGCCGACTCGCTGCTGATGCTGTCGATCGTGATCCTGGGCGGCCTTGGCAACGTGGTGGGCCTGGTGCCAGCGGCGATCATCGTGCTGGTGCTGCCCGAAAAGCTGCAATTCATCCAGGAATACCGCTTCCTGTTCTACGCGGCGCTGGTGATCGCCATCCTGCTGTTCCGCCCGGACGGCCTGATGCCGCGCAAGACCCGCCTGTTCTTTCCCCGGGAGGATGCGCAATGAGCGACGCGATGATCCAGGTGCGCGACCTGACCATGCGCTTTGGCGGCCTGACCGCGCTGGACAAACTCCAGCTCGATATCCGCCGTGGCGAGATCCTGGGCCTGCTCGGCCCCAACGGCTCCGGCAAGACCACGTTCTTCAACGTGCTGACGGGGCTATACAAGGCCAGCGCCGGAACTATCACTTATGACAGCGACAACGTCATCGGCAAGACGCCACAGCAGATCTATCGCAGCGGCGTGGCGCGGACGTTCCAGCGTTCGCGGCTGTCGCTGCCGCTGACGGTGTTCGACAACATCGTGATCGGCGATTACCAGAACATGCAGCACGGGCTGGTCTTCAACCTGTTCCGGCGCAAGGCGTTCCGCGCCGAGTACGAGCGCTACGTGGAGTCGGTGCGCGAGCTGCTGGGCATCTTCAGCCCGCCGCTGGTGGCGCGGCTGTTCGAGCCGGTGGAAACGTTCACGATGATCGACCGCCGCCGCATCGAGGTCTGCCGGGCCCTGATGAGCCGCCCTCGGCTGCTGCTGCTCGACGAGCCTTCGGCTGGCATGACGCATGACGAGACCCACGAGCTGATGGACGACATCCTGCAGGTGCGCGGCAAGCTGCAGGACCTGTCGGTGGTGCTGATCGAGCACGAGATGAACGTGATCGAGCGAATCACCGACCGCTGCATCGTGCTGAACTACGGCAAGAAGATTGCCGAGGGAACCTACGCCGAGATTACCGCCGATCCCGACGTGCAGACCGCCTATCTGGGGGAGGAAGCCGCATGAGCGACAGCACACTGCGCGTGGAAGGGCTGACCACGGGCTATGACAAGGTCAACGTCCTGCACGATGTCTCGATCGAGGTGCCGCCGGGCAAGATCACATGCATCCTTGGCGCCAACGGCGCCGGCAAGAGCACGCTGATCCGTTCGATCCTGGGCCTGACACCGCCGCGCCAGGGACGCATCCTGTGGGACGGCACGGACATCGCGGGCGAGAAGACCCACAACATCATCGCACGCGGCATCTCCTGCATTCCCGAAGGCCGCAAGGTGTTCCCGCGCATGACGGTGGCTGAAAACCTTGCGCTGGGCGCCTTCCTTGAGGCGGACCCGGCCAAAGTGCGCGAGCGCATCGAGCGCGTGTACACGATCTTCCCCCGGCTGCGCGAGCGCGCGGGCCAGCTCGCCGGCACCATGTCCGGCGGCGAACAGGCGATGGTGTCGATCGGGCGCGGACTGATGGCGCAGCCGCGGCTGCTGGTCATCGACGAGCCGTCGCTGGGCCTGTCGCCGCTCTACGTGAAGGAGAACTTCAAGGTCATCCAGCAGATCAACGAACTGGGCATGACTGTGCTGCTGGTGGAACAGAACGCGCGCCAGACGCTAGCCATCTCACACCAGGGCTATGTGCTGACCCAGGGCCGTGTCGTGGCCCAGGGCACCGCGCAGGCGCTGCGCGAGAACGATGAGGTTCGCGCAGCCTATTTCGGCTGATCCGGAGAACATGCGATGGACGATTTCCTCGATCTTCCGGTCCGCACCCTGGCGGCGATGGTGTCCCGGCGCGAACTGAGCGCCGAAGCGGTGGTCCGTGCGGCGCTGGCCCGCATTGCAGCGCAAGACGCAGGCATTCTGGCCTGGCAGCACGTGGGTGGCGACACCGCCGTGGCGCATGCGCGGCGGCTAGATGCCGGCGGCGCGTCAGGCGCCTTGCCGGGCGTCCCGCTTGGCGTCAAGGACCTGATGGATACGGCCGACATGCCGACCACTTATGGTTCGCCGATATACGCCGGACATCGGCCGGGCGTGGATGCGGCGGCGGTAGCACTGGCCCGGTCGGCGGGCACGGTCGTGGTCGGCAAGACCGTCACCACCGAATTCGCCACGTTTCAGCCTGGGCCGACCCGCAACCCGCGCGCGCCGGCGGACAGGCCCCGCACCCCCGGCGGCTCCTCGAGCGGATCGGCCGCCGCCGTCGCCGCAGGCATGGTGCCGCTGGCCTTCGGCACACAGACCGCGGGATCGATCATCCGGCCGGCCGCCTATTGCGGCGTGGTGGGCTACAAGCCCACGCATGGCACGCTGCCGCTGGCCGGTATCAAGCCGCTGGCACCGAGCCTGGATACGGTGGGGGTGCTGGCCCGCCGCGTGGACGACGCGGCCTTCTTCATCGGCACCTTGGCGCGCGATGCCGCGGTAGCGGATGCGTCGACGGTACGCCACGCGCCGCTGCGCATCGGCATTTGCCGCACGCCGCATTGGGAACGCGCCAGTGCCGATACCCAAGCTGCGCTGGACACCGCGATCCGTGCGCTCGAACGCATCGGTGGCACGGTGCGCGACTTCAACCTGCCGCAGGCTTGCGACGGGCTGACTGAAGCCCAACTGGACATCATGGCATTCGAGGCACTCGCCGCATTCGCGCCGGAAGCACGCGAGCACGCAGAAGGCTTTAGCGCGGCTTTCGCGCGCCAACTCAAAGCGGGCCGCGCCGTCACCGGCCAGCGCTTCCATGTCGCGCTGGCCCACGCGGAAGCAGCCCGCACGGCGTTCAGTATGGCGATGGCCGAATTCGACGTCGTACTGGCCCCGAGCGCCGAAGGCGAAGCGCCTGCTGGCCTTGGCGCCACCGGCGATCCGATTTTCTGCCGCATGTGGTCGCTGCTGGGCACCCCATGCGTCCATGTGCCGACGGGGACCGGCGCCACCGGCATGCCGGTTGGCGTGACCGTGACGGGGCCGCGCCATGCCGATGCCCGCGTGCTCGGCATGGCTCATCGTCTTGAGCAGGCGCTCGGCGCCAGCCTTGCCTGATATCTGGAGACCAAATTGACCGTATCGAACCCGCCCACCCTCGCCAACGCACAAACCATTGCCGAACGCGCGCAGGATCATGTGGGCGCCGAGCGCCTGGCCGCATCGCTGGCAGCCCTGGCCCGGTTTGGCCTGCGCCACGACGGCGGCGTTTCCCGCGAAACGCTGACCGCAATCGACCTGGCCGCCCGGCGCCACCTGATCGACCAGGCACGCGCGCTGGGCTGCACAGTCGGCATCGACGATTGCGGCAACCTGTTTTTCCGCCGCCCCGGCCGCGAAGACCTGCCGCCGGTGCTGACCGGCAGCCACGCCGATACGCAGCCGGTGGGCGGCAAGTACGACGGCGCGTACGGCGTGCTGGCCGGCCTGGAAGTAATTGCCGCGCTCAACGCGGCCGGCATTGAGACATTGCGCCCCGTCGAGGTTGTGTCCTGGACCAACGAGGAAGGCAGCCGCTTCGGTCCCGGCGCGATGGGGTCGAGCGCCTTCGTCGAACCCGCGCGGCTGGCAGGCTATCGCGACGTGACTGATGCGGCCGGTATTCGGTTCGGCGAGGCGCTCGATGCCGCGCTGGCGGAAAGCCATGACGTGCCCAGGGTGCCGATGGCGCGGCCCATGGCGGCATGCGTCGAACTGCACATCGAACAGGGGCCGGTGCTGGAAGGCGCAAATGTGCCGCTGGGCGTGGTCACCGGCATCCAGGCGGTACGCTGGTTCCGCGTGGAATGCACGGGTACGATGGCCCATGCCGGCACCACGCCGATGGCGGTGCGACACGATGCGATGGCCGCGGCCGTGGCCATTGCGCAAGACCTGTACACGCTGGCGCCGCGCCATGCGGCCGCCCCCGGTACTCCCGAACTGCGCCTGACGCTGGGCCGCTGGAGCGTGGCGCCGAACTCGGTCAACACCATTCCCGGCCACGTCACGTTCACGGTCGATATGCGCTGCCTGGACGACGCCGCGCTTGATCGCGCCGAAGCGGCATTGCGCGCGGCGTGTGTCAGGCACGCACATGCGCCCGAAGCGGTCACGGTCACGCGCTTCTTCCATCGCGAGCCGACGCATTTCCCCGAGGCCATGCTGGGCACCATCGAGCGCGCCTGCTCGCGTGCCAGCGGCAACGCCGGCCGGGCGCTGCCGATGCGGCTGACCTCCGGCGCGTTCCACGACGCCATGTACCTGGCCGACCATTGCCCCACGGCGATGATCTTCGTGCCAAGCAAAGGGGGCATCAGCCACAATGCCGCCGAAGATACGGAAGGCGCCGATCTGTTCCTTGGAGCCCAGGCACTGGCTTACACTGTCGCCGAACTGGCCAGCCGCTGAACACATCGACGTACGGCGCCTGGCGGCCGATCCAAGTCCAACCCATTCCGAGCCTGCATGGCAAAGACCGAGCGCCCCACACCTGAAACGGCCGACAGCAAGTCGGCCACCCTGACGCTTGGCGTCAAGCTGCGCCACGCCCGGCTGGTGGCCGGCTACACGCTGCTACAGCTCGCCGGGAAGGCGGGGTGCTCGGAAAGCCTGATTTCAAAGATTGAGCGCGGGCTGGCCACCCCGTCGTTTACCACGCTGCACCGGCTGGCCGTAGCGCTGGACACCAATATCGGCGCGCTGACCAGCGACGAGGAGCCAAACCAGTCGCCGATCCTGCGGCATGGTGAACGCCCGGTGATCCGGGCCGGCGGCGTGGCGCTCGAACGCGTGGTGCTGCCCAAGCGTGGCGGCCTGCTGCAGGCCAACATCCACATCGTCTGGCCCGGCGAGGCCAGCGACGGGCAGATCGAGCACCAGGGCGAGGAAGTGGGCTACGTGCTCGAAGGACAGCTCGAACTGATGCTCGGCGACGACGTCTACCTGATCGGCCCGGGCGATGCCTTCACGTTCGCCAGCCAGGTGCCGCATGGCTACCGCAATGTGGGCGACGTCGTGGCCAGGGTGCTGTGGGTGAATTCGCCGGCCACCTTCTGAGACGGGCGGACGAAAAGCGGGCTTCCGCAGGGAAGCCCGCGCCTTGGGGTCAGGCCCGCAGGAAGGCAGACTTAGCGTAGAACCCGTCTTCAGTCCTAGTCGTCATCGTGCCAACGGCGCCACTCGCGATGGCGCTCTCTCCACTCGCGTTCCCTCCACCGCCGTTCACGCCACTGTTGTTCACGCCATTCGCGTGCTTGCCAATCGTCGTAGTAACCAGGCGCCACTACCACCGGGCGCGGAGCCACGTAAACTGGGGCCGGCTCGTAGTACACCGGGGGTGGAGGCGCTGCAACTACGACACCTGGAATACCGATGCCAATTCCGACGTCTACCCTTGCCTGGGCGGTGCCTGACGCAAGCACGGATGCGGCTGCAATTGCACAAACTGCCAAGATCTTCTGCATGATGCTGTTCCGTCGAATGTTGCCAATACCTTAGGGGGTTCTCGCCATGTTTGGTATGAGCAGAACCTAAAGCTGGTTACCTCGTGTAACGGCGACAGCTTGTGACAGTTGACCACGGCGCTTGAGAGTCTTGTAAGGCTTTGTATCCACGCCTTCGTGGGCTGACGCTTCATTGACGTCCTCCCCGTCCTCAGCCTTCGGCTGCCGCCTTACGGCGGAAAGGACGAGGATTCCTACGGCGCTACGTGATGCTCT
>NZ_JBXAHL010000025.1:0-119172 GCF_058795055.1 Cupriavidus sp. GW823-FHT06D04 | reverse complement strand
CTTGTTGTTTCGGTCATAAGGGCGTTTCTTTCGATATCGTCTCATGACCTCAACACACAAGAAATCTGACAGGCTCTGATCGCCGGTGCTCCTGAGCCGCCCGAGCTTGCCTAAGCAAGGTGTTCTCCCTCTCCCATCAGCGGGAGAGGGTCGGGGAGAGCGGTGGTTTAGCTAGGAGCCACACCAAGCGGGGCCAACGGTTTTCACCCACCGCCCTCAGCCTTTGACGCTCCTGCCCTCTCCCCCGCCCCTCTCCCGCAAGCGGGAGAGGGGCGCAAACCGCCAGCCTTGGCTATACCCAAGGCATCTCCCTGCACCTCCGGAACTTGAAGCCGCCGATAACGGCCCAAGCTATCTGTGCATGCGCCAGTGACCGGCGCCCGCAATGTGAAGGAGGCCTCTCATGTGGAAGCGATTTTCGGCCCTGTGGACGCTGGTTCGTAGCGACGGCCGCCTGTTCTGGTACGCGCTGCGCCATCCGGACGCGCCGGCCTGGCTCAAGCCCGCCGCCATCGGGCTCCTGCTCTACGCAATCTCGCCGATCGACCTGATCCCCGATGTGGTCGCGGGCCTGGGCATCGTCGATGACGTGGTGCTGATTCCGCTGGCGGTGCACCTGATCCTGAAGCGCCTGCCGCCGCATATCCTGCGCCAGGCGCAGACGCGCGCCACCGCCACCACGGTCCGGCCGCACTGACCGCATCGCTGAATGACAAAGCCCCGGCGCGGCACCTGCCGCCCCGGGGCTTTTGCTTGCCTGGCTGGTGCTCAGTTCGGCAGCAGGATGGTCGAGCCGGTGGTCTTGCGCGATTCCAGGTCGCGGTGCGCCTGCGCCACCTCGGACAGCGCGTAACGCTGGCGGATGTCGATCTTCACCTTGCCGGTGGCCACGGCGTCGAACAGGTCGGCCACCATCGGCTCCAGCAGCTCGCGATTCACCACGTAGGTCATCAGCGTCGGGCGCGTCAGCCGCAGCGACCCCTTGCTGCTCAGCACCGACAGATCGAACGGCGGCACCGGGCCCGAGGCATTGCCGAAGCTGACCATGGTGCCGCGCGGCGCCAGGCAGTCGAGCGAGCCCTCGAAAGTGTCCTTGCCGATCGAGTCATAGACCGCCGCCACACCCTTGCCGTTGGTGATTTCCTTGACGCGGTCCACGAAGGATTCGCGCGTGTAGACGATGGTATGGGCGCAGCCATTGGCGCGCGCAAGTTCGGCCTTCTCGTCGCTGCCCACGGTGCCGATCACGGTCACGCCGAGCGCCTTGAGCCACTGGCTGGCAATCAGGCCAACGCCGCCGGCGGCCGCATGCAGCAGCACCGTGTCGCCCGGCTGCACCTTGTAGCTGTCGCGGATCAGGTACTGCGCGGTCAGGCCCTGCAGCATCATCGCCGCGGCGGTGTCGAACGGGATCGCATCGGGCAGCCGCACCACGATATCGGCCGGCATCACGCGCACCTGCGCGTAGGCGCCGGTGGGACGGCCGGCGTAGGCCACGCGGTCGCCCACGGCGACGTGGCGCACGCCCTCGCCCACCGCTTCGACCACGCCGGCGCCTTCCATGCCCAGCCCGCCCGGCAGCGGCTGCTTGTACAGCCCGGTGCGGAAATAGACATCGATGTAGTTCAGGCCCACCGCCTCATGGCGCACGCGCACTTCGCCGGGGCCGGGATCGCCCACTTCGACATCGACCCACTGCATGACTTCGGGACCGCCGGTCTGCTCGATCCGGATGGCTTTGCTCATCTGTGTCGCTCCTCGTTATGGTGATGCATCGATGGGAATTCAGTTGCCGGCTTCAGCCTCGCGCGTCAGCCCGGCGATCAACAGCTCGGCAGTGGCCACGTTGGTCGCGCACGGCACGTTGTGCACGTCGCAGGCGCGCACCAGCGCGTTGATATCGGGTTCATGCGGCTGCGGCGTCATCGGGTCGCGCAGGAACACCACGGCGCGCACCAGGCCTTCTGCCAGTTGCGCGCCGATCTGCAGGTCGCCGCCCCACGGCCCCGACAGCATGCGCGTCACCTCCAGCCCGACCTCGTCGATCAGGCGCCCGCCGGTGGTGCCGGTGGCCAGCAGCTCGCACTGCGAAAGGAAGGCGCGGTGGCGCGTGGCGAAGGCGACGATATCGTCCTTCTTGTGGTCGTGGGCGATCAGCGCGATGCGGGGGCGAGTCATCAGGGGTTCCTTGTTGCGGGGTCGGTGAACGTCAGGAAACAGGAGAAAGCAGCGGAATCAGAAGGTGCCCGGGTAGGCGCCGCCATCGAGCAGGATGTTCTGCCCGGTGATGTAGCCGGCATGGCGGCTGCACAGGAAGGCGCAGGTAGCACCGAACTCGGCCGGCTCGCCGAAGCGGCGCGACGGGTTCGCCGCGGCGCGGCGTTGCGCCACCTCATCGACGCTCAGGCCAGCCTTCTTGGCCCCGCCTTCCATGGTCTTGAGCAGGCGGTCGGTGTTGAACGGACCCGGCAGCAGGTTGTTGATGGTCACGCCATGCTGCGCCACTTCGCGCGCCACGCCCGCGACAAAGCCGGTCAGGCCCGAGCGCGCGCCATTGGACAGGCCCAGCACATCGATCGGCGCCTTGACCGCGCCGCTGGTGATATTGATGATGCGGCCCCACTTGCGCGCGATCATGCCGTCGACGGTGGCCTTGATCAGCTCGATCGGGGTCAGCATGTTGGCGTCCAGTGCGGCCAGCCAGTCGCTGCGCTCCCAGTCGCGGAAGTTCCCCGGCGGCGGACCGCCGGCGTTGTTAACCAGGATGTCGAGGTCGCCCAGCTTGGCCACGGCGTCCAGCGCCGCCTTGCGGCCTTCGGGCGTGGTGATGTCGGTCGCCACCGCGATCACGCGGCGGCCATGGCGCGCGCGCAAGCCGGCAGCGGCCTTCTCCAGCGCCTCGGCGCCGCGCGCCACGATCACCACGTCAACACCCTCGGCCGCCAGCGCATCGGCGCAGGCAAAGCCCAGGCCCTTGCTGGCGCCGCATACCAGCGCATGCTTGCCGCGCAGTCCCAGATCCATGTCTTTCTCCTTTGTCTGTTGTCTTTGACGGGCCAGCTCGGCGGCCGGCCTGGAATCACGTTTTTCTTGCCGACAGCAAATACATGCCGCCCATCACCAGCGCGCTGCCGGCGAGCTGCACGCCGCTGACGGGTTCGCCCAGCAGCCAGAAGGCCAGTAACAGCGTCGACACCGGGCCGATCATGCCCGCCTGCGACGCCATCGGCGCGCCGATGCGCGACACCGCCACCATGGTCAGCGACACCGGCAGCACGGTACAGAACACCGCATTGACGAGTGACAGCCACATCACCGGCGCCGGCTGCGCCAGTTCCGACACCGGCCGGCCCAGCACGAGGTACTGGATCACGCAGCAGGCGGTCGAGACGCACATCGCATACGCCACCAGCCGCAGCGAGCCGATGCGCCGCACCAGCTCGCCGCTCAGGATCAGGTAGATACCATATGTCAAGGCGCTGCCCAGCACCAGCGCGCCGCCCAGCCACACCTGGCTGCCGCTGACGTCCAGGTCATGCGCGAATACCAGCACGATGCCGGCGTAGGCCAGCAGCAGCGACAGCCACTGGCGCATGGCGATCGGCCGGCGGAAGACCAGCGCGGTGGCCAGCAGCACGAACGACGGCGTCAGGAACAGGATCAGCCGCTCCAGCCCGGCGGTGATGTATTGCAGCCCGATGAAATCGAGGAAGCTCGACAGGTAGTAGCCGATAAATCCGAGAAACACCACGCGGCCCCGATCCGCCCACGACAGCGGCGCCAGCCGGCGCGACTGCCACCAGCCGATCGCCATGAACAGCGGCACCGCGAACAGCATGCGCAGCGTGATCACCATCACCGCATCGACGTTGTAGCGGTACATCAGCTTGGCGACGATCGCCTTGGCGGAGAACAGCACCGCTCCGACGGCGGCGATGACAAGCCCCGAGCGCTGCGGCGACGGCAGCGCGGCAGGTGCGGCGAGAGACTTCTGGGAGGCTGGCACGGGGAATACAGGGGGAAAGCGGGCGGGCACGTCGGCCCCGCGAAACGACCCGACGATTGTATTCGAAAAGACGCAATGGCATCGGCCATCGCCGCGGCGGCCCCGGCCACCTTCCCGGCCCCTTCCTCGGTATACTCTGAGTCACCTTACCCACTGCACCAGGTTCGTGCCCCAGCCCTCCGACACGCCTTCCGGCAAGACCGCCGCCGACTACGATTTCACCGAGCAGGTGGGCCACCTGCTGCGGCGCGCCTACCAGCGCCATGTGGCGATCTTCCAGCAGACCATCCCGGATTCGCAGCTGACCGCGGCGCAGTTCGTGGTGCTGTGCGCGGTCAGGGACCGCCAGCCGTGTTCGATGAACGAGGTGGTGCGCGCCACCGCCATCGACCAGGCCACGGTGCGGGGCATCATCGACCGGCTGAAGTCGCGCGAGCTGATTGCGGTGTCGCACGATCCCAATGACCGGCGCAAGGTGGTGGTAACGGTCACGCCCGCCGGGCTGGCACTGATCGATGAGACCGTGCCGTTTGCGAAGGAGATCTCGGAGCAGACCTTCGGCGGCCTGAACCCGGCCGAGCGCGTGGCGGTGACCTACCTGCTGCGCAAGATGAGTGAGATTGACGAGGGGAATGGCGGCGCCTGAGCAGGCGCCGCTTTGAGTTTGGGGGCCTCAGCGGGCCTGCAACCCCGCCAGCACCGTCTCCGGCACGAAAGGCGGCCGGCGCAGCCGCACCCCCAGCGCATCGAACAAGGCATTGGCGATCGCCGGCGCACCCGGCAGCGAGGCCGATTCGCCGGCGCCCAGCGGCGGCTCCGACTGCCGCGGCATCAGCACCACTTCAATCGGCGGGACTTCCGGGAAGGTCAGCAGCGGATAGCTGCCCCATTCGCGGCTGGCGACACCCTCCGCATCGAAGCGCACCTGCTCCTTCAGCACCCGGCTGAGCGTCTGCACCACGTTGCCGTGGATCTGATGGCGCACGCCGTCGGGGTTGACCATCATGCCCGTGTCCTGCCCGACCACCACCTTTTCGATGGTGATGCGGCCGCTGCCGGCATCCACCGCCAGGTCCACCACCCAGGCAGACCACGCTGCGCCGAACCCCGGGAAACGGCTGTGGATATAGCGGGCATAGGCCACGCCCCGGCCGCGCAGCCGGCCTTCGGCATCCGCGATACCCCGCGATCCGGCCACGCCCCGCTGCCAGCCAGCCGCTTCGGCCACGGCGCGCAGCAAAGCCGCGGCACGTTCATCCGGCAGGTGCCGCAGCCGGAAATCCACGGGATCGGCACCCGCCTCTGCTGCCAGCTCATCGATCACGCACTCATGCGCAAACGCATTGGGCAGCGCCGACACGCCACGCAGCCAGGACGCGCGCACGATCGCGGGCGTGTCGTCGCAACCGATGCGGCGCGCGCCATACGCGTACGGTGGCACGGCGGTGCGATCGCCCATCTCCAGCGTGCGCGGCGCGTTGGGCACGGCACCGGTCAGCACCAGCGCCAGCGTGGGCGCATCGTTGGACGGATAGCGGCTGGTGAAGTCATAGCCAAGCAGCGCGCCGTCCGGCCCCAGCGTGGCGCTGACGTCCATCAGCTGAGCCGCGCCCTTGGGCTCCCACAGGTGTTCCTGCTCGCGCGAGAGCTGCACGCGCACGGGCCGCCCGACCGCGCGCGACAGCAGTGCCGCGTCGGCGCCTACATCGTCGGCGCAGTTGCGCCCGTAGCAGCCGGCAGCCTCCAAGCGCACGATCTCGATGCGGTCTTCGCCGAGCCCGCACAACTTTGCCAGATCGATGCGCAGCACATGCGGGTTCTGCGTGCCGGACCAGACTGTCAGGCCATCGTCATGCCAGTCGGCCACGGCGCATGACGGGCCGATCGAGCCATGCATCTGGTACGGCCAGACGAAGCGCCGCTGCAATGCCATGCCGGCGCCGTTTGCCGGCAGTTCGCCGTCGGCCTGCAACTCGCGCCGCGTGGCCGGGTTGGCGCGCAGCGCGGGCTCCGGATCGTCCAGCGCCGGCAGTGGCGGGATGGGTTTCCAGCGCACGCGCAGCCGGCGCGCGGCCTGCACCGCGTATTCCTCGCGCTCGGCCACCACGCCGACAAAGTCGCCCTGCACCACCACATCGACCACGCCCGGCACGTCGCGCACGGAGTCGCGATCGACTTCCAGCAGGCTGTTGCCGACAAAGTGGCCGCTGTCGCGCCCCGCATACGGCGGTCGCACCACGCGGCCATGCAGCATGCCGGGCACGCGCACGTCGTGGACAAAGGTCAGTGCGCCGCGCACCTTGCCGGGAATATCGACGCGGCCCGCGGCACGGCCGACGATGCGGTAGGACTCGACCGGCTTGGTCGGTATGTCGTCGGCCAGCGGCAGTTCCAGGTGCTCGCCGGCAAGCAGCGCGCCATAGCCGACGCTGGCCTGCGTGCCGGGAACCCGGAAGACGCCGTCCTCTGCCTCCAGCCCGCCGGCTTCCACGCCGAGGTGCTGCGCGGCACGCGCCTGCAGCCACGCACGCGCCTGGGCGGCGGCGCGGCGCAACGGCAGCGCCGAGATCTGGATCGATGCGCTGGCAATGGTGGGGCCCTGGTTGGGGGTGGCTTCGGTATGGCCAAGCACCATGCGTACGCGTTCGAGCGGCACGTCGAGTTCTTCCGCCACGATCTGCGCCAGTGCCGTGCGGATGCCGGTGCCCAGGTCGACGTGGCCGTTGAAGGCCAGCACCTCGCCGCTGTCGCGCAAGGCAATGAAGATGTCCGGCAGTGCCGGCACGTAGTCCGACGCCGCGCCGGGCTGGCCGGGCGCGGGCCGTGCCGCCGCCTGCGGGGCGCGCGTCACCAGCAGCACGCCGGTGGCCTGCAGCAGCGCCAGCCGCAGCGTGCGCGGCGTGTCGGCGTCGGCCTGTGCCGCGGCTTGCAGATTGGTTGCCGTCATCGTTCTGCCATCTCCTTCACCGGCTGCGCCCCGGGGCGCCCGTTATACTGCAAGCCAACAGTGGAATAGCCCAAGCATCGACCATGACGATCACGACCGCGCCCAAGCCAACCGCAAAGCGGGCGCCAGCCGGCACGCGGGCCAGGCAAGCGCAGGACAGCCGCGACCGCATCCTGAAGGCTGCGATCAAGGTCTTCGCCCAGCGCGGCTACGACGGGGGCCGCATCGAACGCATCTCGTCGCTGGCCAAGACCTACGACCGGATGATCTATTACTACTTCGGCAGCAAGGAAAAGCTGTTTGTCGAAGTGCTCGAGACCATCTACCTGCAGCTCAATGAAGCCGAGCAGCAGCTGGAACATGAGCTCGACGCCGCCGACCCCGTGCGTGCGCTGTCGCAACTGATCGATTTCATCTGGCAGTACTACCTGGATCATCCGGAGTTCGTCGCCATCCTGACCAGCGAGAACATGAGCCAGGGCAAGCACGCGAAGAAGTCGGTGCGGCTGCGCGAGATCTCCAGCTACGCGCTGTCGGTGCTCGACGGCATCCTCGCGCGCGGCAAGGCCGCGGGGCTGTTCCGGCCGGACGCGGCCGCACGCGATGTCTATATGGTGATCGCTTCGCTTGGCTACTTCTACAACTCCAACCATCATACGCTCAGCGCCTTCCTGGGCGAACCCATGATGAGCCCGCCGGCGCTGGCACACTGGCGCGATGTGATCCAGCAGACGGTGCTGCGCGCCGTGGCCGTGCCCGGCGCTGTGCCGGATGCGGATGTGGCGCCGCCGGCCGCGCCGCGCAAGACGGCCCGCGGCCGGCGCGCGGCGGCAGGCTGACGCCAGGCCCGGCCGCATCGCCACGCCTCAGGCGGCGGCGCGCACGCCGGCAACCTGCGCCAGCGCCTCGTCGCGCGTCAGCACGGTGGCGTACTTCTGCGCCATGTCGAACAGGTTGGCGTCATGCGGGCCCAGCGCGCGGTCGCCCACGCAATCCGACACCACCAGCGGGCGGAAGCCCAGCGACATCGCGTCGACCACGCTGGCGCGCACGCAGCCGCTGGTGACGCAACCCGCCACCAGCAGCGTCTGCACGCCACGCTGCGTCAGCCACGCCGCCAGCGAGGTGCCGAAGAACGCTGACGGCACCGTCTTGCGCACCACCAGTTCGCCCGGCGCTGGCGCCAGCTCCGGCACGATCTTGCTGTTGTGGCCATCCTCCTTCAGCGTCAGCATGCCCGGCACCTTCAGCGTGAAGATATTGTGATCGCTGTCGTCGTCGGCAAACACGATGCGGCTGTGCGCCACCGGCCAGCCCTGCTCGCGCGCGGTGCGCAGCAGCGGCTGCGTGTTGCGGATCGCCTCGGGGATATTGCCGCCGCCAAACACCGCCGGATCGGCGAAGCCGTTGACGAAGTCGATGATCAGCAGGCCGTACGGCGCTCTCAGTTCCATGGCTGCGCCAAAGCCCTGGCGTTGGTAAGTCTGCACGGCGTCATCCATGGCGCGCGTCCTTGTAGAGAGAAGCGGCCGGCGCGTGGTGGCCGTCCATCACCTTGCCGCGCACCACCACGGGCTCGCCATCCAGACTGACGGTGCAGTGGCGCACCGGGATGTCGATATGGCAGGCGGTGGTGCGGCTGCCGCCGGCTTCGTTGTTGGGGCCGAACGAGCACAGGAAGTTGCCCTCGTAGGCGCGCGCGTCCATGCCGATGGTGGCCTCACGGTCATACATCGCCAGCGCCGACCAGCTGGCGCGCGGCTGCAGCCCCCAGCCGATATGGGACATGGCATAGGCTTCGGGGTCGTTGAACGAGGCCATGTAGTCGGCCAGCAACTCCGCGTCCACGCCGCCTTCGATGCGGCGCACGTAGCCGGCTTCGACCGTAATGCGGATCGGCGCCTGGAGATAGGACTTCATCGGCAGCAGGATGTCGCCGCGGTCCAGCACGATGGTGCCGTTGGTGCCGCCCTCGTCCGGCCAGGTCAGCACGAAGCCGCTCGGCCAGTGGTCCCAGCGGCCGGGCTCGTCGACAAAGCCGTACTCGCTGATCGCCGGGAACTCGCCCAGGCGGCAGCGCAGGTCCATGCCGGCGTCGGACACGATATGCATCTCGCGCGCCTTGCCCAGCCGCGCGGCCGCGGCCTTGACGCGGGCGCGGTCGGCTTCGGTCGGCACCAGCCGCGCCAGCACTTCGGGCGGCTCCACAGCCAGCAGGATCCTGGTGCCTTGCGCCAGGATCTCGTGCTGCTCGGGCGAGAACAGCAGCGTCATCAGGTCCAGCACCAGGTCGCTGGCCTTGAGTGCGGCAATGGCGGCCGGGTTGCCGGTCAGCGGCGTGGTCCCCAGATAGGCCAGCGCGTCGCGGCTGAGCGCCTTTTCGCCATTGACCGGCGGCAAGTCGAGCCGGTTGACGATGGCGCCCATCGATGCCGCCGCCACCATCGCGGTGCGCAGCGTCTGCGGATGCGTGGCGGCGCCGGTCAGCACGGTGACGGTCTGCCCCGGCTCAAGCTTCGACAGCGTCAGCACCTGCTTCCACGCCGCGGTCAGGTCGTAATCGCTTACGGGCATGTTCGCTCCTCGTTTAGTTCAGCGCCGCACCCAGGAAGTCGCCAAAGGCGCGGTAGAAGCCGGCCTCGTCGTCCCACGGGATCATGTGGCCGGCGTTGGCGACATGCGCAAGCAGCAGTGCGGGCAGCAGCTTGCGCATCTCTTGCACGTCTTCCTCGCGGATCACGTCGCCACGGCCCGCGGTCATCAGCAGGACCGGCACGGCGACGTGCGGCAGGTCGGCGTGGATATCGTCCTCATGAAAGCCATTGAAGCTGGCCAGGATCGCGCGCTCGTCGCAGGTATGCAGCCATTGCGCGCGCAGGCGCAACTGGTCCTCGGTCCAAGTCGGGCAGAAGCGGCGCATGCCTTCCACGTCGATGCCCTGCTGCGCCAGCCGGATCGAATCGATGTACCACGGCAGTTGCGACGGGTACGGGCGGCGGCCCGGCCCCGACACCGGCGGATCGACCAGCACCAGGTGCGTCAGGCCCGCCGGCTTGCTGCCCGCGGCGCGGATGCCGATGCGCGCGCCCATCGAATGGCCGACGATGGCGTAGCGCTGCAAGCCAAGCGCTTGCGCAAACGCGATCACATCGGCAGCCTGCGCATCGAGGCTGTAGTCCAACTCAGCGCCGGCCTGCGACAGGCCCCGGCCGCGCACGTCGAGCACATAGGTATCGAACTGCTGCCCGAATTGCTCGCCGACAAAGCCCCAGGTCACCGCCGGGCTGGTGATGCCCGGCACGATGATGACGGCATCGCGCTGCGCACGCGCACCGCCCTGCCCGCCATAGCGCAGGTAGTGCTGGCGGATGCCGTTGGCGTTCACGTTGGCGCCGTAGAGAAAGGTGCTGTCTGCCATGGCCGCCCCCTTCAGTACGCGCCCGACAGCAGCGCGCCGGCGCCCGGCACCACCGGCTCCAGCCCGAGCCGCTTCAGCAGCGCATAGGTGGTGGCGACGGCGGCGGTGACCACCGGCTTGCCGGTCATCGCCTCGACCTTGGCCACGGCTGGCAGCGACGGCATCTGCACGCACGCCGACAGCACGATGACATCGGCGTCGGCCGTATTCATCTGCGCGACGATCTCCGGCAGCCGTGCCGGGTCGTGGCGCCCCACCTCAAGGTTGTCGGGGATTTCCAGCGCGCGGTAGTCGACCACCTCATAGCCTTCATTGCGGATGTAGTCGACCACCAGCTCGGTCAGCGGCTTCATATAGGGCGCCACCACGGCGATGCGCTTCGCGCCCATCACCTTGAGCGCATCGACCAGCGCGCCGGCGCTGGTGATCACCGGCGCGTCGCCGCCGTTCTCGGCGGTATGCGCCTGCAGGCGCTGCTCGGACACCCGGTGGTAGCCGTGGCCCATGGCCATGATGGCCACCAGGCAGGCATAGCCGAGCACGTCGACGCGGGCGTCGCTCAGTTCCACCGCGCAGCGGTCGGATTCGGCATCCATGGCCGCCAGTTCCTCCTTGACCACCTTCTTCATCCGCATCCGGCTTGAGTGGAAGGTGAAGCGTTCCGGGCGCACCAGCTGGCGCGCTGCCAGCATCGCCGGGATCTCGGTTTCCATGGTGGTGTTGGAGCTCGGCACGATCTGGCCGATTCGGAAAACTTTCTGCACTGTCGACTCCGTCATCTGTTTGTCTGTCTACCCGCCTGCCTCGGCCTGGCGGCCCTGCATGCTGTGATTGATTGTAGTGTACACACTTTATCTAAGCAAACAGAATCTGCGCGCCCGCGAATTCACTCGTTCAGTGCATACTTAACTAATCAATCCCTGTATTTGCGCATCAATTCACCGATATAACGCGATGCGTGAGCGTCATCACATTTCAGTAAGGGTTTTCCATAGGTTCATAATTTTCTTCTTTTACTTTGATGTTTTGAGTGTGTACACTTGTTTTCAACGGTCGGCCGAGTGGCCGCCCCAGCCCCCATCGACCTTGTGTCATTGCCAGGAGAAAGAACGTGCAAGGCAAACCGCGAATCGCAGTTGTCGGCGCCGGACTCGGAGGAACGGCCGCGGCCGCCCTGCTGCAGCGAGCCGGCTTCCAAGTCAGGCTGTATGAACAGGCACCGGCGTTCTCGCGCCTGGGCGCGGGCATCCATGTGGGGCCCAACGTGATGAAGATCATGCGGCGCATCGGCATCGAGGACGCGCTCAACGACATGGGCTGCCACCCCGACTACTGGTACAGCCGCGACGGCCTGACCGGCGAGGTGATCGCGCAGATCCCGCTGGGCGACTACGCAGAGCGCCACTACGGTGCCAGCTACCTGACCGTGCACCGCGGCGACTTCCACAAGCTGCTGACCGACGCCGTGGCGCCCGACACGCTGTTCTTCAACAAGAAGCTGGAAAGCGTCACCGACCAGGGCGACGTGGTGCAGTTGCGCTTCACCGACGGCACGGTCGAAGAGGCCGACATCGTGATCGGCGCGGACGGTGTCAACTCGCGCATCCGCGAGACGCTGCTGGGCGCCGAGCCGCCCAAGTACACGGGCTACGTGGCACACCGCGCGGTGTTCCCGATCGCGCGCGTCAAGGGCTTCACGCATGAGCGCTGCACCAAGTGGTGGACCGACGACCGCCACATGATGGTCTACTTCGATACCAGCAAGCTCGACGAGATCTACTACGTCACCGGCGTGCCCGAGCCCGAGTGGGACATGAGCAAGAGCTGGGTGCCGAGCAGCATCGAGGAAATGCGCGCCGCGTTCGACGGCTGGCATGAGGGCGTGCAGTCGCTGATCGAAGGCACCGTTGAAGTGACCAAGTGGCCGCTGCTGGAGCGCGACCCGCTGCCGCTGTGGAGCCGGGGCCGCCTGGTGCTGCTCGGCGACGCCTGCCACCCGATGAAGCCGCACATGGCACAAGGCGCCGCGATGGCGATCGAGGATGCGGCCATGCTCACGCGCTGCTTCACCGAGACCGGCGTGGACGACTTCGCCTCGGCATTCGCGCTGTATGAAGCGAACCGCAACGAGCGCGCAAGCAAGGTCCAGCTGGTCTCGCACAACAACACCTGGCTGCGCGGCAACGAGAACCCCGACTGGTGTTTCGGCTACGATGTCTTCAACGTGCCGCTGGTGTCGGCCGGGACCGGGACGCTGTCCGCAGCGGCCTGACGCCTGACCAACCCTGCCCGCCGCAGCCCCTCATCGAAGGGGCGCGGCGCAGCGATGCGTGATGTTCAAACCGCCCCCAGCCCCCGATGAACACGCCCCGCCCCCTGACATTGCAAGTCAACCACGCCGAGCACACGCTGAGCGTGGCCCCTGACACGCCGCTGCTCTACATCCTGCGCAACGACCTGTGCTGCAACGGGCCCAAGTATGGCTGCGGTCTGGGCCAGTGCGGCGCCTGCACGGTGCTGGTGGACGGCATGCCCGCACGCGCCTGCGTGCTGCCGGTCAGGGCCGTGGTCGGGCACGCCGTCACCACGCTGGAGGGACTGGGCACCGACGCGCAGCCCGACCCTGTGCAGCAAGCATTTATCGATGAGCAGGCCGCGCAATGCGGCTATTGCCTGAATGGCATGATCATGACCGCCAAGGCGCTGCTCGCGCAGAACCCCGATCCCGACGAGGCCCAGATCCGCGAGGCGCTGCGCTTCAACCTGTGCCGCTGCGGCACCCACGTGGAAATCGTGCGCGCGGTGCAACGGGCCGCGGTGCTGCAACGGCAGGCGGCCGAGGGGTCGGCATCGTGAACGAAGGGCTCGTGCCACAGGCCACCCCTGCGACCGCGGTCGCGGGCAGCATGCCGCCGCCCGCCGCCGACTGCCTGGTTGCCCGGGTGCTGACACCGCCTGGCCTGCGCTGGATCGACGGCAAGCCGCTGACGGCGCGCCTGCTGGGCGCGGAGCGCGAGGCAGCGCTGGCGCTGCCGGGCGTGCGCGCGGTCGTCATCCGCAACAATTTCGCCGGCATGGCAACGGCTTCCGGCGCACAGGCCATCAACGCAACCCATGCGCTGCAGGCACGATGGTCCGCCCCGCCCCGCGCGGACGACGCGCCGGTAGCGCGCCTCACGCTGGCCCAGCGCGGCAATGCCGATGCGGTGCTGGCCGGCGCCGATGCGCGCCACACGCAGCACTACCAGTGGCCCCTGGCCGGCACCCACGCTGAGGCGTATTGCACGGCCGTCGCCGACTGGCGCGACAGCAAGCTGACCGTGTGGCTGCCAAGCACGCGCCCTGGCGCGCTGCGCGCCGAGCTTGCCGCGTTGCTGGGCATCGCGCCGCAACAGGTGGTGCTGGCCTGCTGGCAATCGCCCGACGACCGCGCGGACCCCGCGCTGCTCGCGCCGCACGCCGCCGCCGACGCGGCGCTGCTGGCCCACGCCGCCGGACTGCCCGTGATGCGTCGGCTGTGTGCGGCCGATGTAGGCCTTGCCGATGCCGTGCTCGATGTGCGCGTCGACACCGCGCTGGCCGGCACCGCCGTCGAAGCCTACGCCGCAACACTGGCGGGCACCACAGCCCCGGCCGTGCCGCTGGCGCTGTGGCTGACGCATACGGCATCGCCCGTGGCGGACAGCATCGCTGCCGGCCACGCAGGCGACACCGCCATGCCGCCCTATCGCATCCCGCATGTCGACCTGGTCTCGACAGGCAGCGCCGCCGCGTCCGATGCGGCGCCACTGGCGGCAGCCCGGGCCCAGGTGTTCGCCCGGGAATCCCATCTCGACGAGCTTGCCGCCGACTCCGGCACCGACCCGGTCGCGCTGCGGCTGGCGCATCTCGACGATGCGCGCGGCACAGCCCTGGTACGCCAAGTGTCCGAGCGTGCCGGCTGGACGTCGGCCGCGCCCCGCGCCAACACAGCGGCCGGCAACGTGCAGCGCGGCCGCGGCTTTGCCTATGCCAACACCGTCGATCACGAAGCCGGGCAGACCTGGTCGGCATGGGTGGCCGAGGTCGAGGTCGACGGCACCACCGGCGAGCTGGCGGTCACGCGCGTGACGGTGGGGCATGACAGTGAATCGCTGCCGCGCGCACAAGCCGCGCCGTCCGCGCGCTCGCTGGAGCAGGCCGTGGCCGATGCCGCCCTGCAGCTGACGTCGGCCACGCCCGCCTTCGACACCTGGCCGGCCGAAGCGCCACCTGCCAGCCAGACGCTGCCAGCCGTGCCGGGCAGCACCCTGCCGGAAATCCGCCTGGCCGGCACGCTCGCCACGCATGACGCGCTGGCTGCCAGCCCGACCGACTCCATGCCCGCCGCCGCGGCCGTGGCCAATGCCATCTACGACGCCACTGGCGTGCGCCTGCGCGCGCCGCCCTTCAGCGCCGATCGCATCCGCCTGGCGCTGGCCGAGGCCAGGCCCGGCAACCAGCGCAGCAAGCGCGGCTGGATCGCCGCTGCCGCCGCAGCCGCTGCCGGCGTGTGCGCCACGCTGCTGCCCTGGCGCGCGCCGATCGCACCGGTGGCGCCGCCCGAGGCCGGCTTCTATTCCGCCGCCACGCTCGAACGCGGCCGGCTGGTGGCCGCCGCGGGAGACTGTGCGGTCTGCCATACCGCGCCGGGCGGCGTGAAGAACGCTGGCGGCCTGCCGCTGGAGACGCCCTTCGGTACGGTCTACAGCACCAATATCACCCCGGACGTGCAGACCGGCATCGGCAACTGGTCCTTCGCCGCGTTCGAGCGCGCCATGCGCGAGGGCATCCACCGCGACGGACGGCGCCTGTATCCCGCGTTCCCATACACCGCATTCGCGAAGATCAGCGATGGCGACATGCAGGCGCTATACGGGTACCTGATGTCGGCAGGGCCGGTGAAATCCGAAGTCCCGCAGACGCAGCTTGCGTTCCCCTTCAACGTGCGCCCGCTGCTGGCCGGCTGGAACCTGCTGTTCCATCGCAACGAGCGCTTCACGCCGGACCCGTCGCGCTCCGCGCAATGGAATCGCGGCGCGTACCTGGCCGAAGGACTGGGCCACTGCAGCGCCTGCCATTCGCCGCGCAACGCGCTCGGTGCCGAGCAAGGCGGCCGCCAGTACCTGACCGGCGGCAGCGCCGAAGGCTGGGAAGCGCCACCGCTGAGCGCACTGTCGCACGCACCGCTGCCCTGGACCGAAGCAGCGCTGTTCACCTACCTGCGCGGCGGCTATGCGCCGCACCATGGCGCCGCGGCCGGACCGATGGCACCGGTGGTCGAAGAACTGGCGCAACTGCCTGAGTCCGACGTGCGCGCGATCGCGCACTACGTGGCCTCGTTCGGCACGTCACCGCCCTCGCCTACCGTACTGGCCGCACAGGCCGCGCAGATCGAGCAGCGCAGCGCGCAGGCCGCGCGCACCCTGGGCGGTCCCGGCGAACGCCTGTACCAAAGCGCATGTGCGGTCTGCCACCAGTCGGACCAGGGCATCGCCCAGTTCGGCGTCAAGCCTTCGCTGGCGCTCAATACGAACCTGCACAGCAAGCTGCCGGACAACGTGATCCAGGTGCTGCTGCAAGGCATGCCGGCACCGCCCAACAGCGAACTGGGTGCGATGCCGGCCTATGCCGACACCCTCGACGACCAGCAGATCGCGCAGCTGGCGCAGTACCTGCGCGCGCGCTTTGCGCCCGACAAACCCGCATGGCAGGACCTGGAGAACACCGTCGCGCGCCTGCGCGCGATGCCTGCCCACTAGGACCAACGCAGACGCCGCGGGGCCGGCTCGCCGCGCCTTCCGCATCCACGCTGACCGCACCTACGCCGTGCCTGGCAAGGCGCTTCGCCACCGGGCAGGGAGACGTGCATTCCCGCGCCGGCGCCACGCGCGGGAAAACCCCGAGGAGGGAAAACGCAATTCGGCCTTGCCCGCCAGTTTCATGTAGCTTACGCTGAACGATCATGTAGTGCGCACTACATGAGTGCCGCTAGGCCCGCAGCGGTGCCTCCCCGCACAAGGACGGCGCGCCGCAAGCGGCAGACGAGACAACAAAACTAAAAGATTGGCCCTTTACATCACCGGAAGCGCTGGCCCGGGGCTTGCATAGTTCCCCGCAGCGCCGACCGGGAGGCCGGGCCTGGACCAACCAAGGGTAGACAACAAGGAGTGACTATGTCGTATCAGGACCAAGCAGGTGTTGCGAGCGTGCTACCGGGTTAGTTCCAGCCTCGCCAATTGGAGTACTCACCACGTTTCGTTGCAATTTGGTGCGGTTGTCCCGGTGTGATCATCACGCATTAGTCAGTACCGTCTGGCCCTGCTTCGATAAACGTGTGCGTCCGAGTTCAAGAACCAGCCTATAAAGACAGGTAGACAACATGTCGTCATCAATTTCATCCATGGCAACCACGACCATCCCGGAAGTCACGCTAGGCTCGGCCCCACAGCCCAGCGCGCGGGGAGCATCGCCTCAAACCATCACGATCGAGCAAGGCATCCGCGCGGCCGGCGTCGGCCGGTTCCAGTATCGGCTCTTTGTCATCTTCGGCCTGGTCTGGCTGGCTGACGCGATGCAGGTGCTGTCGATCGGCTTCACCGCGCCGTCGATTGCGGCGACCTTCGGCATTCCCGTACCGACCGCTCTGCAGACCGGGACGATGTTCTTTGTCGGCATGCTGATCGGCGCATTCGTGTTCGGCCGATTGGCTGACAGGATCGGCCGCCGGCCCGTGCTGATGATGGCGGTGGTCATCGACGCCATCTGCGGTGTCGCTTCCGCTTTCGCACCGGACTTCCAGTGGCTGCTGCTGCTGCGCTTCCTGACCGGCATCGGCGTGGGCGGTACGCTGCCCGTGGACTACACCATGATGGCCGAGTTCCTGCCCTCGGACCGGCGCGGTCGCTGGCTGGTGCTGCTGGAGTCGTTCTGGGCCGTCGGCACGATCCTGCTCGCCATTCTTGCGCTGATCGCCGTGTCGCGAGGCGATGATGCCTGGCGGCTGATCTTCCTCGTCACGGGCATCCCCGCCCTGGTCGGCGTGGTCTTCCGGTTCTTTGTTCCCGAGTCTCCGCTCTACCTGAATAAATCGGGACGCTCGGCCGAGGCACGCGCGGTGCTGCAGCGTGTCGCCACCGCCAATCGCGTGTCCGTGGAAATCGGCAACCTGGAGCCGCAGCCGATGGAGCGCAAGTCGGTCTTTGCGCTGTTCGCGCGCGGATGCCGGCGCCGCACCATCTGCCTGCTTGCCGCCTGGGCGCTGATCTCGATCGCCTACTACGGCGTCTTCGTCTATCTGCCGGTCAAGCTGGCGGGCCAGGGCTTTGGCTTCATGCGTGGCCAGGTCTTCCTGATTGTGCTCGCGCTGGTGCAGCTTCCCGGGTTCGCGCTGGCCGCGCACGGCGTCGAGCGCTGGGGCCGCAAGCCGACGCTGATCGGCTTCCTGCTGCTCAGCGCGGCAGGTTGCATGCTCTATAGCCTGGGCCAGTCCACCGCGCTTATCGTCGGCTCGACCCTGCTGATGAGCTTCTCGCTCCTCGGTACCTGGGGCGCGCTCTACGCCTTCACGCCCGAGGTGTACCCGACCGACCTGCGCGCCAGCGGGATGGGCACTGCCGGCGCGATGGCGCGCTTTGGCGGCCTGTTTGCGCCTTCGATCATTGCACCGATCATGGCCAGCCAGTTCACCCTTGCCCTGGCGCTGCTTTCGTCATTTCTTGCCGTGGCGGCAATCGCCATCTACATGGTGGATATCGAGTCGAAGAATCGCGCGCTTGACTAGCGCAAGGCACCGCCGGCCGCTCCCGGCAGTTCAGGGAGCCCGCCGGCGGCTGGCGTGGGCGGGTCTCGAAAGCGAAGCCACGGGCAGGGCGGCCCGCTTCCATTACAATCCGGCTGCAACGGCGCGGCGCGCTGGTCCATCCGATCTCGCCGCCCGCTTCACCTGCTTGTCCCTACCCCGCCGAGCCCTCGCCGCCAGCCATGAAACAAGATCCGCGCTTTCCCAACCTGTTCATCCTCGACCACCCGCTGATCCAGCACAAGCTTTCGCACATGCGCGACAAGGAAACGTCGACGCGCACCTTCCGCGAACTGCTGCGCGAGATCACGCTGCTGATGGGCTACGAGATCACCCGCAACCTGCCCTTGACCACACGCCGCATCGAAACGCCGCTGGTAGAGCTGGAGGCGCCGGTGATCGCCGGCAAGAAGCTGACCATCGTGCCGGTGCTGCGCGCGGGCGTGGGCATGAGCGACGGCCTGGTCGAGCTGATCCCGTCGGCGCGCATCGGCCACATCGGCGTGTACCGCGACGAGCAGCACCGCCCGGTGGAATACCTGGTGCGTCTGCCTGACCTGGAAGACCGCAGCTTCATCCTGTGCGACCCGATGGTGGCCACGGGCTACTCCGCCGCGCACGCGGTGGAGGTGCTCAAGCGCCGCGGGGTCAAGGACGAGGCCATCACCTTCGTTGCGCTGGTGGCGGCCCCGGAGGGCGTGGAAGTGTTCCAGAAGGCGCATCCGGGGGTGAAGCTGTTCGTCGCCTCGCTGGACAGCCACCTGGACGGCGATGCCTATATCGTGCCGGGCCTGGGCGATGCGGGCGACCGCCTGTTCGGCACCAAGAACTGAGTGGTGCGGCGGCGGGCTGGCTTGCGCTTGACCGGCCTCAATAGTCCGCGCCACAGGGCTCCCTACACTGGCGGCAAGCGCCGGCGAGACCTCGCCGGCCGCCATCGCCAACGCCAACGCAAAGGGAGCCAAGCATGGAAGCCTTCAAGATCCTGTTCAGTACCAGCACCGGCCTGATGAGCCTGGGCGTGATCGTCTTCATCATCGGCATGGGGTGGTTCTTTGCGCGGATGTTCGCGCGCAAGATGCGCGAGGACGCGGCAGCGGCCAAGGCGCAGCAACAGGCGCAGCGCCACTAAGGAAAAGGGCCGCATCGCGCGGCCCTTTCCGTCATTCCGTCAGTCCGTCTTTACTTCTTCTTACCCAGCAGGCTGCCCAGCACACCGCGGATCAGTTCGCGGCCGACCTGCGACCCCACCGTGCGCGCTGCCGACTTGGCCATCGACTCCAGGATCGAATCGCCGCGGCCGGTCTTGCCGGTGCCCTTGGTCAGCGTGCCGAAGATCTCGCCGGCCGTACCGAGCCAGCCGCTGTCCTGCTCACCAGCGGGCTGCCCCGCCGGCGCGCCGCCAGCGCCCTTGCCGTTGCCATTGCCGGCCGTCGCCACGCTGCCGCGCAGCTTTTCATAGGCGGATTCGCGGTCCACGGTCTTCTCGTAGGTGCCCGCCACCAGCGAACTGGCGATCAGCTGCTTGCGCTCTTCCTCCGTCGCCGGGCCGATGCGGCTGCCCGGTGCCAGCACCCAGGCACGCTCGGTCACGCAGGGCGTGCCCTTGGCGTCCAGGAACGACACCAGCGCTTCGCCCACGCCCAGTTCGCTGATCGCGGTTTCCAGGTCCAGCCTGGGATTGGCGCGCATGGTGGTGGCAGCCACCTTGACCGCCTTCTGGTCGCGCGGGGTAAAGGCGCGCAGCGCATGCTGCACGCGGTTGCCCAGCTGGCCCAGCACGGTGTCGGGGATATCGATCGGGTTCTGCGTGACGAAGTACACGCCCACGCCCTTGGAGCGCACCAGCCGCACCACCTGCTCGATCTTGTCGAGCAGCGCCTTGGGCGCATCGTTGAACAGCAGGTGGGCCTCGTCGAAGAAGAACACCAGCTTGGGCTTGTCCAGGTCGCCGGCCTCGGGCAGCTTCTCGAACAGCTCGGACAGCATCCACAGCAGGAAAGTGGCGTACAGGCGCGGCGCGTTCATCAGCTTGTCGGCGGCCAGGATATTGACCACGCCCTGGCCCTTCTCGGTCTGGATGAAGTCTTCCAGGTTCAGCATCGGCTCGCCGAAGAAGACATCCCCGCCCTGCGATTCCAGCGCGATCAGCCCGCGCTGGATGGCGCCGATCGAGGCGGCCGAGATATTGCCGTACTCGGTGGTGAACTGGCCGGCGTTGTCGCCGACGTACTGCAGCATGGCGCGCAGGTCCTTGGCGTCGAGCAGCAACAGGCCGTTGGCGTCGGCAATGCGGAACACCAGGTTCAGCACGCCCTGCTGGGTGTCGTTCAGCTCCAGCATGCGCGACAGCAGCAGCGGGCCCATATGCGAGACCGTGGCGCGCACCGGATGGCCCTTCTCACCGAACACGTCCCACAGCGTGGTCGGGCACGCGCCCCATGCCGGCTCCGGCAGGTTCAGGTCGGCCAGGCGCTGCTTGAGCTTGTCGGACGGCTGGCCGGCCTGCGAGATGCCGGTCAGGTCACCTTTGACGTCCGCCATGAAGACCGGCACGCCCAGGCGCGAGAAGCCCTGAGCCAGCGTCTGCAGCGTGACGGTCTTGCCGGTGCCGGTGGCGCCGGTGATCAACCCGTGCCGGTTGCCCATCTGCGGCAGCAGCACCAGTTCATGTTCGGCGTTCTTGGCGATGAGGATGGGGTCGGCCATGATGTTCCTGGGTTCCGTAAGCGTCTGATAGCGTCTGATGGGATCTGGTGGATCCGGGGCGGCGCGGGCAGGCCCGCGTGATAAAATCCTGGGCTGATTATAGCCAGCCGCCAGGCATATCCGTCACCTGGCGCGCGCTGTCCGAGGGCTTTGCCACCCCGGTCACGGCGTGCATGGCGACCCCGCACAACATCACCGCAGATCACCGCATTCCGCTTCGGAGAGAATCATGGCCGGTCACTCGAAATGGGCCAATATCAAACACAAGAAGGCCGCCGCTGACGCCAAGCGCGGCAAGATCTGGACCCGCCTGATCAAGGAAATCACCGTTGCCGCCAAGCTCGGCGGCGGCGATGTCGACTCCAACCCGCGCCTGCGCCTGTCGATTGACAAGGCCATGGACGCGAACATGCCCAAGGACAACATCCAGCGCGCCATCCAGCGCGGCGTGGGCGGCATGGAAGGCGCCAACTACGAAGAAATCCGCTACGAGGGCTACGGCCTGGCCGGCGCGGCCATCATCGTCGACTGCCTGACCGACAACCGCACCCGCACCGTGGCCGAAGTGCGCCATGCGTTCTCCAAGCACGGCGGCAACATGGGCACCGAAGGTTCGGTGGCGTTCATGTTCACCCACTGCGGCCAGTTCCTGTATGCCCCCGGCACGCCGGAAGACAAGCTGATGGAAGCCGCGCTCGAAGCCGGCGCCGACGACGTCGTCACCAACGACGACGGCTCGATCGAAGTCACCTGCCCGCCCAACGACTTCTCGGCGGTCAAGGCCGCGCTGGAAGCCGCCGGCTTCAAGGCGGAAGTGGCCGACGTGGTGATGAAGCCGCAGAACGAAGTCAGCTTCAGCGGCGACGACGCGCTCAAGATGCAGAAACTGCTCGACGCCCTGGAAAACCTGGACGACGTGCAGGAAGTCTTCACCAACGCGGTAATCGAAGACTAAGCTGCAACAAGCCCCCATCGGCGGCGACCCGGACACAGCCCAGGCCGCCGCCTCTTAGTATGTGTTTCTTTTCTGGCAGTGATCATGAAAGTATTGGTTGTCGGCTCGGGTGGACGTGAACACGCGCTGGCCTGGAAATTGGCCCAGTCCCCCAAGGTGCAGGTGGTGTATGTCGCGCCGGGCAACGGCGGGACCGCGCTCGACAAGCGCCTGCAGAATGTTCCGCTGACCGACCCCGAGGTCATCGCCGCCTTTGCCGAGCGCGAGGGCGTGGCCTTCACCGTGGTCGGCCCCGAGGCCCCGCTGGCCGCCGGCATCGTCGATATCTTCCGCGCCAAGGGCCTGCGCATCTTCGGGCCCACCCAGGCTGCCGCGCAGCTGGAATCGTCCAAGGACTTCGCCAAGGCGTTCATGGAGCGCCACGGCATCCCGACCGCCGCCTACCAGACCTTCTCCGACGCCACCCAGGCGCACGCCTACATCGACGCCCAAGGCGCTCCGATCGTGATCAAGGCCGACGGCCTGGCCGCGGGCAAGGGCGTGGTGGTGGCGATGTCGCTGGAAGAAGCGCACACCGCGGTCGACATGATGCTGGCCGACAACAAGCTCGGCGACGCCGGCGCGCGCGTGGTGATCGAAGAGTTCCTGGACGGCGAGGAAGCCAGCTTTATCGTGCTGGTCGACGGCAAGAACGTGCTGGCGCTGGCCACCAGCCAAGACCACAAGCGCCTGCTGGACGCCGACGCCGGCCCCAACACCGGCGGCATGGGCGCGTATTCCCCCGCCCCGGTGGTCACGCCCGCGCTGCATGCGCGCGCGCTGCGCGAGATCATCCTGCCGACCGTGCGCGGCATGGAAAAGGACGGCATTCCGTACACGGGCTTCCTGTACGCCGGCCTGATGATCGACAAGGACGGCAACCTGAAGACGCTGGAATTCAACTGCCGCATGGGCGACCCCGAAACCCAGCCGATCCTGGCGCGCCTGAAGACCGACCTGGTCGATGTGATGGAGCACGCCGTCAACGGCAAGCTCGACAGCATCGAGCTGGACTGGGACCGCCGCACCGCGCTGGGCGTGGTGATGGCCGCCTACGGCTATCCCGACAGCCCGCGCAAGGGCGATGCCATCACCGGCATCCCGGCCGAGACCGACGACAGCGTGACCTTCCACGCTGGCACCACCCTCAAGGACGGCACCCTGCTGACCTCGGGCGGGCGCGTGCTGTGCGTGGTGGGCCTGGCCGACACCGTCAAGGCAGCGCAGCGCGCCGCCTATGCCGCGGTCGAGCAGATCCGCTTCGACGGCATGCAGTACCGGACCGACATCGGCTACCGCGCCATCAAGCGCTGATCCTTCCCGGCAAACGCCGTTCCGGCCGGCATGGCTGATCCGCCTTGCCGGCCAGCTTTGGACCCGCGCGCCCGGCCAGCGGCCCCAGCCGGTACAATCGTGACAACGTTGTGACGCACCCGGCAGCCGCCAGCGCTGCCGGACGCCGAGCCCGGTCCATCCGCTTTCCGCCAATCATGATCGATTCCCAGGCAGTCCGTGCCTATCTGCTCGGTCTGCAAGACCGCATCACCGATGCCATCGGTGCCATCGACGGCCAGCCGTTCCTGACCGACGCCTGGGAGAAACCGCCCACCGAACGCCTGCGCGGCAGCGGCCGCACCCGCATCCTGGAAGGCGGCGCGGTGATGGAGCGCGCCGGCGTGGGCTTCTCGCACGTGAGCGGCGACACCCTGCCGCCGTCGGCCACCGCCAACCGGCCGGAACTGGCCGGTCGCAGCTTCGAGGCCATGGGCGTGTCGCTGGTGTTCCACCCGCGCAATCCCTATGTGCCCACAGTCCATATGAACGTGCGCTGCTTCCTGGCGGTCAAGCCGGGGGCCGAGCCGGTATGGTGGTTCGGCGGCGGCATGGACCTGACGCCCTACTACGGCGACGCCGGCGACTGCGCGCACTTCCACCGCACCTGCCAGCAGGCGCTGGCCCCCTATGGCGATGACCTGTACCCGCGCTTCAAACAGTGGTGCGACGAGTATTTCTTCCTGCGCCACCGCAACGAGGCGCGCGGCGTGGGCGGGATCTTCTTCGACGACTTCTCCGCGCTGGGCTTCGAGCGCAGCTTCGCCATGATGCAATCGGTCGGCGACGCCTTCCTGGACGCCTACCTGCCGATCCTGCAGGCGCGCAAGGACACGCCCTACGGCGAGCGCGAGCGCGGCTTCCAGGCCTTCCGGCGCGGGCGCTACGTCGAATTCAACCTCGTGTTCGACCGCGGCACGCTGTTCGGCCTGCAGTCGGGCGGACGCGCCGAATCCATCCTGATGTCGATGCCGCCGCTGGTGACCTGGCGCTATGACTGGCAACCGGAACCGGGCAGCCCCGAAGCGGCGCTGTACACCGATTTCCTGCCAGCGCGCGACTGGGCCTGACGCCTGACCTATGGCCAATCCAGCGCAACACCGCAAGCCCGCCGCCGACGCGGGAGAACCGCCGCAACCGTCCGCCCGCCCCTATCGCCTGGGTATCCTTGGCGGCACTTTTGATCCCCCCCATGTCGGCCACCTTGCACTGGCGCGGCTGTGCATCGAACACCTTGGGCTGGATGAGCTGGTGTGGATTCCCACCGGCCAGTCGTGGCAAAAAGGCGACGACGTGACCCCTGCCGCCGACCGCCTGGCGATGACCGAACTGGCCGCCGCGGCGCTTGGCGACAGCGGCGCCAAAGTCCGCGTGAGCCGCATGGAAGTGGACCGCGCCGGCCCCAGCTACACCATCGACACGGTACGCCAGCTGCGCGCCGAATACGGCCCCGAAGCCTCGCTGTGCTGGTTGATGGGCGCCGACCAGCTGCTGCGCCTGCACACCTGGCACGGCTGGCAGGCCCTGTTCGAACATGTGCACCTGTGCACCGCCACGCGGCCGCGTTTTGAGCTGGCGGCACTGGAGGGTCCGGTGCTGGCGGCACTGGCCGAACGCCAGGCTGACACGCACCTGATACAATGCACGCCCTCCGGCCGGATGTGGATCGACCAGACGCTCGCCGTCGACCTGTCTTCCACCCACCTGCGCCAGCGGCTGGCAGCCGGCCAGCCGGCAGATGACCAACTGCCGCCCGGCGTGGCACACTACATTGCCAACCACGGGCTGTACCGCAACGCCCCGGCCAGGGCATGACCGGGGTTGCACCAATCCCGGCGCCCACCCCCAACCGATCTCAGCTGAACAAGAAGACACCATGGATATTCGTAAACTGCAACGCGCCATCGTCGACGGCCTCGAGGATGTCAAAGCGCAGGACATCAAGGTGTACGACACCAGCCACCTGACCGAACTGTTCGACCGGGTGGTGATTGCCAGCGGGACATCCAACCGCCAGACCAAGGCGCTGGCAGCGTCGGTGCGGGATACGGTGAAGGGAGCCGGCGGCCATATCGTGGCGGTCGAGGGCCTGGAAACCGGCGAATGGGTGCTGGTCGACTGCGGCGACGCCGTGGTCCACATCCTGCAGCCGCAGTTGCGCCTGTACTACAACCTGGAAGAGATCTGGGGCGACAAGCCGGTGCGCATGAAGCTGGCCACCGGCGGCCGCGGCCTGGCCAAGGCCAGCGAGCCGATGGACGAGGACGAGGACGAAGCCCCGGTGCGCACCGTGCGCCGCGCCAGCAACCTGCGCCCCGCGCTGGCCCGCCTGCCCGAAGGCATGAAGGAGCCGTCGCCGCCGATGGGCCATGAGGACACCGACGCGGACGCCATCGCCACCATCCGCAAGCCGGCCCGCAAGACCGCCACCAAGTCGGCAGCGACCAAGACCGCCGGCACCCGCGCCGCCGCGCCGCGCAAGACCGCTGCCGGCACCACCGCGCGCAAGACCGCGACCAAGACCGCGGTCAAGAAGGCCCCGAGCAAGACCGCTGCCAGCAAGACCGCAGCAGCCAAGCCGGCCGCGCGCAAGCGCACCACCCGCTCGGCCTGAGCCCCGGCGCGCGGCCGCCAGGCGGCCGCGCAGCATGACCCGTCCTCTGCCCCATGCAACTGGTGATCGTGGCCGTCGGCCACAAGATGCCCGGCTGGATCGAAACCGGCTTCAGCGAGTACGCTAAGCGCATGCCGCCCGAGCTGCGCATCGAACTGCGCGAGGTCAAGCCTGAAACCCGCTCATCCAGCAACAACGCCGCCACCGTGATGCAGCGCGAAGCCGCGCGCATCGAGGCGGTGCTGGGCTCGCTGTCGAAGCAGTGCCGCATCGTCGCGCTGGATGAGCGCGGGCGCGACTTCACCACCGTGCAACTGGCCGCGCAGCTGACCGACTGGCAGCGCGAGGGCGGCGACGTGGCCTTCCTGATCGGCGGCGCCGACGGGCTCGACCCGGCCCTGAAAGCCCGCGCCAGCACCCTGATCCGGCTGTCCAGCCTGACCCTGCCGCACGGCATGGTGCGCGTGCTGCTGGCCGAGCAGCTGTACCGCGCCTGGTCCGTCACGCAGAACCACCCCTATCATCGGGCCTGATCCCGGCTGTCGCCGGAAGGCCCCTCCGCCGCGATGCCCGACACCCTGCACGACTATCTTTACCTCGCCTCGCAGAGCCCGCGCCGCCGCGAGCTGCTGACCCAGCTCGGCGTGCGCTACGAACTGCTGCTGGCCGATGACGACGAGGATGCCGAAGCGCTCGAGGCGGTCCAGCCCGGCGAAACCCCCGACGACTACGTCCAGCGCGTCTGCGCGCTGAAGGCAGAAGCCGCGCTGCGCCGCCGCGAACGCCGCGCGCTGCCCGATGCGCCGGTGCTGACCTCGGACACCACGGTCTGCCTGGGCGGCCGCATCCTGGGCAAACCCGCCGACGGCGCCGATGCCGCGGCCATGCTGGGCGCGCTCTCGGGCAGCACCCACCGCGTCCTGACCGCCGTGACGATCGTGTCGACCACGGGCATGCGGCATGCGCTGTCGATCTCCGAAGTCACCTTCCGCCAGATGCAGCCCGCCGAGATCGAGCGCTACGTCGCCAGCGGCGAGCCGCTCGGCAAGGCCGGTGCCTACGGCATCCAGGGCCGGGCGGCGGAGTTCGTGGAGCGGATCGCGGGCAGCTATTCAGGTATCATGGGCTTACCTTTGTTTGAGACGGCGGCGTTACTTCGCCAGGCTCATCTGCAGTTCTGAGCCGCGCCCTCCGTGCCCAGACAAGACCCGGCCCCCGCGCCGGGCCACCCTATACAGCCGGACCACCGGCGACGCGTTTCACCCGCTATGACTGAAGACATCCTCGTCAACATCACGCCCCAAGAGACCCGCGTCGCCATCGTGCAGCAGGCCGCCGTGCAGGAACTGCATGTCGAACGCACGCTGACGCGCGGGCTGGTCGGCAATATCTACCTGGGCAAGGTGGTGCGCGTGCTGCCCGGCATGCAATCGGCCTTTATCGACATCGGCCTGGAGCGCGCCGCCTTCCTGCACGTGGCCGATATCTGGCATCCACGCGACGCCGACCGCAACAATTCCACCCCGCAGCTGGCCATCGAGAAGACCCTGTTCGAAGGCCAGGCGCTGATGGTGCAGGTGATCAAGGACCCGATCGGCACCAAGGGCGCGCGGCTGTCCACGCAAGTGAGCATCGCCGGGCGCACCCTGGTGTACCTGCCGCAGGACCCGCATATCGGCATCTCGCAGCGCATCGAGGGCGAAGTGGACCGCGAGGCGCTGCGCAGCCGCGTGCAGGGCCTGGTGCCCGCCGACGAGCGCGGCGGCTTTATCGTGCGCACCATCGCCGAGGAAGCGACCGACGAGGAACTCGGCAACGATATTGCCTACCTGCGCAAGATCTGGGGCACGATCCGCCAGAACGCCACCACCCTGCCCGCGCCCAGCCTGCTCTACCAGGACCTGAACCTGGCCCAGCGCGTGCTGCGCGACTTCATCAACGACGCCACCGGCGTGATCCAGATCGACTCGCGCGAGAACTACCAGATGCTGCTGGAGTTCGCCAAGGAATACACCCCGGCGGTACTGCCGCGGCTGTCGCACTACACCGGCGAGCGCCCGATCTTCGACCTGTTCAATATCGACGCGGAGATCGAGAAGGCGCTGTCGCGCCGGGTGGACCTGAAGTCGGGCGGCTACCTGATGATCGACCAGACCGAGGCGATGACGACCATCGACGTCAACACCGGCGGCTACGTGGGCGCGCGCAACTTCGACGACACCATCTTCAAGACCAACCTGGAGGCGGCCCACACCATCGCGCGGCAGCTGCGCCTGCGCAACCTCGGCGGCATCATCATCATCGACTTCATCGATATGGAGAACGCCGAGCACCGCGACGCGGTGCTGTCCGAGCTGAAGCGAGCGCTCGCACGCGACCGCACCCGCATCACGGTCAACAGCTTCTCGCAACTGGGCCTGGTCGAGATGACGCGCAAGCGCACGCGCGAGTCGCTGGCGCATGTGCTGTGCGAGCAATGCCCGGTCTGCCAGGGCAAGGGCCAGGTCAAGACGCCGCGCACGGCCTGCTATGACATCCTGCGCGAGATCATGCGCGAATCGCGCCAGTTCAACCCGCGCGAATTCCGCATCCTGGCCTCGCAGGAAGTGATCGACCTGTTCCTGGAAGAAGAAAGCCAGCATCTGGCGATGCTGGGCGACTTCATCGGCAAGCCGATCTCGCTGCAGGTGGAATCGACGTTCCACCAGGAGCAATACGACATCATCCTGATGTGAAGATGCCGGCGCAGGCATGGAAAGGCCCGCTCACTGGCGGGCCTTTCTGCATTCTGGCCTAGGGCCGGATCACGACTTGCGGACTCACCACGAAGGCGGGTTCGGGCTGGTAGTACACAGCCGGCGGCGGCTGGTACACGACCGGCCGGTCCTTGCACTTGCGCTCTTCCTTGTACTCGCCGTTGTCTTTCCACTTGCGCTTGATCTTGCAGTTGCCGACCCAGAACTCTTCCTTGTAGTCGCCGCCCTTGTAGCGGCGCGCGTAGTGGTGATCGTCGTCCCAGTCGTCGTCGGCATGCGCGGCGGCGGAGATGGTGCCAAGGAGCACGGGCAATACAACGAGGGCAACAAGGGCGCGGGGCTTCATTCTGGGGGCGGCGAGCGATGGTTGAGGAAGGCTAGCACGCCGCATCCCGCATCTATGTATCAAGCTGTTTACGAACGTAACCGCGTTGCAGCGCATTCGTCTGTCCGCTTGCGTCCGCCTCCTCACGGGCTCGGGGATGGTCCTACTCCAATTCCGTTTGCCATCCGCTATAACTAAGCTAGGGTAGTCAGCGGCATCCGCACGGATGCCGCGCCCGGCCTGCCGCCCCGATGCAAGGCGCGGCCCGGCCAAGCAAGCGAGGAGTCCGGCATGAACGCCACGAACCATGGGGCCTGTCTGCTGGCCCTTCTGTTGTCGGTGGCGTGCGCGCCATTGCCGATCACCAAGCGCGCGCCCCTACCGCCGCCCGAGGCGAAGGGCGAAGCGGTCGCCGCTGCGCCCAAGGAGCGCGCCACCCCTATCGCGAACAAGACCATCAACATTGCCGCCGCCTGCAAGCGCACCGAGGAAGATGGCTTCCGCGAAGACGCGCTGATGGACGTCAGGGCCAACGAGGTGCGCGCACTGAAATGGAAGTTGTGGGTATCGCGGCGCGGCAGTTGCGAATTCAACCTGGCCGAGTTCCGCCAGGTCCGCGAGAGCCCGCACATCGAACTGCAGGCCATCGACGGCAGCCAGTGCAAGCTGCTGGTGTGGCAGGACCCGCGCCGCGTGACGCTGGCGCATAACCGCTGCGAGAAGCACTGCACGCCCGGCATCTACGAGCAGGCGTGGCCGGTGCTGTTCGATCCCAAGAGCGGTGCCTGCGCCGAGGTGCGCTGAGCCCCTGCGGCGTTACTTCGCTTTCGGCACCCGGCCCATCAGGTAGAACTCGTCGTTCGGGCGCATGCTGATCGTGTTCGCCATCCGGTTCGACAGGCCGAAGAACGCCGTGATGGCGGCAATATCCCAGGCATCCTCCTCGGAAAAACCGTGCTCGCGCAGCGCAGCAAAGTCGGCATCGCCCACTTCATGCGACGCCTTGCACACCTTCATCGCAAAGTCGAGCATCGCGCGCTGGCGCGGCGGAATATCCGCCTTCAGGTAGTTCACCGCCACCTGGTCCGCCACCAGCGGCTTCTTCTCATAGATGCGCAGGATTGCCCCATGCGCCACCACGCAGTACAGGCACTGGTTGGCACCGGAGGTCGCCACCACGATCATCTCGCGCTCGCCCTTGGTCAGGCCGCCCTCCTTGAGCATCAGCGCGTCGTGGTAGGCGAAGAACGCGCGGAACTCGTCGGGACGGTGTGCCAGCGCCAGGAAGACGTTGGGGACGAAGCCGGCTTTTTCCTGGACTTCCAGGATGCGGGCGCGGATGTCGTCGGGAAGGTTGGTCAGCGCGGGGATGGGGTAGCGGCTGATGGGGAATGACGTGTCGGACATGGTGGTCTCCTGTTGGATATGCGTCATCGATCGTGAGCTTCTGATGCAGATACTAACGGATCGGCATGGGTGTAGCGGGCGCTATGTCGCCCATGCATCGCACGGACACTTGTCTCCTGGATAAGGCATACTACGCACCTTCCGAACCAGGCGGGGCACACTGCCCGCCCTACTGTTCCTGATGAAACGTATTCTCATCGTCAAGCTGACCTCCCTCGGCGACATGGTGTTCACCCAGCCGCTCGTCGCGGACCTGCAGCGGGCCTTTCCCGGCGTCAAGATCGACTGGATCGCCGACTCATATTGCGCCGACGTGCCGCGCTGGAATCCGAATATCGAGCGTGTGATTTCCGCGCCGCTGCGCGGCTTCAAGAAGTCGCGCAATTGGGCTGGCTTGCGTGCGATCTTCAGTGCGCTGCGTGAACTGCGCCGCGAGAAGTACGATGCGGTGCTGGACGTCCACGGGGTCTACAAGAGCGCCATCGTGACGTTCCTGGCACGCACGCGCAATCGCTATGGCTACCCCGTGGCAGAGTTGGGCGAGAGCGGCGCTCGCTTCGCCTACAACCATGTGTTCCAGCCATTTGTCGAAGAAGATTGCGCGCGGCAGCGGATGCGCCGCGCCGTCAGCCGCGCCCTGGGCTATGAGCTGACCAGGGACATGGACTACGGCCTGGAGATGCCCGCAGACACGCCGGCGCCGGCCGCCAAGGGTCCGTACGCGATGCTGTTCCATGCCACCTCTAGCGAAGAAAAGAAGTGGCCGGTCGCCGACTGGATAAGCGTGGGCAGCGCGATCTCGGCGCGCGGGCTGCGCGTGCTGGTGCCCTGGGGCAACGACGCGGAGCGCAAGGAAGCCGAAACCATCGCCGCCAGCGTGCCCAACGCCGAAGTGATGCCGCGCCTGAGCATCACCGGCGTGGCGCAGATGGTAGGCAAGGCATCGCTGGTGGTTGGCATGGACACCGGCTTCGTGCATATCGCCGATGCGCTGCGCCGCCCGACCGTGATCCTGTTCACGACCACGTCGCGCCACCTGTACGGCGTCGATGCGCCGGGCCGCGCGGTCTCGCTGGGCGGCGGCGGCGTGGTGCCGCGGCGCGATCAGGTGCTGGCTGCCATCGATGAAGTGCTGGGCGTGCAGCCGCCCGTCACCTCGCCAAACTGAGCACGCAGGAAACGACAAAGGCCGGCGCAAGCGCCGGCCTTTGTCGTTGGTACGTCCGTTACCGTTGCTGCGTCGCGAACTGGATCCGGTGCAGCCCGGCGTACAGGCCGTTGGCCGCCAGCAGCTGCGCGTGCGTGCCCTGCTCCGCCACGCGGCCGTGGTCCAGCACGGCGATGCGGTCGGCGTTCTCGATGGTGGACAACCGGTGCGCAATCACCAGCGTGGTCCGGCCCCTCATCAGTTCCTCCAGCGCCGCCTGCACCTGGCGCTCCGACTCCGAATCCAGTGCCGAAGTGGCCTCGTCCAGGATCAGGATCGGTGCGTCCTTGTACAGCGCCCGGGCAATCGCCAGCCGCTGGCGCTGGCCACCGGACAGCTTCATGCCGTTGTCGCCGATATTGGTGTTCAGGCCCTCCGGCAGCCCCTTGACCGTTTCCGTCAGGTAGGCGGCCGCCAGCGCGCGCTCAACGCGGGCCATGTCGATCTCGCTATCGGATTGCGCGCCATATGCCACATTGGCGGCGACGGTGTCGTTGAACAGCACCACGTCCTGGCTGACGAAGGCAATCTGGTTGCGCAGGTCCTTCAGCGACAACTCGGTCAGCGGCGCGCCATCCAGCAAGATGCGCCCGGCAGTGGGGTCGAAGAAGCGCGGCACCAGGTTGACCAGCGTGGTCTTGCCGCTGCCCGACGGGCCCACCAGCGCCACCACCTCGCCCGGACTGACGCGCAGGTCAATGCCCTCCAGCGCTGCGCGGGACGCTTCACCGTAGCGGAAGCCGACTTGCTCGAAGGCCAGCTCGCCACGGGCACGACCCAGCATCTTGCCACCGTCCTGCGGCTCGATCGGTTCATCGATCAGCCGGAAAATCATCTCGGCTGCGGTGATGCCGCGCGTCAGCGGCTGGTTGATGTCGGTCAGGTGCTTGAGCGGCGAGATCAGCAGCAGCATCGCCATCACAAAGCCGGTAAAACCGCCCACCGTGGTCTGGTTGGCCTGCGCCTGCACCATCGCAATGGTGATGATCACCGACAGCGCCAGCGCAGCCAGGAAGGCCGTGACCGGCTGGTTCAGCCCGCCGGCAACCGCCATGCGCATCGAGTAGTTCTTGAGCCGCTCGGCCACGGTGCGGAAGCGGCCCATCTCGTAGGCTTCGCCGCCATGCAGCTTGACCACCTTGTAGCCGCCCACGGCCTCTTCCACGACATAGGCAGCGTTGTTGGTAAAGGCCTGGTGATCGCGGTTGAGCTTGCGCAGCCGGCGGTTGATCTTCGACATCAGGTAGCCGATCACCGGCAGGATCACCGCCACGATCAGCGTCAGGCGCCAGTTGGTATAGAAGAGATAGATCAGCAGCGCGACAACCGTCAGCGAGTCCCGCACCAGCGTGATAAAGACGCTAGTCAGGATCTGCAGCACCTGGTTGACCTCGAAGATCACGGCATTGATCAGCGAAGCCGCCGTGTTGCGGTGGAAGAACGACGCCGGCGCCTGCAGCAGGCGCTCGAACATCTGCAGGCGCATCTTCAGCAGCACGCGGTTCGAGATCAGGTTCAACAGGTAGCCCGAGGCAAACTGCGCCACGCCGCGGATCAGGGCCACGCCGGTCAGGATCGCGGGGACATGCCACAGCGTGCCGGCGTAGTCGCCGCCGAAGCCCTTGTCGAGCAGGTCATTGACAACCTTGGGGATCACCCCTTCGCTGCCCGCGACCACGGCCATGGCGAGGATAGCGCCGATGAAGATACGTAACTCGGGGCGCAGGTAAGACCAGAGCCGGCTGGCCATGCTGGACGGCACGGCGGCACCTGGCGAAATGGGCGGTTTGGATGTGGTCACTGATATTTCTTGTGTGTGGAGGCGACGTGCCGGCCCGGCGCTAGCCCGGCCGCTTCTGCCGGGCTACCCGAAGGAAGGGCCTGACGATGAGCTGGAACAGGAAGCGCTGATAGACGTAGCGGCGCAGATAATAGCCGATGCTGCGCTGAGCCTTGTCGGTGGCGTCCAGGTCGGCGCGATGCGTTTCGAGCGACGAGGTCTCGGCCAGCTCGGTCAGGCCAATGCAATATGGCACCACCGCACTGACCGACACCAGACCCTGTTTTTCAAAGGCCGACCAATAGTCGGCCGCGCACCACAGCGGCTGCAGGCCGGCCAGCAGCCGCTGCGCTGCGGCGCGCGTCACCACGTAGCCGTGCGCGAGCCACCATTCGCCGTAGCGCCTGACCAGGCGTCGCTCGCCGCCAAGCCTGCGCACACCCCAGCGGGTGTACTTGTCGACATGGGACAGCAGCACCACCTCGGCCCGGTCCGGATCCAGGCGTGACTCGAGGTCGGCCAGCACGCTTGCGAGGTCGGGGCCGAGCGATGCATCGTCCTCCAGCACCAGCGCGAAGGCGGCGCCGTCGTCCAGCATCTTGCGGTACACGCCAAGGTGGCTCAATCCGCACCCCACCTCGCCCCGGCTCATGGGGCGGTAACGCGCGGCGGCGGCGGCGGCATCGTACTTGCTGGCCACTTCCTCCTCCGCCAGCACGCGGCCATCCACGGCCCGGAACACCTGGAACGGGATACCAAGGCCCGCCAGTTGGCCGGAAATGCGCTCCCGGCGCTCCCGCGCGGTGTCGAGATTGATGACGTAGGCGCCGATCATGCGGCCAGCGCCTGCGCGTCCGGTCTTGCCCGGATTGCAGCCGGCAAGAGAGAGGCCAATGCTGCACGCGCAGGCAGAAGGAAGACTTCTTCCATCCCGGCAGAACGGGACAATTGTGCTCGTATCATCAATTTGAGAATCAGGAAACGGCCCGCGAGCCGACTCGATCGCATCAGGGTGCGCGAAGGGCGCCATGCGCCAGTGCGGTAGAATACGCGGTCTCGATCCAGCGCCTGGCGCCGTGGGCGACTCCGGCGGCCCGTCGGTCTTGTCCGACCTGCGTGCCTCCCCTATGTTCCATGAGAGTCTCGGCCGTCATCATTACCAGGAATGAAGCTCACAATATCGGGCCATGCCTCGAAAGCGTGTCCTGGTGCGAAGAGGCGATTATAGTGGATTGGGCCAGCACGGATGACACGGTGGCGATTGCGCGTGCTGCCGGCGCCACTGTCATCCAGACCGACGACTGGCCTGGCTTCGGACCGCAGAAGAACCGTGCGGTTGACGCCGCCACGGGCGACTGGATCCTGAGCCTCGATGCCGATGAACGTGTCACCCCCGCCCTGCGCGACGAGATCCGGGGCCATCTGAAGCGGGCCGACGCCCACGCGCTTGCGCTGCCGCGCCTTTCAGCGTTCTGCGGCACCTTCGTGCGCCACGCAGGCTGGTATCCGGACTATGTGACCCGCGTCTTCCGCAAGGGCCGCGGCCGCTTCACGGATGACCTGGTCCACGAACACCTGAAGGTGGTCGACCCGGTCACTCATCTGCGCGAGCCATTGATCCATTACAGCTACCGCACACTGTCGGACGTGCTGCGCAAGATCGACAGCTACTCCAGCGCAGGCGCGCAGCAGGCCTACGCGCGGGGCAAGCGTAGTTCGGTGGCGTCCGCCGCGGGCCACGGCCTGTGGGCCTTCATCCGGACCTACCTGCTCAAGCGCGGCTTCCTGGACGGCAGCGCAGGCTTTGGCGTGGCGCTGATGAATGCGCAGGCAAGCTACTACAAGTACGCCAAGCTGGCGCAGTTGCAGGCCGAAACCGATCTCAAGGCAGCCGCCCCCGAGGTCACCCGTTGAGGCGGCCGGCCGCCCCTCCCCTTTATTCCATGCATCGATGAAAGTTGGCATCTCCTGCAATCGCTTCGGCGCAGGCGGCGGCCTGGAACGCTACGCGCTTGACATCAGCCGCGCGATGGCCGCCCGCGCCGGCACCGAGGTGTCGGTCTACGCGCGCCGCTTCGACACCGGCGTGGCGCAGGCGGCCGGCGTCACGCCGCATCGCATCCTGGTCTCGTGGCTGCCCGGCAAGCTGCGCGACCGCTATTTCTCGTGGCGCCTGCAAGCGCGCCTGCCAGCGGATGAAGTGCTGATCGGCTGCAACCGCGTGCGCGGCTCGGACATCGCCATTTGCGGCGGCACCCACCGCGGCTATCTCGGCGCGCGCGGCACGGCAGCGCGCCGCTCCGACCAGTGGCAGATCGACCTGGAGAGTGCGCAGTATGCTGGCGCGCATCGCGTGGTGGCGCATTCGGCGCTGATGCGCCGCGAGGTGATCGAGCTGTACGGGATGCCGCCGGACCGCGTGGAACTGATCTATCCGCCGGTCGACACGCAGCGCTTCACGCCGGTCGACGCCGACGCGCGCGCCGCGTTGCGCCGTGAGTTCGGTTTCGGTGACGATGAGGTCGTGTTCCTGTTCCCGTCTTCGGGCCATGCCCGCAAGGGTTTCGACCTGCTTGCCGACTATTTCTCTGAATCGGACCTGCCGATCACGCTTGCCGTGGCCGGCCGTCCGGTCGGGCGCACCATCCCGCGGGTACGGGAACTGGGCTACAGCAGCCGCATCGACGCGCTCTACCGCGCCGCGGACTTCACCATCCTGGCTTCGGGCTATGAACCGTTCGGACTGGTCGGCGTGGAATCGGTGCTGTGCGGCACACCTCTGGTCTTTGCCGACAATATTGCCTGCCTGGAGGTGATCCGGCCGCAGGCCGTGCATGCCTTCGCACGCGATCGCGCCGAGACGCTCGACCGCGCGATTCGCGCCGCGGTCGACGCGGCACGCAGCGGCCAGGGCCGGCTGGCGGACCCGATGGCGATGCTCAACTACGATCCGGGCATCGAGGCCCACGTCGACGCGCTGCTAACGCTGGCGGCCAGCGCGCGTGCCGCCCGGCAGGCGGCCTGAGACCGCCGCTGCCGTCGGTTTATTCGTAGAGGGTGCTGACGCTGTCCGGCGACAGCGCCAGCCGCAACGCGGTCAGCGCCTCGTCGGAGGGCACCACCTTCCAGTCCGCTCCGAGCATGGCCTCGCACGAAGCCGCCGCCGACTGGTAGTGGATGCGCACCGGCAAACCCTGCCCGCCGCTGGCGCGGGCCAGGTGCGGCATCAGCAGTTCGCGCAGCATCCCGGTCGAGGAATTGCCATTCATCGCCAGCCGCACCGCGCTGGCGAACTTGAGGCGCGCGGCCACCAGGTCCATCACCGATTCCGCCGTGAACCTCACCCCACCGGTAAACGTATCGTGCCGCGCATTCCCCGTGGCAATCAGCAGCTCGTCCTCGCGGAACATGTGCCGGTTGGCGTCGAACAGCTCGTTGAACACCGTCATCTCGACCAGCCCGGTGCCGTCGTCGAGCGTCACGATCAGCATCTTGCCGCGCTGGGTCATCTGCGTGCGGACGCCGGAGATCACGCCGGCGATGGTCTTGCCGCGCACATCGCGGCCGAAGCCGCCGCCGTTGCCCTGCACTTCCTTTTCCAGCGCTGCCAGCGTGCCCTTGTTGAAGCGGCGCACCTCGTCGCGATAGGCATCGAACAGATGGCCTGAGAAGTAGTAGCCAAGCGCCTGCTTTTCTTCCTGCAGCGTGCGCTTGGGACTCCAGCGGGGCTCGTCCAGCAGCTCGGGGCGGTGCGCTTCGCCGGCATCGCCCATCAGGTCGAACAGCGACACCTGGTTGGCGGACTCCGCCTTCTGCTCGGCGGCCTCCATCGCGATCGGCACCGAGGCCAGCAGCTGGGCGCGGTTGTCGTTCAGGCTGTCGAAGGCGCCGGCGCGGATCAGGGCCTCCATGGTGCGGCGGTTGACCTGGCGGCGGTCGACGCGCTCGCAGAAATCGAACAGATCGGTGAACGGGCGCTCTTCGCGCGCGCGCAGGATGTCTTCAATGGCGCCCTGGCCGCTGCCCTTGATGCCACCCAGGCCATAGCGGATGGTCTTGGAGTCGGTCGGCGCGAAGCGGTATTCGCTGGCGTTGACGTCGGGCGGCAGCACCGCGAGCTTGTTGAGCTTGCAGTCCTCGTAGAGGATCTTGACCTTGTCGGTGTCATCCATGGCCAGCGACATGTTGGCTGCCATGAATTCGGCCGGATGGTGGGCCTTGAGCCAGGCGGTGTAGTACGCCAGCAGTGCGTACGCGGCCGCGTGCGACTTGTTGAAGCCGTAGCCCGCGAACTTCTCCATCAAGTCGAAGATATCGTCGGCCTGCTGCGCGGAGAGACCATTCTTGTCGGCACCTTCGCGGAACATCACGCGGTGCTGCGCCATTTCCTCGGGCTTCTTCTTGCCCATGGCGCGGCGCAGCAGGTCGGCGCCGCCGAGCGAGTAGCCGCCGATGATCTGCGCCATCTGCATCACCTGCTCCTGGTAGACCATGATGCCGTAGGTCTCTTTCAGGACGGGTTCGACGCGCGGATCGGGATACTCCACCTTCTCGCGGCCGTGCTTGCGCGCGCAGAAGCTGGGGATCAGGTCCATCGGGCCCGGGCGGTACAGTGCCACCAGCGCGATGATGTCCTCAAAGCGGTCAGGCTTGGCGTCCTTGAGCATGCCCTGCATGCCGCGGCTTTCCAGCTGGAACACGGCGACGGTGTTGGCAGTCTTCAGGATATCGAAGGCGGGACTGTCGTCGAGCGGGATATGGCTGCAGTTCCAGTCGGCCTTGCTCGGATCGAGGCGGCGGATATAGCGCTCGGCCCAGTCCAGGATGGTCAGCGTGGTCAGGCCCAGAAAGTCGAACTTCACCAAGCCGGCGGCCTCGACGTCGTCCTTGTCGTACTGGCTGACCACGCCGCTCATGCCGTCGTTCTGCGCGCCCTGCGTGTACAGCGGGCAGAAGTCGGTCAGCCTGCCGGGCGCGATCAGCACGCCGCCGGCGTGCATGCCGACGTTACGCGTCATGCCTTCCACGCGCTGCGCCAGTTCCAGCAACTGGCGCACTTCTTCCTCGTTATTCTCGCGCTCGGTCAGCAGTGGCTCTTCCTTCTTGGCCTCCTCGATGGTGACCAGCTTGCCCGGCTTGAACGGGATCAGCTTGGCGATGCCGTCGACAAAGCCGTAGCCGAGGTCGAGCACGCGGCCCACGTCGCGCACCGCGGCCTTGGCCGCCATGGTGCCGAAGGTGGCGATCTGCGATACCGCGTCCTTGCCGTACTTCTCCTTCACGTAGGTGATCACGCGATCGCGGCCGTGCTGGCAGAAGTCGATGTCGAAGTCAGGCATCGACACCCGTTCTGGGTTCAGGAATCGCTCGAACAGCAGCGCGTACTTGAGCGGATCCAGGTCGGTGATGCCGAGCGCATACGCGACCAGCGAACCGGCGCCCGAACCGCGGCCCGGACCCACCGGCACGCCGTTGTTCTTGGCCCAGTTGATAAAGTCCGCCACGATCAGGAAGTAGCCGGGGAAGCCCATCTTGATGATGGTGCCGGTCTCGAACTCCAGCCGTGCGTAGTATTCCGGGCGCTTCGATTCGCGCACCGCCTCGTCGGGGAACAGCACTGCCAGGCGCTTCTCCAGCCCGTCCTTGGCCATGAAGACCAGGTAGTCGTCCAGCGACATGCCGTCGGGCGTCGGGAACAGCGGCAGGCGCGGCTTGCCCAGCTCCAGCGTCAGGTTGCAGCGGCGCGCGATCTCGACCGCGTTCTCCAGTGCCGAGGGGATGTCCGCGAACAGCGCGCACATCTCGTCCTGGGTCTTGAAGTACTGGTCGGTGGTAAAGCGCCGGGTGCGGCGCGGATTGGCCAGCAGCTCGCCCTCGGCGATGCACACGCGCGCCTCGTGCGCGGTGTAGTCGTCCGGCGTCATGAACTGCACCGGATGCGTGGCCACCACCGGCAGTTGCAGTTCAGCCGCAAGCTGCACGGCCTGCTGCACGTAGGCATCGGTGCCGGCATTGCCGGCACGCTGCAGTTCGATGTAGAAACGCTGCGCGAATACCGTGGACCAATGCTGTGCCGCGCGGCGCGCACCGTCGGCATTGCCGTTGGCCAGCGCCATGCCGATATCGCCACCCATTGCGCCCGACAGGGCGATCAGGCCAGTGGCCAGCGGCAGGTCGTCCTCGCCGGGTTCCAGGAACCAGGCCGGATCGATCTCGGCGCGCCCGCGGTGCTGGTTGCCCAGCCACGCGCGCGACAGCAGCATGCACAGGTTCAGGTAGCCGCGGCGGTCCTGCACCAGCAGCAGCAGGCGCGACGGCTTGTCGCGGTCCTCGGCGTTGGTGAGCCAGACGTCGGCACCGACCACGGGCTTCACGCCGCCGCCGCGCGCCTCCTTGTAGTAACGGATCAGCCCGAAGGCGTTGGCAAGGTCCGTCAGGGCGAGAGCGCCCATGCCATCGGCGGCGGCGGCCTTGACGGCGTCTTCCAGGCGGACGATGCCGTCCACGATGGAATATTCGGAATGCAGGCGGAGGTGTACGAAGCGGGGTGCGGACATGGGCGACATTGTACCGGCTCAGTCCGCTGGCATGCCTCCGATATTGCGTGCAGGCGGCCTCGCGCGAGGGCCCGGCATAGCTGATCGGCGTGCTTGGGAATGCGCGGCGCCGGCGCCCGCACGCGTTATAATTTCGCCTTTCCAATCAGGTAGTTATCGCAAGCCGTCGGCGCCCCTCCCGGACGCGGCCGTGCAGGCGCAGTCTCTCATGCAGATCGTCAATATTTCCGCTTACAAATTCGTCTCGCTGGACGACATCGAGACCCTGCGCCCGGCCATGCGCGAGCGCTGCGAAGCGGCCGGCCTGAAAGGCACGATCCTGCTCGCGCCCGAGGGCATCAACATGTTCCTGGCGGGCCCGCGCGCTGCCATCGACGGCTTCATGGCCTGGCTGCATGCCGATGCGCGCTTTGCCGATATCGTGCCCAAGGAAAGCCTGTCGGAAAACCAGCCCTTCAAGCGCATGCTGGTGCGCGCCAAGAAGGAAATCATCACCATGAAGATGCCGCTGATCCGCCCCGAGGAAGGCCGCGCGCCGTCAGTGCGGCCGGCCGACCTGAAGCGCTGGCTGGACCAGGGGCACGACGACGAAGGCCGTCCGGTGGTGATGCTGGACACGCGCAATGATTTCGAAGTCGCGGTTGGCACGTTCGAAGACGCCGTCGAATACGACATCGCCAAGTTCAGCGAATTTCCCGAGGCAGTGGCGGCCCACAAGGGTGAGCTGGAAGGCAAGACCGTGGTGTCGTTCTGCACCGGCGGCATCCGCTGCGAGAAGGCGGCGATCCATATGCAGGAAGCCGGCATCGAGCGCGTGTACCAGCTCGAGGGCGGCATCCTGAAGTACTTCGAGGAGGTCGGCGGCAGCCACTATCGCGGCGACTGCTTCGTCTTTGACTACCGCACCGCGCTGAACCCCAACCTGGAGCCTGCCGGCCCCAAGCAATGCTTTGCCTGCCGCGCGGTGGTCACGCCGCAGGAGCAGCAAAGCCCGCACTACGTGGTCGGCAAGAGCTGCCCCCACTGCATCGGCAGCAAGGACCAGGCCGCAGCGTAAGAACCCGGCAGCTCAGGCCGCCAGCAGGTGGTAAAGATTGCGCAGCATGCCCGCGGTGGCGCCCCAGATAAAGCGGTGGCCGCCTGTCTCGCGCGGATAGGGCATGGCGTAGAACACCCGTTCGCCATCGACCCAGCGGAACAGGCGCCGTTCATGGTGGGACGGGTCCATCAGGAACGCGAGCGGCACTTCGAAGACATCGGCGACTTCCGAGGCATCGGGGCGCAGCGTGAAACCGTCACGCACCAGCCCTACCACGGGGCTCACGTGGAAACCGGTGCCGGTGATGTAGTCCGGCAGCGCACCCAGCACTTCCACATAGTCGCGCGCCAGGCCCACCTCTTCTTCCGTCTCGCGCAGCGCCGTGTCGATTCGGTTGACATCCCATGACTCCTGCCTCCCGCCCGGGAAGCTGATCTGCCCGGCATGCGCGCTCAGGTTGGCATTGCGCTGCGTCAGCAGCACCGTCAGGCCGTAATGGCGCTCCACCAGCGGCACTAACACGGCGGCGTCGCGCAGCCCGCGGCTGCGGTCATAGACACGCGATTCATCGGTCAGCTCCGGCGCCCAGGCCGGCGGCACCTGGAAGCGGTGCCGGATAAAGTCCACCTGCAACCGCGGCGCGCTCAGGGCGCTGTTGCGCAGGTCGGTGTCGATGACGGGAAGGGATTCGGGATCGAAAGCAGGACGCATAACATTGCAAGTATGACAGAAGCGCGCATTCTGGCGTCGCAGCAAAAATGCCCGCCGCTTCCAACGTTTGCGCCGCGCCAATGCAAAAAGGGCACCCTGGGGTGCCCTTCCTGAGGAAACGCTGGCCGGGCTGCCCCGGCCGGCATGCCCAGCTTACTGCGCAGCCTTGGCAGCGACAGCAGCCTTCGACACCAGCTTTTCCTTGATACGTGCGGACTTGCCCGAACGCTGGCGCAGGTAGTACAGCTTCGCACGACGCACGTCGCCGCGACGCTTCACTTCGATGCCGGCAATCAGCGGCGAGTACAGCTGGAACGTACGTTCCACGCCTTCACCCGACGAGATCTTGCGCACGATGAAGGACGAATTCAGGCCGCGGTTGCGCTTGGCAATCACGACGCCTTCGTAGGCCTGCACGCGCTTGCGGGTACCTTCCACCACGTTCACGTTGACGATCACGGTGTCGCCAGGTGCGAATGCGGGGATGGTCTTGTTCGCGGTCAGACGCGCGATCTCTTCCTTCTCGATCTGCTCGATGATGTTCATCGTTTTTTCTCCGTAACCATCGTGCCGGCGTTGTATGCCCCAGGCATTGCCCGGGCCCCGGCAGAGGATGGGGTTTTACCTGGCGGGGGTCTCCCCCCGCCCTTCCTTCGCCGCCCATTCCGACAAGAATTTCTCGTCGGCGCGGGTCAGCAAACCTTGTTCGCGAGCGGCCTCGATCAGGTCGGGGCGCTTGCTCGCGGTATTGGCCAGCGCCTGCTGGCGCCGCCATTTCTCGATCTCGGCGTGATGCCCCCCGAGCAGGATCTCGGGAACCCGCACGCCTTCATATTCTTCCGGCCGCGTGTAGTGCGGACAATCCAGCAGGCCATTGACGAAACTGTCCTGCACGGCGGACTGCGCATCGCCCAGCACGCCGGGCAAGTGCCGCACCACGGCGTCGATCAGCGCCATCGCCGGCAGCTCGCCGCCCGACAGCACAAAGTCGCCGAGGCTGATTTCCTCGTCCACGCGGCGGTCGATCAGCCGCTGGTCGATGGCCTCATACCTGCCGCACAGCAAGACCAGGCCCGGCCGTTCGGCCAGCTCCATCACCCTGGCATGCGACAGCGTCTTGCCCTGCGGCGACATCAGCACCACATGCGGCTTCGGCACGCCGGCCTGCGCCTGCGCCGCCACCGCGGCATCGATCGCATCATCCAGCGGCTTGGCCAGCATCACCATGCCGGGACCGCCGCCGTAAGGACGATCATCGATGGTGCGGTAGTTGTCGACCGTGAAATCACGCGGATTCCAGGTGCGCAAGCCATAGCGCTGCTGCTTGGCCGCCCGGCTGGTGATACCCCAGTCGGTCAGCGCGCGAAACATGTCGGGAAACAGCGTGATCACATCGAACTGCATCCGCTCTCTCCCAATCCCAATCCTGCGCCAATCCCGCACCATCGCGGGCACAGGCTCAGTAGTCGAGCCCCCAGTCCACCACGATGCGCCTGCCCGCGGTATCCACCGAGCGCAGGAACGCATCGACAAACGGAATCAGCCGTTCACCGGCCTTGCCGTCAGGGAGCACGCAGGCCACCTGCAGGATCTGGTGGGCACCGTTGTCGATCAGCCCGGACACCTCGCCCAGCAACTCGCCTTGCTCGTTGCTGACGGTGCAGCCGATCAGGTCGACCCAGTAGAACTCATCTTCTTCCGGCGCGGGAAAATCCGCACGCCGGATCCACACGCGACGGCCCTTGAGCGCTTCCGCAAGATTGCGGTCGGCCACGCCGGACGCTTGCGCCACGACGGTGCCGCTGTGCTCGCGCGACTGCGCGATCTTTACGCAGACGGGCTGGGCACGCGACGCATCGGCCGCCACCAGCCCCGCCTGCGGCGGTGCCAGCAGCCACCAGCGGCGGGCATGCAGCAGGGCCGAAGCATCATCGGCATGCGGCAAGACCTTGATCCAGCCGCGGATGCCGTAGGCAGCGCCAATATAGCCGACCTCTACAAGGTCTTCCGGCAGGGGGTCGGCATACAGGAGCGCCGCGGGCAGTTTGCAAGCCTTTTGTGGCTCGCCCTGGGGCTGAACCAGCGGTCGGTTCAGCGGCCGGACGGCGCCCTGCTTTCGTTCAGTCACGTGTGCAATAAGAACACGCCCCGCCGGCCGTAAAAGCGGTTCGACGGGGCGCGCTGCAGGCGACTATCAGGCAGCAGCCTTGGCGGCGCCTTGCTTGACCAGGCGGGCAACGGTCGGCGACAGCTGGGCGCCAACGCCTTGCCAGTAAGCCAGGCGGTCTTGCGCCAGGCGCAGGCCTTCTTCACCTTCCGTAGCCAGCGGGTTGTAGAAACCAACGCGCTCAATGAAACGACCATCGCGACGGTTGCGCGAGTCGGTGGCGACGATGTTGAAGAACGGGCGCTTCTTGCTGCCGCCGCGAGCCAGACGGATAACGACCATGGAATGATTCCTCAGAAAACGGGGTGTTCGAAACGGGGTGTTCGAGGACGTTCGAACACGAAACGCAAGAGTATAGCCCAGTTACCGAGGCCAAACAAACACTTAGGTGAACTTAGGCGATTGACGCGCGCCTGCCGTGCAGGCATCGTGGCAAAAACCGCGACAGGAGGCCCGACATGCGCCCGGCTCTGCACTTCATGGCACGCACCGTGCAGCCCGCGGCCCTGCTCGCCATTGTACTGCTGGCAGGCACCGGGTCCGCGCCGGCCGCCCTGCCGCTGGACCAGGTCCGGCTGCCGCCTGGTTTCCGCATCGAGGTGCTGACGCAGGACGTGCCAGGCGCGCGCGCCATGGCGATGTCGCCGTCGGGCACGCTCTTCGTCGGCTCGCGCGGCGAAGGCAAGGTCTACGCGGTGACCGACGCGCTGGGGGCCCGGCCGCGCGTGCGCACGGTCGCCACCGGGCTGCGCATGCCGGCCGGCGTGGCCTTGCACGACGGCAGCCTGTACGCGTCCTCGGTGTCGAAGATCGTGCGGATCGACCATATCGAGGCCAGCCTCGACAAGCCGCCGGCACCAACGGTGGTGAGCGACCGCTTCCCCACGGACGGGCACCATGGCTGGAAATTCATCGCCTTCGGTCCCGACGGCTATCTCTACGTGCCGGTCGGCGCGCCATGCAACATCTGCGCGCCCGACGAGAACCGCTACGCCAACATCATGAAGATGAAGCCCGACGGCAGCGACCTGCAGGTGGTGGCACGCGGCGTGCGCAACACCGTCGGCTTCGACTGGCACCCGGCCACGCGCGAACTGTGGTTCACCGACAACGGCCGCGACCGCATGGGCGACGATCTGCCCGACGACGAACTCAACCGCGCCACCGCTGCCGGCCAGCATTTCGGCTACCCGTACTGCCATGCCGGCAAGGTTGCCGATCCCGAATATGGCAGCCAGCGCTCCTGCGCCGAGTTCGTGCCGCCGGTGGCCCTGCTGGGTGCGCACGTGGCGGCCCTGGGCATGCGCTTCTATACCGGCACGCAATTCCCGGCGCCCTACCGCAACAACGTCTTCATTGCCGAGCACGGCAGCTGGGACCGCAGCGAGCCGTCCGGCTACCGCGTGGTCCGGGTGGTGCTCGACGATGCCGGCAAGGCGGTGCACCAGGAGGTGTTCGCGCAGGGCTGGCTGCGCGGTGGCAGGCCGTGGGGCCGCCCGGTCGACGTCCTGGTTGCACCGGACGGTTCGCTGCTGGTCAGCGACGACCTTGCCGGGGCCATTTACCGCATCCGCTACCGGCCCTGAACCCCGCTGAAAACCCCACGGAAAGGGGGCCCGGGTGGCCGAAACAATCCGTTACACCGGTAACGGGATTGGCATAGGCGCCCCGATGGCCCATGCGTACCATGAACCCATCTTCCAACAGCAACACAGCGCGTCAGGAACCTGGGAATCCGCATGCTCACCCGCTCTCTCCTGCGCGACCTGGTGGCTGGCATCCTGGTGGCCTCGGGCCTGGTCGGCGCGGTTGCCGCCAGCCATGCCCAGGTCGCGTTCTGGCAACAAGTACGGCCCGATGGCCGCTCCGCTCGGATGCAGCCGCAGCCCCGCGACGGCTGGCAGATGGCCAGCGTGCGCGCCGAGAGCCGCGAGCACGTGCAAGCCCAGATCGACCGCATGGAAGCACGCGCCCGTGCCGACGACCGCCTGAGCGGGCGCCGCGCCGCGCTGGCTGGTGCCCGCGACGATAACCGCGGCCGGGGCCAGGAACGCGACAACCCCAATGAAGCCCGCAACGACTCCCGGCCAGGCAACGTCGGCCCCGGCTGGCAGGCACGTGGCCGCGACAATGGCCGATAAAGGTCGCTGCTGACGGCTGTCGGCGCAACCCCGCCCATTGCCGCACGGCCCAACGGTCTTTCGGCTGTTCACGGAACTCCTCCCCCGCTCCCCCTGTCTCTATTTAAGTGTGTGCCCCGCTTTCCGGGTGCCACGCACAGGCTGCCGCCCGGCGCTGTCCGGGGCTCACAGCGTGCCGTCCAGTGCAGACGGCAATCGAACTGACCTGCCTCTGCCCGACACCTCCTGCCGGACCCGATCAAAACGGCCCGGGCGCAGCCTCCAGAAAGACAATAACAATAATTCTGTGAGGTTTATCATGTCATCCCTTCTTAGCGACCTGGCCGAACACGCCGGCCAGTTATCGCTGTCAATCCTGTTCATGGGCATCCTGACCCTGGTCCTCTACGGCGAAACCCATATCAGCGAGCACGCGGTGGCCTTCCTGGACGGCCTGCAGTCAGGCTGGCATTAGCGCCGTCCTGCGCGTCTTCTGACGCACTTCCCTTTCTTGCGCTGACTGCCGGCGTACAATGTGGGCCGGCCGGTACCCGTGTGCCGCCGTTCCTGTGCCGGTGCATTGCCGGCCCGCAACCGCCGGATATCCGACCATGCCAGCAGCCACGCCAGCCCGCCATGCCTCCACGCTCGCCTCGCCGCCCGCGCGCGGCAAATCGAAGCTGCTGACCGTGGCGCTGGCGTTCCTGTTCGGCAGCCTGGGCGCGCATCGCTTCTACCTGGGCGGCCTGCGCGACCCGTATGGCTGGACGCACCTGCTGGCGCTGCTGGCGGGCGCGATCGGCGTGGCCTCGATGGCGGCCGGCGCGGGCACCCCGGTGCTGAACTGGACCTTCGCCGTCGCCGGCGGAGCCTCCGTCATCAGCGCCTTCCTGGCGGCCATCGTCTACGGGCTGCGCCCGGACGACAAATGGGACGCACGCTTCAACCAGCTCGGCAAACCTACGCGCTCCGGCTGGCCGGTGGTGATTCTGGTGATCCTGTCGCTGCTGATCGGCACCGGCCTGCTGATGGCCGGGCTGGCGATCAGCTTCCAGACCTTCTTCGAATCGCAGGTCGAGGCCGCCCGCGCGTTGTCGCAATAACGGCCGCGGCGGCATTGGCGCCGTGCATTTCGACCTGCTCGACATTGCCGTCTTCGTCCGCGCCGCGGCGCTGGGCAACCTGTCGGCCGCCGCGCGCGACCTGGGCTTGTCCACCTCTACCGCCAGCGCCCGCCTGGGCCGCCTGGAACAGTCCCTGGGCAGCCGCCTGTTGCATCGCACCACACGCCGGCTGGCACTCACCGCCGACGGCGAACGCTTCCTGCCGCATGCGGAGCAGTTGCTTGCCACCGCGGATCTGGCCAGCGAATCGGTCGGCACCGGCGCCGAGCACCCGCGCGGGCAGTTGCGCGTGACCGCGCCGGCGTCCTTCGGGCGCCAGCATGTCTCGCCGGCGCTGCCGGAATTCCTTGCCGCTTATCCCGACATCACGCTTGACTTGCGCCTGACCGACCAGGTGATCGGACTGGTCGATGCCAGCATCGACGTGGCGCTGCGCATGGGCGTGCTGCCCGATTCCACGCTGGTGGCACGCGCGCTCGCACCCAGCCACCGCGTGATCTGCGCCTCACCCGCCTACCTGCAGCGCCATGGCGTGCCGCGCCACCCGGACGACCTGCGCCAGCACAACTGCCTGGTGCTGGCCGACCAGTCGGCGTGGCGCTTCAATACGCCGCTGGGCGAGACCGTGGTGAACGTGCGCGGCAACCTGCGCGTGGATAACGGCGAAGTGCTGCGCGACGCGGTGGTGGCCGGCGTCGGCATCTCGCTCAAGTCGACCTGGGATGTGGGCCCGCTGTTGCGCAGCGGCGCGCTGGCGACAGTGCTGGACGAATATCCAGTGGTGCCGGCAGTGTCGATCTGGGCAGTGTTTCCCAGCCGGCACCTGGTACCGCCCAAGACACGCGCCTTCGTGGACTTCTTCGCCGAGCGCTTCGGCAACCCGCCCTATTGGGACCGGCCCGATACCTAGAGCGCACTGCGCGCTTGCGCACGATCAAGGCCGGCGCAAACGGCGGCTCTCCTTTCCGCCAATTCGCCCATACTGGTAGAGCCGACCGATCCCGGCGGTGTCACGCGCGGCGGGGCCACACCCTGGCGCAAAGGAGCAAGCATCGACATGCCAACCTATGAGGAAGGACGCCTGGCGGCGATCGCTGTCAGGCTGGCGCTGTCCTCGGGACTGCCGCCATCGAGCGCGAAGGCCGCGCTGGAACTCGCCAGCAGCATGATCGGCGACCAACTGGCCACCGAGCGCGCTCAGAAGACTCAGAACAGCGAACCCTGCGGATCGTCCTTGCCGCGGGGCCCCCTGACCGGCGGGCGGAAACGCGACGTATCCAGCTCAAACCGGTTGTAACGAAACCCTAGCCGTTCGGCGGCCTTGTAGAAACGCTGGCGCAGCAAGTCCGCCCACACGCCCGTACCGCGCATGCGCGAGGCAAAGCTGGCATCGTAGGCTTTGCCCTCGCGCATGTCGCGCACGCGGTTCATCACCCGTTCCGCGCGGTCGGGAAAATGTGCCAGCAGCCATTCCTCGAACAGCGGCCGCACTTCCCAGGGCAGCCGCAGCACGATGTAGTTTGCATAGACGGCGCCCGCTTCGTGCGCCGCTTCCAATACACGCTCCAGGTCGGGTTCCGTGATGAACGGGATCACCGGGGCGATGCTCACACCCACCGGGATGCCGGCGTCGGTCAGCGTGCGGATGGTGCGCAGCCGGCGTGACGGCGTGGCCGCGCGCGGTTCCAGCGTGCGCGCGATGCCGGCATCCAGCGTGGTGATGGTGACCGCCGCCACCGCTAGCCGCTTCGCCGCCATCGGCGCGAGCAGGTCGATATCGCGCTCGATCAGCGACGACTTGGTAATCAGCGCCACCGGGTGGTCACACTCGCTCATAACCTCAAGCAGGCCGCGCGTGATGCGCTGTTCGCGCTCGATCGGCTGGTAGGCGTCGGTGTTGACGCCCAGCGCGATGGTCTCGCAGCGGTACGACGGCCGTGCCAGCGCCTCGCGCAGCCGCTCGGCGGCATTGGTTTTGGCATAAAGCTGCGTTTCAAAGTCCAGCCCCGGCGACAGGTCCAGGTAGGCGTGCGTCGGCCGGGCGAAGCAGTAGATGCAGCCGTGCTCGCAACCGCGGTAGGGGTTGAGCGAGACATCGAACGGGATGTCGGGGGATGCATTGCGCGTCAGGACAGAACGGGCGCGCTCGATATGGACTTCCGTGCGCAGCGGCGGCAGCGGGGCGGCTTCCGGCGACGGGGCGACCTCGATGGTATGCGGTGCCTCTTCCGGTGCACTGCCCCAGCCATCGTCGAACGCTTCGCGCAGGTCGCGCTCGAAACGTCCCTGCAGGTTGCTCACGGCGCCCCGGCCCTTGCGCGCCACGGGCGGCCGCGGGCCTGCCTGCGGCGCGAGTGCATCCGGGTCGGCATCGGGCCGCGTCGGGCGGCCGCTGGCGGGCTTGGGTTTTTGCGGAGGGCGCTCCATGCTGGCCTTGGTCACACTGCCTGGCTCTTCTCCTCGACGGAAATCGCCAGTGTCTCCTTGATCTCTTCCATCACCACATAGCTCTTCGACTGCGCTGCGCCGGGCAGCTGCAGCAGGATATCGCCCAGCAGCCGGCGGTATTCGCCGATCTCGCGGATGCGCGCCTTGATCAGGTAGTCGAAATCGCCCGAGACCAGGTGGCATTCCAGCACTTCCGGGATGCGCAGCACCTCGCGCCGGAACTGCTCGAACATATTGCCCGACTTGTTGCCCAGCGAGATCTCGACGAACACCAGTAGCGCGCTGCCCAGCAGTGCCGGGTTCAGCCGTGCGTAGTAGCCCATGATGACACCATCGCGCTCCAGGCGCTTAACGCGCTCGATGCAGGGCGTGATGGTCAGCCCGACCGCTTCGGCGAGGTCCTTCATCGACATCCTGCCGTCGCTTTGCAGCGCCATCAGGATCTTGCGGTCGAGCCGGTCGAGGGTGCGCATGGGCTGGCGACTCGTTCTCATGAGTTTTTCCTGTTTTCCGAAGAAATTCGATAACAATGACTGGATTGGATTCAATAGTATAGAGATAAATCCTCTATCAACTTGTCATTGCAGTTGGAGCTTCCGGACATGCGCGTTCTCGTACTCGGCAGTGGTGTTATCGGCGTCACCAGTGCGTGGTACCTGGCCAAGGCCGGTCACGAAGTGACCGTCGTCGACCGCGAGGCGGGTCCCGCGCTCGGCACCAGCTTTGCCAACGCGGGGCAGATCTCGCCCGGCTATGCGTCGCCATGGGCCGCGCCCGGCGTGCCGCTCAAGGCGATCAAGTGGATGTTCCAGGAACACGCGCCGCTCAGCATCCGTCCGGACGGCACCCTGTTCCAGCTGCAATGGATGTGGCAGATGCTGCTGAACTGCAGCGCCGGGCGCTACGCCGTCAACAAGGAACGCATGGTGCGGCTGGCCGAGTACAGCCGCGACTGCATCCGCGCGCTGCGCGCGGAAACCGGCATCGCTTACGAAGGCCGCCAGCAAGGCACGCTGCAGGTGTTCCGCACCGAAGAGCAGCTGCAAGGCGCGGCCAAGGACATCGCCGTGCTGGAAGAAGCCGGGGTGCCCTACCAGTTGCTTTCGCGCGAGGAACTCGCCGCGAGCGAACCGGCGCTGGCCGCCGTCCGCCACAAGCTGGCCGGCGGCCTGCGCCTCCCCAACGATGAAACCGGCGACTGCGCGCTGTTTACGCAACGGCTCGCAGGCATGGCCGAGATGCTGGGCGTGAAATTCCTGTACAACCGCTCGATCGACAGCCTGATGACCCAGGGCGATGCCGTCACCGGCGCCGTGGTCAACGGCGAGCCGATGGCCGCCGACCTGGTGGTGGTGGCGCTGGGCAGCTGGTCGACGCAGCTGGTCAAGCCGTTCCTGTCGGGCATGTCCAACCTGCCGGTGTACCCGCTCAAGGGCTTCTCGATCACGGTGCCGCTGAACGATCCGTCGCGCAGCCCGGTGTCCACCGTGCTGGACGAAACCTACAAGGTCGCCATCACCCGCTTCGAAGACCGCATCCGCGTGGGCGGCATGGCCCAGATCGTCGGCTATGACCGCAGCCTCGATCCGGCCAAGCGCCGCACGCTCGAACACGTGGTGACCGACCTGTTCCCGGGCGCCGGTGATGTCAGCCGCGCCACCTTCTGGACCGGCCTGCGCCCGATGACCCCAGACGGCACGCCCATCGTCGGCCCGACCCAGGTGCGCGGCCTGTGGCTGAACACCGGCCACGGCACGCTGGGCTGGACCATGGCCTGCGGCTCGGGCAAGCTGCTGTCGGACCTGGTCTCGGGCAAGTCGCCCGCGATCCGCGCCGACGACCTGTCGGTGGGCCGCTACCTGAAGCCCGCGCGCCAGCACCTGGCGCCGCGCCCGGCTGCCGCCTGATCCAGGTACCGTCCCGACCAGCAAAAAGGGCGACCCTTCGGGGTCGCCCTTTTCACATCTGCGCGCAGCGCTTGCCGGTCAGAACTGCTCGGCGGTCAGCGCATTGACCGGCGCCCCGCCGCTGACGACGGCATCACGCAATGCCGACGCCTGCGACAGGATGTGCTCGGCGAAGAAATGCGCGGTCGCGATCTTGGCATCGTGGAAGGCAGGATCCTCGGCGCGCTTGGCATCGGCAGCCAGCATCGCGCGGCCGAACTGCCAGCCGGAGAACACGATGCCGCACAGCTTCAGGTAAGGCACGCTGCCGGCAAAGACGGCGTTCGGGTCGGACTTGGCATTGGCCACGACAAACGCCACTACATCTTCCAGCGCCGCGCGGCCCTTGGCCAGTTGCGCCTGCATCGCCGTGAACGCAGTGCAGCCATGCTTGCCCAGCGCAGCCTCGGTCTCGGCGATCTGCGCGCAGATCGCGCGTGCCACGGCGCCGCCGTCGCGCACGGTCTTGCGGCCGATCAGGTCGTTGGCCTGGATTGCGGTAGTGCCTTCGTAGATCGGCAGGATGCGCGCATCGCGGTAGTGCTGCGCCGCGCCGGTTTCCTCGATAAAGCCCATGCCGCCGTGCACCTGCACGCCCAGGCTGGTGACATCGATCGACAGCTCGGTGCTCCACCCCTTCACCACCGGCACCAGGAACTCGTAGAAGGCCTGGTTCTGCCTGCGCACGGCCTCGTCGGGATGCTGGTGCGCCGCGTCGCTGGCGGCCGCGGCCACATAGGCCACGGCGCGTGCGCCTTCGGTCAGCGCGCGCATGGTCATCAGCATGCGCTTGACGTCCGGGTGGTGGATGATGGTCACTGCCTCGCGCGCCGAACCATCGACCGGGCGGCTCTGCACGCGTTCGCGCGCAAAGGCCACCGCCTGCTGGTAGGCGCGTTCGGACACGGCGATGCCCTGCATGCCGACCGAGAAGCGTGCCGAGTTCATCATGATGAACATGTACTCAAGGCCGCGGTTCTCTTCGCCGACCAGCGTGCCGATGGCGCCGCCATGGTCGCCGAACTGCAGCACGGCCGTGGGGCTGGCCTTGATGCCCAGCTTGTGCTCGATCGATACGCAATGCACGTCGTTGCGCTCACCGGTGCTGCCGTCGACGTTGACCATGAACTTCGGCACGATGAACAGCGAGATGCCCTTGACGCCCTCGGGCGCGGTGGGCGTGCGGGCCAGCACGAGATGGACGATGTTCTTCGCCATGTCGTGCTCGCCGTAGGTGATGAAGATCTTGGTGCCGAACACCTTGTAGGTGCCGTCGCCCTGCGGCTCGGCACGGGTGCGCACCGCGGCCAGGTCCGAGCCGGCCTGCGGCTCGGTCAGGTTCATGGTGCCGGTCCACTCGCCCGAGATCAGCTTCGGCAAGAAGGTCGCCTTCTGCTCATCCGTGCCGGCCGTCAGCAGCGCCTCGATGGCACCATCGGTCAGCAGCGGGCACAGCGCGAACGACAGGTTCGCGCTGTTCAGCATCTCGTTGCAGGCGGTGGCGATCAGCTTGGGCAGGCCCTGGCCGCCAAACTCCTGCGGATGCAGCACGCCCTGCCAGCCGCCCTCGCCGAACTGGCGGAACGCGTCCTTGAAGCCGGGTGTGGTGGAGACCACGCCGTCCTTCCAGCTGCTCGGGTCCAGGTCGCCGGCGCGGTTCAGCGGCGCGACCACCTGCTCGTTGAACTTGGCGGCCTCGTCCAGCACGGCCTCGGCCGTTTCCGGCGTGGCTTCTTCGAAGCCCGGCAGTTTGCTGACGGCCTCAAGCCCGGCCAGCTCGTTCATGACGAACAGCATGTCCTTGATCGGCGCACGGTAAGTCATCGATGTCTCCCAACATGTATGAAAAAGCCGTTCGCGGGTCACCCCCGGAACGGCTCGTTACTTGCTACCTGCGGCTACCCGTGCCGGCCGCCGGGCGGCCGGCGAGGCATCAGCCCAGTGCTGCCACCAGCTCCGGCACCACGGTGTTCAGGTCGCCCACCAGGCCGTAGTCAGCCACGGAGAAGATCGGCGCTTCGGCATCCTTGTTGATCGCGACGATCACCTTGGAGTCCTTCATGCCGGCCAGGTGCTGGATCGCGCCGGAGATACCGACGGCGATGTACAGCTGCGGCGCGACGATCTTGCCGGTCTGGCCGACCTGGTAGTCGTTCGGCACGAAGCCGGCGTCCACGGCAGCGCGCGAGGCACCCAGCGCGGCGCCCAGCTTGTCGGCCAGCGGCGTCAGCACCTTGGTGTAGTTCTCACCCGAACCTACGCCACGGCCACCCGAGACGATGATCTTGGCGGCGGTCAGTTCCGGACGGTCGCTCTTGGCCACTTCGCGCGAAACAAACTGCGAAACGCCTGCGTCGGCCACGGCCGGCAGGGTTTCAACGGCGGCCGAGCCACCTTCGGCGGCAGCGGCGTCAAAGGCGGTGCCGCGCACGGTGATGACCTTGATCTTGTCTTCCGACTTGACCGTGGCAATGGCGTTGCCGGCGTAGATCGGGCGCTCGAACGTGTCCGGGGCGTCGACCTTGGAGATTTCCGAGATCTGGGCCACGTCCAGCTTGGCAGCCACGCGCGGCAGGATGTTCTTGCCGTACGGGGTGGCCGGAGCCAGGATGTGCGAGTAGTCGTTGGCGATGGCCAGCGCCTGCTCGGCCACGTTCTCGGCCAGGCCGTCACCGAAGTACGGTGCGTCGGCCAGCAGGACCTTGGTCACGCCGGCGATCTTGGCGGCGGCGTCAGCCGCGGCCTTGGCGTTGGAACCAGCCACCAGCACGTGCACGTCGCCGCCGCACTGGGCAGCGGCGGTCACGGTGTTCAGCGTGGCGGCCTTGATGGATTGATTGTCGTGTTCAGCAATGACGAGTGCAGTCATGTTATTTCTCCCCCGCGCTCAGATAACCTTGGCTTCGTTCTTCAGCTTCTGCACCAGCGTCGCGACGTCCGGCACCATCACACCCGCGCTGCGCTTGGCAGGCTCGACCACCTTCAGGGTCGACAGGCGCGGCTTGACGTCGACGCCGAGGTCTTCCGGCTTGACGATATCGAGCTGCTTCTTCTTGGCCTTCATGATGTTGGGCAGCGTGACGTAGCGCGGCTCGTTCAGGCGCAGGTCGGTCGTGACCACGGCCGGCAGCTTGAGCGACAGCGTTTCCAGGCCGCCATCGACTTCACGCGTCACCGAGGCCTTGCCGTCGGCAACCACCACCTTGGAGGCGAACGTGGCTTGCGGCAGGCCAGCCAGCGCGGCCACCATCTGGCCGGTCTGGTTGGAGTCGTCGTCGATGGCCTGCTTGCCCAGGATCACCAGTTGCGGCTGTTCCTTGTCGATCAGCGCCTTCAGCAGCTTGGCCACGGCCAGCGGTTGCAGGTCTTCGTTCGATTCCACCAGGATGCCGCGGTCGGCACCGATGGCCATCGCGGTGCGCAGGGTTTCCTGGCACTGCGTGACACCGCACGAGACGGCGATCACTTCGGTGGCAACGCCCGCTTCCTTCAGGCGCACGGCCTCTTCCACGGCGATTTCGTCGAAGGGGTTCATGCTCATCTTCACATTGGCCAGATCGACGCCACTGCCGTCCGCCTTGACGCGGACCTTGACGTTGTAATCCACCACCCGCTTGACTGCGACGAGTACTTTCATGCGCTCACTCCACTGATAGCTGATAGTCAGAAATTTTGTTCGCTCGTCATTATAACCACCGGGTTGGCGGCTCTCCTGTTTTTCGAACGATCGTACTATTTTATCGGCAAAATGATGCCGGGCATAGCCCGGCAGATCCCAGCCGTCCAGCGATTGTGCCGCAAACTGGGGCTTGCGGGCATCGTCTGATTGGATGAAAACCTCAAAGTGACGTCGGGCTTACCAAGCGGTAATGACCGAGTCCTTGAAGGTCGATGTGACGTATTGCTTGATTTCCGGCGAGTGATAGGCCTTCACCAGCTTGGCCACCCAGGGCTTGTTCTTGTCGGCCTCGCGGATCGCGATCAGGTTGGCGTACGGACCCTTCGGGCCTTCGATGGCGATGGCGTCCTTGACGGGCGACAGGCCGGCCGATTCCGCGTAGTTGCCGTTGATGGCGGCGGCATCCAGGTCATCCAGCGAGCGCGGCAGCTGCGCGGCGTCCAGCTCGACGATGCGGATCTTCTTCGGGTTCTCGACGATGTCCAGCGGCGTGGCCTTCAGGCCGGCGTTGGGCTTGAGCTTGATCACGCCCTTGCTCTGCAGCAGCAACAGGCCGCGCCCGCCGTTGGTGGGATCGTTGGGCACGCCCACGCGCGCACCCTGCTTGAGCTGGTCGAGCGACTTGATCTTCTTGGAGTACACGCCCATCGGGAACGTCACCGTATAGGCGATATGCGTGAACTTGTAGCCGCGGTCCTTGATCTGGGCTTCCAGGTACGGCAGGTGCTGGTAGCTGTTGGCGTCCAGGTCGCCGGCAGCCAGCGCGGCGTTGGGCTGGATGTAGTCGCTGAACTCGACCACCTGGATGTTCAAGCCGTCCTTGGCGGCGACCTTCTTCACCTGTTCCATGATCTGGGCGTGCGGGCCGCCGGTCACGCCGATCTTGATCGGCTTTTCCTGGGCGACGGCGCCGGTGGCCAGCGTTGCGCCGATCGCGGCGCCGAGAATCCATTGCAGCAGGTTGCGACGTTGCATGATATGCGTTCCTGTTTCAGAAAATAATTGTCTTGGCGTTGACGGATTAGCGGTGGCTGATACGGCGGACAAGCCAGTCGCCGAAGCTCTGCACGGCCTGCACGAACACGATCAGGATCACCACCACCGCCACCATGACCTCGGTGATATAGCGCTGGTAGCCGTAGCGGATGCCCAGGTCGCCCAGGCCGCCGCCGCCGATCGCGCCCGCCATGGCCGAATAGCCGACCAGGCTGACAAAGGTGATGGTCAGGCCGGCGACGATGCCGGGCATGGCCTCGGGCAGCAGCACCTTCCACACGATCTGGCGGGTGGTGGCGCCCATCGACTGGGCGGCCTCGACCAGGCCCTTGTCGACCTCGCGCAGCGCGCTTTCCACCAGGCGCGCGATAAACGGGATCGCCGCGATGGTCAGCGGCACGATTGCCGCGGTGGTGCCGATCGACGAGCCGACGATAAAGCGCGTGAACGGGATCACCACCACCAGCAGGATGATGAACGGGATCGAGCGCACCGCGTTGACCACCACGCCGATGCTGCGGTTGAACAACGGGTGCGACAGCACGCCGCCGCGGTTGGTCAGGTGCAGTAGCACGCCCAGCGGCACGCCCAGCAGCGAGCCGACCACGCCCGAGATCGCCACCATCAGCAGGGTCTCGTTGAACGAGGTCAGGAACAGGTCAAACATTTCAGACCACATGCTCGAACTCCTCCACCACGACGCCTTGCGCCTGCAGGTATTCCATCGCCGCCTTCACGTCGGCCAGTTCGCCCGTGGCCATGATCGCCAGCGAGCCGAAGGCCTGGCCCTGGATCTCGTCGATATGGCCGTGCAAGATATTGAAGTCCAGCCCGTAGCGGCGGATTGCCTGGGCCAGCACCGGCTGGTCCACGCCCTCGCCGGTGAAGGCCAGGCGGTAGACGTGGTCGCGCCCGTTGCCCAGCCGGCTCTCCACGCGCTTGAGCACGCTGGCCGGCAGCTCCTGCGAGATGACGTCGCCGATCATGGCGCGCGTGACGTCGTGCTGCGGGCGCAGGAATACGTCGATCACGCGCCCGGTCTCCACCACCTGGCCGGCTTCAAGCACGGCCACGCGGTCGCAGACCTGCTTGATGACTTCCATCTGGTGCGTGATCATCACGATGGTCAGGCCCAGGTCGCGGTTGATCTGCTTGAGCAGTTCCAGGATGGAGCGGGTGGTTTCCGGGTCCAGCGCGGAAGTGGCCTCGTCCGACAGCAGCACCTTGGGCTTGCTGGCAAGAGCGCGTGCAATGCCCACGCGCTGCTTCTGCCCGCCGCTGATCTGCGCCGGATAGCGGTCCTTCAGCGCCGACAGGCCCACCAGGTCCAGCAGCGGCAGCACCGTCGCGGCGATCTCGGCCTTGGGCTTGCCGGCCAGTTCCAGCGGCAGCGCCACGTTCTCATACACCGTGCGCGACGACAGCAGGTTGAAGTGCTGGAAGATCATGCCGATCTCGCGGCGTGCCAGGCGCAGCGCGCCCGTGTCCAGCGCTGTCAGTTCCTGGCCCGCGACGATCACGCGGCCGCTCGAGGGCCGGTTCAGCAGATTGATGGCGCGTACCAGCGTGCTCTTGCCGGCGCCGCTGCGGCCGATAATGCCGAAGACTTCGCCCGCCGCTATCGACAGGCTGACGTCCCGCAATGCATGCACGTCGCCAGACGCGCCCGGGAAGCGCTGCGACAGTCCTTGCAGTTCGATCATGGAAAGGTGACCAAAAGAAAACGGCAACAGGCGAGGGATCTCCAGCGCTGTTGCCGCTCGTTATTTTTCTGAAGCGCGTATTTTAGGCGATTCGCTTCATACCATAAACGACTTTTTGCCGATGTCTTTATACGTTCCCGGCATATAAGAAGCGAGAAAGTCGATTATGAGCCACGCCAGGACGGCGAACGCTTGTCAATGAAGGCCTGCACCCCCTCCAGCGCCGACTCGTCCATCATGTTGCAAGCCATGGTCTGGCCGGCGAGCTGGTAGGCGGCCTCGATGCCCATTTCCAGCTGGCGGTAGAACAGGCCCTTGCCCGCGGCCACCGCGGCGGCCGGCTTGGCGCAGATGCTGGCGGCCAGGCGCGCCACCTCTTGGTCCAGCTGCCCAGCGGGCACCACCCGGTTCACCAGCCCGCGCTCACGGGCGGTTTCGGCGTCGATCATGTCACCGGTCAGCAGCATCTCCATTGCCTGCTTGCGGTGCAGGTTGCGCGACAACGCCACCCCGGGCGTCGAGCAGAACAGGCCCAGGTTGACGCCGGATACCGCAAAGCGCGCATCGTCGGCGGCCACCGCAAGGTCGCACATGGCCACCAGCTGGCAGCCCGCCGCCGTGGCGATGCCCTGCACGCGCGCAAGCACCGGCTGCGGCATCTTCTGGATCACCATCATCATGCGGGTGCAGCGGTCGAACAGGCGCCGGTAGTAGTCGTGCGACGGCGAGGCCCGCATCTCGCGCAGGTCGTGCCCGGCGCAGAAGGCCCTGCCGGCGCCGGCCAGCACCACCACGCGCACGGTGTGGTCCGACGCCAGCCGGCCGAGGGCCTCGGTCAGCGCGTCGAGCAGCCCTTCTGACAGCGCATTGAACGCCTGCGGCCGATTCATGGTCAGTCGCACCACGCCCGCGGTGTCGCGCACTTCGGTCAGCAGCGGCGCGTCCACGCGCGCATCGTTCTCGGCCATGGCCATGCTCTCCTATCGTTCCAGCAGCACCTTCAGGTGCGCCAGCACGCTGCGGCCCAGCGCGCTCAGGTTGTAGCCCCCCTCCAGGCAGCTGACGATGCGGCCCTGCGCATGGACGCGCGCAAGGTCCACCAGCTGGCCGGTAATCCAGGCGTAGTCCTGCTCCACCAGGCCCATCTGGCCCAGGTCGTCCTCGCGGTGCGCATCAAAGCCGGCGGAGATAAACAGCATCTGCGGGCGGAATTCATTGAGCCGCGGCAGCCAGATGGTCTCGACCACTTCACGCACGGCCACGCCGTTGGTATAGGCCGGCAGCGGGATGTTGACCATATTGGGCGCGAGATGCTCGGTGCCGCTGTACGGATAGAACGGGTGCTGGAAGATGCTGCACATCATCACCTGCTCGTCGCCGCGGAACGCCGCTTCGGTGCCGTTGCCGTGGTGCACGTCGAAATCGATGATGGCCACGCGCTCCAGGCCGTGCGCCCGCAGCGCGTGGCGCGCGGCAATGGCGACGTTGTTGTAGAAGCAGAAGCCCATGGCGCGGTCAGGCTCGGCGTGGTGGCCGGGCGGGCGCACGCAGCAGAACGCGTTCTCGAACTCGCCCGCGATCACCGCATCGGTGGCCGCCACCGCCGCGCCCGCGGCCAGCGTGGCGGCGGCAAGCGTGTGCGAGTTCATCGAGGTATCCGGATCGATCGCGTGATAGCCGCTGGCCGGGCTGGCGCGTTCGAGCGAATCGACATAGTCGGGACGGTGCACGCGCTCCAGCTGCTCGCGCGTGGCGGGCGGGGCTTCGCGGCGCTCCAGCAGCCCGTCCAGGCCGTGCGAAATCAGGTGATCCTCGATCGCCTGCAGGCGTTCCGGGCACTCAGGATGGAAATGCCCCATCTCGTGCCGCTGGAACTCGGGGTGCGTGTAATAGCCTGTCGGCATCTCTTATCGTCGCAATGTTGTCTCCAATCGCTACGTTAGCACACGCCAGCCCATGCCACCCAGCGGCGCTGGCGCGCCATGCCGTGACGGCTTGCCCGTAGTTGCCGCAGTGGCATCCGCTATACTCGGTGCGACTTGCAAAGGACATCATGACCGACACCCAGCGCTCACTGCGACGCCCCCTGCTGGGCGCCGCGCTTTCCGCTGCCGCACTCGGACTCTGCGGCCTCTCCCCCAGCCTGCTCGCCGCGGGCAAGCGCCGCGTCAGCATGCGCGAGGAAGAGATCGAACCCGGCCGCTACCGCGACAATCCGCAGACCCGCGCGTTTATCGACGAGATGGTGGCCCGCCACCGCCTTGACCGCGGGATGCTGCAGGAGTGGTTTAGCCAAGCGGTCTATTCGGCCACCGTGGTGCGGCTGATCATGCCGCCCGCCACCACCGGCCGCAAAAGCTGGCGCACCTACCGCTCGCGCTTTATCGAGCCGATCCGCATCAACGCGGGCGTGCGCTTCTGGCAGGACAACCGCGACACGCTGCGCCGTGCCGAAGCCGAGTTCGGCGTACCGGCCTCGGTCATCGTCGGCATCATCGGCGTGGAAACCATCTACGGCCGCGACATGGGCACCTTCCGCGTGCTCGACTCGCTGTCCACGCTCGCCTTCGACTACCCGGACACGCCCAACCGCGAAGCCCGCAGCACGCTGTTCCGCAACCAGCTGGCCGACTACCTGCTGTGGTGCCGCGACACCCGCACCGACGTGTACTCGGTGCTGGGCTCCTTCGCGGGCGCGATCGGCATCCCGCAGTTCATGCCGACCAGCCTGCGCGAATACGCCATCGACTACGACAACAACGGTCGCATCGACCTGCGCAACAGCCCTACCGATGCCATCGGCAGTGTCGCGCGCTTCCTGCAGCTGCACGGCTGGGAGCCGGGCCGCCCGGTGGTGTGGCGCATTGCCGGCGACGCCGGCAGCCTGGGTGTCGCCACGGCGGCGGCCGACGGCGAGCCATGGCCCACGCGCACGCTCAACCAGCTGACCCGCGCCGGCTTGCGCGTGGACGAGCCGATCGACCCCGTGCGCGAAGGCGAGACCGGCGTGCTGGTGGTGGACCTGCCAACCCCCGACCAGCCGACCGAATACCTGCTCGGCCTGCGCAACTTCTACGTGCTGACACGCTACAACCGCAGCTTCTTCTATGCGCTGGCGGTGTACCAGCTGGGCGAGGCGGTCAAGGCGGCGATGGGTTGACGCCAGCTGCCCGCCAAAGCAAAAAGGCCTCGCAATTTGCGAGGCCTTTCTTGTTGGGACCGGTTCAGGTCACGCCGGGAACACGCCGGTCGACAGGTAGCGGTCGCCGCGGTCGCACACCACGAAGACGATGGTGGCGTTCTCCACTTCCTCGGCAATGCGCAGCGCAACACAGAGCGCGCCGGCCGCCGAAATGCCGCAGAAGATGCCCTCTTCGGATGCCATGCGCCGCGCCATGTGCTCGGCGTCGCCCTGGCTCACCGGCTCGGTGCGGTCGATGTAGCTGGCATCGTAGATCTTGGGCAGATACGCCTCGGGCCACTTGCGGATGCCCGGGATGCGCGAGCCGTCGGCCGGCTGCGCGCCGATGACCTGGATCTCCGGGTTCTGTTCCTTCAGGTAGCGCGACACGCCGGTAATGGTGCCGGTGGTGCCCATCGCCGAAACGAAGTGGGTGATGCGGCCGTCGGTATCGCGCCAGATCTCCGGCCCGGTGCCCTCGTAGTGGGCCTGCGGGTTGTCCGGGTTGGCGAACTGGTCGAGGATCACGCCCTTGCCGTCGCGCTCCATCGAATCCGCCAGGTCGCGGGCGTACTCCATGCCGCCCTTGACCGGGGTCAGGATGATCTCGGCACCGTAGGCCGCCATGCTCTGGCGGCGCTCGAGGCTCAGGTCCTCGGGCATGATCAGCACCATCTTGTAGCCGCGGATGGCGGCTGCCATGGCCAGCGCGATGCCGGTATTGCCGGAAGTCGCCTCGATCAGGGTGTCGCCCGGCTTGATGCGCCCGCGCGCCTCGGCCCGGGCGATCATCGACACCGCGGGGCGGTCCTTGACCGAACCGGCCGGGTTGTTGCCTTCGAGCTTGCCGAGGATCACATTGCCGCGCGCGTCGTTGGCGGCACCGGGGATGCGCTGCAGTCTGACCAGCGGCGTGTTGCCGATGGTGTCTTCAATTGTCTTGTAGGCCATGGGGCGAGGGGTCGCGAAAGGGGGTCGCAAACGGGGGATTCCAATTCGCCGGCCATTGTAATCCAGACACCTATCCCTCGCCGGCAGGCGGGATTTACGCTGCCTCCCGCCCGCCTGCGCCCATCCTGCCGTGGCTCAGCCTTCTTCGTGGTTGCCTTCGCCCAGCAGGTGGTACAGCAGGATGCAGCCGAAGGTGGCAGTACCGATGCCGCCCAGCGTCATGCCGCCCAGCTTCAACGTCAGGTCGCCGGCGGCCACCGTCAGCGTGGCGCCAACCGTGATCAGGTTGCGCGAGCTGGAGAAGTCCACCTTGTTCTGCACCCAGATCCGGCCCGCTGTCGCTGCGATCAGGCCGAACACGACGATGGTCAGCCCGCCGATCACCGGACCCGGGATGGTCAGGATCAGCGCACCGAACTTGGGCGAGAAGCCCAGCAGGATAGCCACCGCGGCCGCCACCACGAAGATCAGCGTCGAGTAGATCTTGGTGACCGCCATCACGCCCATGTTCTCGGCATAAGTGGTCACGCCGGTGCCGCCGCCGCTGGCCGACAGCATGGTCGCGATGCCGTCGCCGATAAAGGCACGGCCGATATACGGGTCCAGGTTGCGCCCGGTCATCACGCCGATGGCCTTGATATGGCCCAGGTTCTCCGCCACCAGCACAATCGCCACCGGCGCGATCAGCAGCATGGCGCTGAACTCGAAGGTCGGTGCGGTGAACGCCGGCAGCCCGAACCAGCTGGCCGCTGCCACGCTCGAGAAGTCGATCGGCTTGCCCAGCCCCATCACGTTGGTGCCCAGGTAGTAGGCGAGGTAGCCGGCCAGGCCGCCGATCAGCACCGGCAGACGCCCGATCATGCCGGGCGCGCGCACCGCCACCAGCCCCACGGCCACCACCGTCAGCAGGCCCACCCAGGTATCGAGGGCCGCGCCGCTGACCGCCTTGACCGCCACCGGGGCCAGGTTCAGCCCGATCGCCGCGACGATCGCCCCGGTCACCACCGGCGGCATCAGCTTTTCGACCCAGGCGTAGCCCACCGCCTGCACGATCAGGCCGATCACCGTGTACAACGCGCCGGCGGCGATGATGCCGCCCAGCGCCACCGGGATATTGAGGTTGGGGCCGCTGCCCGCGTAGCCGGTGGCAGCGATCACCACGGCGATGAAGGCGAAGCTGGAGCCAAGGTAGCTCGGCACCCGCCCGCGCACGCACAGGAAGAAGATCAGCGTGCCGATGCCGGAAAACAGGATGGCGATATTCGGGTTGAAACCCATCAGGATCGGTGCAATGGCGGTCGAGCCGAACATCGCCACCACGTGCTGGATGCCGGCCAGCAGCGTCTGTCCGGCGGGCAGCCGCTCATCCGGCCCGATCACGCCTTCGGTCTTGAGCCGCCATTGCGGCAGGAATCCCGCGTCCTCGCCATTCGCCATATTGTTCTGCTCCCTGTGGTCCGGGCTGGCCGCCTGGTCGGCAGCCGCCGCGTTTGATGCCTGGTTGTCTGGTAGATGCGTGCCTGTCGGCAGCCGCGCGCGGCAGATCCTGCCGGCGCGGCGTCCGCATGATACTCCGCCGCCACGGGGCGTGCGAAGCGGCAAGGGTCTAGCACAACCCATACCAGCAAGGAGAGCGTCCGGCCGCTGCGCGGCCGGACGCCGGACCGTGACCCTGTCAGCGCGCTGGCTTGGCGGCGCCAGCGGGCGCTGCCTTGGCTGTCTTGGCCGGGGTGGCGGCCGCAGGCGGCGCCGCTGCTGCGGTTCCCTTCGTGCCGATGGCAAGGCCAGCGTCCTGCAGCTTCGCCACGGACTTCGGCCCGATGCCACTGACGCGCTCGGCCAGGTCCGCGGCGTCCTTGTAGGGCCCACGCTTGTTGCGTTCGTCGATGATGTTGCGGGCGGTGGCTGGTCCCACGCCCTTGACCGAGGTCAGGGCCGCCTCGTCCGCCGTATTGACATCGATGGCGGCATGCGCGGCACCGCCCGCGAACAGGCAGATGGTTGCAGCGAGGGAAACCAGGGAAAAACGCCGGGCAAGTTGCCGGACCCAATGCTTGAAAATGAAGGCTCTCCTTTCCTGTGGATGGTCTGAGGTACCACCCCCCGCCGGGGCGGCGAGGTCAGGTCAGGATAGGGGCGGGCCGCAGCTGCGGCCCATGCAGCAACAAAAGTTGACACCGGCCGCACGAAAGCGTGTCAGCCGGTTGCGCGCCGGTATCAGCCGGCGCGTTCGATCAGCCAGCGGCAGTAGCGCGCCACGCCTTCCTCGACGGACAGGAAGGGCTCGCTGTAGCCGGCGCTGCGCAGCTTCGACACATCCGACTGCGTAAAGCACTGGTACTTGCCGCGCAGCGCATCGGGGAACTTGACGTACTCGAGCAGGCCTTCCTGCACCAGTTCTTCCAGCGACAGGCGCGGCTTGCCTTCGGCCTCGCGCAGGGTGTTGACCACGGTGGCGGCGATGTCGTTGAACGGCTGCGCGCGGCCGGTGCCGAGGTTGAAGATGCCGGACTTGTCCGGATGGTCAAAGAAGTGCAGGTTGACCTTGACCACGTCCTCGACCGAGACGAAGTCGCGGCTCTGCATGCCGGGGGCATAGCCGCCGTACTCGCCGAACAGCTTCACCGTGCCGTCGGCGCGGAACTGGTTGAAGTTGTGGAAGGCAACCGAGGCCATGCGGCCCTTGTGCGTTTCACGCGGGCCGTACACGTTGAAGTAGCGGAAGCCCACGATCTGCGACAGCGCCGACGGCAGCCGGCGCCGCACGATCTGGTCGAACAGGAACTTGGAGTAGCCGTACACGTTCAGCGGGCGCTCGAACTCGCGGTCTTCGCGGAACACCTGCGAGGCGCCGTAGGTGGCCGCCGACGACGCGTACAGGAACTGCGTGCCTTGTTCCAGGCAGCTCTCCATCAGCGACAGCGTGTAACGGTAGTTGTTCTCCATCATGTAGCGGCCGTCGGTCTCCATGGTGTCGGAGCACGCGCCTTCATGGAATACCGCCCGCACCTTGCCGAACTCGCCGCGGGCTAAGCGCGCGAGGAAGTCCTGCTTGTCAAGGTAGTCGGAGATCTCGCAGTCGACCAGGTTGTGGAACTTGTCGGCACGGGTCAGGTTATCGACGGCGATGACGTTGGTTTCGCCGCGGTCGTTCAGACCCTTGACGAGGTTGCTGCCGATAAAGCCAGCGGCGCCGGTGACGATGATGGTCATGGTCGGATCAGGATGGGGGCGCCACGCCTCACGGGGCGGCGCCGAACAATTCAGAATAGGAGACGACGGCGGTACCAAGCTTGCCCACCACGATGGCGCCGGCACGATTGGCAAGCTGCACGGCTTCCTTGAGCGGCACGCCGGCACCCAGCATGGTGGCGAGCGTGGCAATCACGGTATCGCCCGCACCCGATACATCATAGACCTCGCGCGCCTGGGCGGAGACGTGCAGCACTTCGGCCTCGGTGTAGAGCGTCATGCCCTCTTCCGAGCGCGTCAGCAGCAGTGCCTCCAACTGCAGCCCGCGGCGCAGGTTCTGCGCGCGGATGGTCAGGTCGGCCTCGGTCTTCCAGGCGCCGACCACGGCACGCATCTCGGCCCGGTTGGGGGTGATCAGGGTGGCGCCGCGGTAGCGCGAGTAGTCGTCTCCCTTGGGGTCGATCAGCACCTTGCGCCCGGCTGCGCGGCTGGCGTCGATCATGCGCGTGACGTGGGTCAGGCCGCCTTTGCCGTAATCGGAAAGCACCAGCACCTGGTAGTCGTTGATCAGGGCCAGGAAGCGGTCCTGTACCGCGGCCAGCACTTCATGCGCCGGCGCGCTCTCGAAATCCACGCGCAGCAACTGCTGCTGGTGCGCCACCACGCGCAGCTTGATGGTGGTGTTGAGCTTGGGATCGCGGTGCAGATAGGGCTGCACGTGGCTCTCGCCCAGCAACGTTTCGAGCGTTCGGGCCGGCTCGTCGTCGCCGACCACGCCCAGCATGCCCACGCGTGCGCCCAATGCCGCGGCATTGCGGGCCACGTTGGCGGCGCCGCCCAGGCGCTCGTCGCTGCGCTTGACCTGCACCACCGGCACCGGCGCTTCCGGCGAGATCCGTTCCACATCGCCGAACCAGTAGCGGTCCAGCATCATGTCGCCGACCACCAGGATATGGGACTGCCGGATCTGCTCCTGCGGAATGACGGTCTTGTTCATGAAGATCCTTGGCAATATCGCGACGGCCGCAGCCGTCGCGCTAGCTTATCGGTTGATGAGTCCGTTGACCCGCCGGCGCCTCATTCGTTCACGGCCGGCCGGGTCGGGCGTCCGATGGCGTGGTACTCCACGCCGTTCTCGACCATGGCCTCGGGCTCATACAGGTTGCGCCCGTCGAAGATCACCGGGGTCTTCAGGCGCCGCTTGATCTGGCCGAAGTCGGGGCTGCGGAACACCTTCCATTCGGTCACGATCACCAGCGCGTCGGCGCCGTCCAGCGCATCCATCTGGTTCTCATGGAAACTCACGCGCGCGGCGCCGCCCGGCAGGTCGGCCAGGTCGGCATCCAGCACGCGCCGGGCTTCGGCCATCGACACCGGGTCGTGCATGCGCAGCGACGCGCCGCGCGACACCAGTTCGCGCGCCAGCACCCGCGACGGCGCCTCGCGCATGTCGTCGGTGTTGGGCTTGAAGGCCAGGCCCCACACGGCAAAGGTGCGGCCGGTCAGGTCATCGCCGAAGCGGCGCACGACCTTGTCGCCCAGCACGCGCTTCTGCGCGCCGTTGACCGATTCCACCGCCTCCAGCACGCGCATTGGCTTGCCATGGTCGGCGGCAGTGCGCATTAGCGCCTGCACGTCCTTGGGAAAGCATGAACCGCCATAGCCAGCACCGGCATACAGGAAGCTGTAGCCGATGCGCGGGTCCGAACCGATGCCCATGCGCACCAGTTCGATATCGGCGCCAACCTCGTCGGCCAGGTTGGCCAGCTCGTTCATGAACGAGATGCGCGTGGCCAGCATCGAATTGGCCGCGTACTTGGTGAACTCGGCCGAGCGCACGTCCATGTAGAAGGTGCGCTCGTGGTGCCGGTTGAACGGCGCGTAAAGCTGGCGCATGGTGGCCTGCGCGTGGCGGCCGGCGACGTCGGCGTTGCAGCCCAGCACGATGCGGTCCGGGCGCATGAAGTCCTCGACCGCGGCGCCCTCTTTCAGGAACTCGGGGTTCGACACCACTGAGAACTGCAGGTCTTCCAGGCTGCGCGCGACCAGCTCCTCGCGGATCGCGGCGGCCACGCGGTCGCCGGTGCCGACCGGTACGGTGGACTTGTCGACCACGACCTTGAATCCGGTCATATGGCGGCCGATATTGCGCGCCGCCGCCAACACGTACTTCAGGTCGGCAGAGCCGTCTTCGTCCGGGGGCGTGCCCACGGCGATGAACTGCACGTCGGCGTGCTCGACACTGGCCGCCACGTCGGTGGAAAAGGTCAGCCGCCCGGCGGCACGGTTGCGCTGGATCAGCTCCAGCAGGCCCGGCTCGTAGATTGGCACGCCGCCTGCGTTAAGCAGCGCGATCTTCTGCTCGTCCAGGTCCAGGCAGAACACGTCATTGCCAAGTTCCGCCAGGCAGGCGCCGGTGACAAGGCCGACATAGCCGCTGCCGATGATGGTGACTTTCATAGCGTTAATTCAATTCTGTTGCACAGGACCGCCCGGGATCAGCCGAGCGTCTCGGAGCGCCGCGGGGCATAGGTTTCCCAACGGTTGCATCCCGGGCATTGCCAATAGAAAAGCCGGGCGCGGAAGCCGCACTCGCGGCAGGTGTAGCGCGCGAGGTTGCGCGTGCGCAGCTGCAGCAGGTCACGGATGGCCGTGGTTTCCTGCGCTTGCTCGTTGTTGCCGTCGGCGCCCTCTGCCGGGGCATCGGCACCCGCCGGCTGCGCGGACGGGGCGCCGGCCGCGACCACCGCCGCCTGCGCCTCGAAATACTTGGTCAGCGCCAGCAGCGTGGGCTGGCGGCGCAGCTGCTCGCGCATCAGGCGCGCGGCGGCTTCCGGGCCGTTCACGTCCAGTTCTGCCTGGTAGGCGGTATCGAGCACCTCAGGCGCCAGCTTGCCCTTGAGCAGGCCGCGCAGCCATTCCAGCGCGGCGCCCTCCTCCTGCAGGCTGGCGTAGGCCTTGACCACGCGGTCCGCCACCAGCGGCAGGAAAGATGCATCCTGCCGTTCGATGCCAAGCCAGTGGCCAAGCGCCGCGCGGGCGTCGCCCGCGGCCGCGGCCACGTCGCCCAGCAGGATCGGGGCGCGCACGTTGGCAGGATTCTCGGCAACGGCCTGGTTCAGCCACTTCACCGCATCTTCGGGGCGCTTGCGCTGCAGCGCGTCCTGCGCCAGCTCGCAGCAGAACTGGGCAATCTGCAGGCTGTAGCTCGTCTGCTCCAGCGTCTGCAGCTCGCGCGCGGCCTCGATCGCCTTCTGCCACTCCTTTTCCACTTCATAGAGCTCAAGCAGCACGCGCTTGGCCGACGCCGCGTACGGGCCCGACATCAGCCGGCGCAGCGATTCCTCGGCACGGTCCAGCAGGCCGGCGCGCAGGAAGTCCTCGCCCAGTTCAAACAAGGCATGCTCGCGCTCGGGCTCGGGCAGGTCGGGGCGGGTCGCCAGGTTCTGATGCACGCGGATGGCGCGCTCGGTTTCGCCGCGGCGGCGGAACAGCGCGCCCAGCGCAAAGTGCAGCTCGGTGGTTTCCGGGTCCAGCCGGGCCACCTCGATAAAGGCATCGATGGCCTGGTCGGGTTGCTCGTTGAGCAGGAAATTGAGGCCCTTGAAGTACGAGCGCGGCAAGGCGCCCTGTTCGCTGATGAGCTGGCGCACGTCGAAGCGCGCCGCCATCCAGCCAAGGCCAAAGACAAGTGGCAGCGCCAGCAGCCACCAGGTTTCAAACATCATGGATCAGACTTTCGGGCCGACTACGTTATAGGGAACAGGCTTGCCGTCACGCGGCGCGGATGCGGCCGCCGACGACGCTGCTGCGGCGGACGCCGGTGCCTGCGCCTCCGCGGCCACGCGGCGCAGTTTCGCCACCTCCATGCGCTGGCGCATCAGCCCGGGCGCGACCGATGCCAGTGCCGCCACCGCGCCCAGCACGAAGGCGGCGAACAGGATCAGGATCAGCGGCGCATGCCAGACGGCATTGAAGAACAGCTGCAGCGAGGCTTCGGCGGTATTGCGCAGCGCCAGCACGAACAGCAGCACGAATACGACGATACGGACGATCCAGGCGAACAGTTTCATGCAGGTAGGCAGCGAGTCAGCGTGACATTGGGACGGGGCAAGCGACAGGCGAGGCGTACTGGCGCAAGGCCCGGCAAGGACCCCGGCATTGTAACGGAATCACTTCCCGGATTCGGTAACGTGGCGGTAACGGGGTGCGAACCCGCTGCGGCGATCGACCCCTGGCATCGACTTGCGCACGATGCAGCACCTGGCATGGCGTCATCTCAGAAGCATCAAACGAAAAAAAGCGCCCCAACGGGGCGCTTTCTTACCAACAACACAGCAGCAGGCAAAGCCCGGGCAATCAGGAGCGGACAAAATTCAGCCCGCTCTCATGCAATCCCGCCGGTGTGACGGGAGCGGCACCCTGGCCAGCCTTGCCCGGCGCGGCTTGCACCGCGCCGCCGGAATGGCCGTTGCCATTGACGCCCGCAGGCACCGGCTGGCTACGGTCAACCCGTTCGCGCAATTCCTTGCCCGCCTTAAAGTGCGGCACCCGTTTCTCGGGCACCAGCACACGCTCGCCGGACTTGGGATTGCGCCCCACGCGAGGCGGACGCTTGTTCAGACCAAAACTGCCGAATCCGCGGATCTCGATGCGATGGCCGTCGGCCAGCGCCTCGGACATCGCGTCGAGTATCGTTTTGACCGAGATGTCCGCGTCCCGCAGCAACAGCTGGGGGAAGCGGGCAGCCAGTTTTTCGACGAGCTCCGACTTGGTCATGGGCATACGCGCAAGCGCGGGGGCCTGCGATTACTGGTTGTCCTGGCCGAGCTTGGCCTTCAGCAGGGCGCCGAGGTTGGTCGTGCCAGCCGTGCCGGTGTCAGCCTGGAACTTTTGCATCGCTTCTTGCTGCTCTGCGCTGTCCTTGGCCTTGATCGACAGGTTGATATTGCGCGACTTGCGGTCGACGTTCACCACCAGGGCGGTGATCTGCTCGCCTTCCTTCAGCACGTTGCGGGCGTCTTCCACGCGGTCAGCGGAGATTTCCGATGCACGCAGGTAGCCTTCCACATCGTCAGCCAGCTGGACCACGGCGCCCTTGGCGTCAACGGCCTTGATGGTGCCCTGAACCAGCGAACCCTTGTCGTTGGCCGAGATGAAGTTGTTGAACGGATCGCCCGACAGCTGCTTGATGCCCAGCGAGATGCGTTCCTTGTCGACGTCGATGCCCAGGACCACGGCTTCGACTTCGTCGCCCTTCTTGTACTTGCGCACGGCTTCTTCGCCAGTCTCTTGCCACGACAGGTCGGACAGGTGCACCAAGCCGTCGATGCCGCCCGGCAGGCCGATGAACACGCCGAAGTCGGTGATCGACTTGATCTGGCCGGCCAGCTTGTCGCCCTTCTTGTGGTTACGCGAGAAATCGTCCCACGGATTGGCCTTGCACTGCTTCATGCCCAGGCTGATACGACGCTTGTCTTCGTCGATATCCAGCACCATGACTTCGACTTCGTCGCCCAGCTGGACAACCTTGGACGGCGCAACGTTCTTGTTGGTCCAGTCCATTTCCGACACGTGCACCAGGCCTTCGATGCCGGCTTCGATCTCGACGAACGCGCCGTAGTCGGTCAGGTTGGTCACCTTGCCGAACAGGCGGGTGCCTTGCGGGTAGCGGCGCGAGATGCCGACCCACGGATCTTCGCCCAGCTGCTTCACGCCCAGCGAGACGCGGTTCTTTTCCTGGTCGAACTTGAGGATCTTGGCGGTGATTTCCTGGCCAACCGACAGCACTTCGCTCGGGTGGCGGACACGGCGCCAGGCCAGGTCGGTGATGTGCAGCAGGCCGTCAATGCCACCCAGGTCCACGAACGCGCCGTAGTCGGTGATGTTCTTGACGATACCGTTGACGATGGCGCCTTCCTTCAGGGTTTCCATCAGCTTCTGGCGCTCTTCGCCCAGGGTCGCTTCGACCACGGCGCGGCGCGACAGCACCACGTTGTTGCGTTTGCGATCCAGCTTGATGACCTTGAATTCCAGGGTCTTGCCTTCGTACGGGGTGGTGTCCTTGATCGGGCGCACGTCAACCAGCGAACCCGGCAGGAACGCACGGATGCCGTTGACCATCACCGTCAGGCCGCCCTTGACCTTGCCGGTCACGGTACCCGAGATGATTTCGCCGTCTTCCAGCGCCTTCTCGAGGTTCAGCCACGATGCCAGGCGCTTGGCCTTGTCGCGGGAGAGGATGGTGTCGCCATAGCCGTTCTCGAGCGCATCGATGGCCACGGAGACGTAGTCGCCGGCCTGCACTTCGAGTTCGCCCTGGTCGTTCAGGAACTCCTCCACCGGCACGAATGCCTCGGACTTGAGGCCGGCATTGACGACCACGAAATTGTGGTCGATGCGCACGACTTCAGCGGAGATCACTTCGCCAGCCTTCATATTGGAGCGGGCGACGGATTCCTCGAACAGTGCGGCAAAGGATTCGTTAGTTTGCAGGTCGGACATAAACGTAAGGTGAAATCCGCAATACGCTGGCCGGCGCGACTATCGCGCTCAGTCTGCCAGGGCAGCGGGGTCAGGTTTGACACAAGCCAGCCACAAGTCTTGCCCGGGCTGGCGCCATCTGGTGCCGTCGGGGTACGCCGCTTCTACTGATGCGCCCGCATGCATCTCATGCACCGGGCCGCACAGCGGCAAACCACTCCAGCACCTGCGCCACTGCCTGGTCCACCGTCATATCGGAGGTATCCAGCAGCTTTGCATCCTCGGCGGGACGAAGCGGCGCGGCGGTGCGGGTGCGATCCCGTACATCGCGCGCTTCAAGGTCACGCAAAAGGTCTTCAATATTAGCAGAAATTCCCTTATCAATCAATTGTTTATAGCGCCTGCGAGCGCGCGCCTCAACACTTGCGGTCAGGAACACCTTGAGCGGCGCATCCGGGAAGATCACGGTGCCCATGTCGCGGCCGTCGGCCACCAGCCCCGGCAGCTTGCGGAAGCTGCGCTGCAGCTGGGTCAGCGCGTCGCGCACCGGCTGGTGCACGGCAATGGCCGAGGCCCGGTTGCCGATCGCCTCGGCGCGGATTGCCAGGCTGACTTCCTCGCCTTGCAGCCAGACGCGGTCAGGGCCGAACTTCACATCGAGGCGGGAAGCGATCTTTGCAAGGGCGTCCACGTCCGCCAGGTCAATCCCGGCGCGGTCGCTGGCCAGCGCCACGAGCCGGTACAGGGCACCGCTGTCGAGCAGGTGAAAGCCCACGGCATCCGCAACCTTGTGCGCGACAGTGCCCTTGCCCGAGGCAGTCGGCCCGTCAATGGCGATGACGTTGACGATAGTCATTATTTATAAAACCAAGAGAAACGATTGATTGTGAATTCAATTGAGAATCATTATCATTTGATTCATGGCACTTCGCCGCAGCCGCGGCACGGTGCCCTTTCCGTCCAGTCGCGAGGCAATCTACCATGGCAAAAACCCTGACGTTCGGCATCATGCACCTTGGCATCGCGTTCAGCGTGACGTATGCGCTGACCGGCAGCCTCGCCATCAGCGGCGCCATCACCTTCATCGAACCGGCCGTCAATACCGTGGCCCACTACTTCTTCGACCGCTACTGGGAGAAGCGCGAGCGCCGCCAGGCCGGGGCTGCCCGCGACCACGCCAACCTGGCCAGCGCTTAGCCGGTCACGCCCGCAAACACGCTGAAGTAATCCGGGAACGTCTTCGCCACACAGCCCGGATCATTGATCCGCACCGGCAGCGGCCCGAAGGCCGCCAGCGAGAAGCACATCGCCATGCGATGGTCATCATAGGTGCCAATGCCTTCGGCCGGAGTCTGCCAGGGCTGCGGCGGCGTCACACGCAGGTAGTCCGCCCCTTCTTCCACGACTGCGCCGAGCTTGCGCAGTTCCGTCGCCATCGCCGCGATACGGTCCGTCTCCTTGACGCGCCAGCTGGCGATATTGGTCAGCGTGGTCGTGCCTTCGGCAAACAGCGCCGCCACCGCCAGCGTCATCGCCGCATCGGGGATATGGTTGCAGTCCAGTTCGATGCCGTGCAGGCACCCGTCGTCGCGTTCCGTGCCGCGCACTTCGATCCAGTTGTCGCCGGCCATCACATTGGCGCCCATGCGGTTGAGCGCCTCGGCGAAGCGCACATCGCCCTGGATGCTGGCCATGCCCACGCCTTCCACCCGGACCGGGCCGCCGCCGATTGCGCCGGCCGCCAGGAAATAGGAAGCGGACGACGCATCGCCCTCGACGAAGATCTCGCCCGGCGAGCGGTAAGCCGCGCCTGCCGGCAGCACGAAGCGTTCCCAGCCCTGGCGCTCGACCTGGATGCCGAAGCGCGCCAGCAGATTCAGCGTGATCTCTATATACGGCTTGGAGATCAGCTCGCCCACCACCTCGATCTCGATGCGGCCGCTGTCGGATTGCGCCATCGGCAGGCTCATCAGCAGCGCGGTCAGGAACTGGCTCGACACATCGCCGCGCACGCGGATCGGCGCATCGATGCGAATGCCGGCCGGCTGGATATGCAGCGGCGGAAAGCCTTCATTGCCCAGGTAGTCGATCACGGCGCCCACTTGGCGCAGGCCGTCGACCAGGTCGCCGATCGGCCGCTCGTGCATGCGCGGCACGCCCGACAGCTTGTAGCTTCCGCCCTGCAGCGCGAGCGCGGCAGTCAGCGGGCGGATCGCGGTGCCAGCATTGCCCATGAAGAGCTCGGCCGACTTGTTCGGGAAATTGCCGCCGGCGCCGGTGACGATGTAGTCGTCGCCTTCCTGCCGCCACGCCACGCCGAGTGTGCGCAACGCTTGCAGCATCACACGGGTGTCGTCGGAATCGAGCAGGTCGCGCACGCGGGTTTCGCCCGTGGCCAGTGCGGCCAGCAGCAGCACGCGGTTGGAGATGCTCTTCGAGCCCGGCAGCCGGACGGTGCCGTTGGCGCGGGTCAGGGGGCCTAGCGTCAGGTGTTCCATGGTTCTCGTGGGCGCCGGGGCGCCGCGGTCAGGCGATTGGTTCAGGGTTCGGTATGGTTGCCCGCGGCACGCTCTGCGCCCCAGGCCAGCCGGGTCTTGCTGGCGCGCGCGAAGATGCGTTCGAGCGCGTCGCCGTCGCCCTTCTCGATCTGCGCCTTCAGGTGCGCCAGCACCGACTGGTAGGTATTCAGCTCACGCAGCAGCGCGTCGCGGTTGGCCACGCAGATATCGCGCCACATCTCCGGCGACGAGGCCGCGATGCGCGTGAAATCGCGGAAGCCGCCGCCGGCGAAGCCCAGCTTCAGCGCCGCATCTTCCGCATTGGCGACCTGCGCCACCAGCGCGTACGACAGCACGTGCGGCAGGTGGCTGACCGCGGCGAACACCGCGTCGTGCTGCACCGCCGACATCACGTGGCATTCTGCGCCGGCGCTTTCCCACATGGCGCGCACCGCGGCGACATCTGCGCGCGAATTTTCCTGCAGCGGGCACAGCACGGCCTTCTTGCCAACGTACAGGTCCGGCAGCGCCGCCTCCACGCCGTTGAGCTCGCGTCCGGCGATCGGGTGTGCCGGCACGAACTGCGCGACCTTGTCGCCCAGCGCCGTCTTGGCCGCCATGATCACGTCCGACTTGGTGCTGCCGGCATCGGTGACGATGGTGCCTGGCTGCAGATGCGGCTCCAGCGCGTGCAGCAGCGCAAAGTTCTGCGCCACCGGCGCGCACAGCACGATCACGCTGGCGCCGCGCGCGGCATCCGCCAGCGTCGCGGCCTCGTCGATCACCCCAAGATCCAGCGCCTTCTGCAGCGAGGCCGGCGAGCGCCCCACCCCGACCACCGTGCCCACCACGCCGGCGCGCTTGAGCGCCAACGCGAGCGAGCCGCCGATCAGGCCGACACCGACAATGACAACACGGGAAAAATGCAATGCACTCACAATCTCAGGCCGCTAGGGGCAGTGGCTCGGACCAGGCCGAGGTAAATCGATGATTGGCAAAGCGGCAGGCAAGCAGCCCGCCGCTACACGCTGCAAAACGCCGCGATTGTAGCCGCGCTCACGCCAGCGCCCGCTCCAGCGCCGCGATGAAGGCCGCGTTCTCCTCGGCCAGGCCAATGGTCACGCGCAGCCAGCGCGGCAGGTTGTAGTTGCCCACCGGCCGCACGATCACACCCTGCTTCAGCAACGCCAGGTTGACGCGCGCGCCGGCGCCGTCGTCATCGCCCACGCGCACCATCACGAAGTTGCCGGACGACGGCACATATTCCAGCCCGAGCCGGTTGAAGGCATCAGTCAGCTGGCGCTTGCCGGCACGGTTCAGCTCGGCGCTGCGGCGCAGGAAGTCGGCATCGCCCAGCGCGGCGATGGCCGCGGCCTGCGCCACGCTGTTGACGTTGAACGGCTGGCGGATGCGGTTCAGCAGGTCCGACAGCTCCGGCTGCGCCACCGCGTAGCCGATGCGCAGGCCCGCCAGGCCATAGGCCTTGGAGAACGTGCGCGACACCATGAGGTTCGGGTAGCGGCGCACCCAGGCAAGCGAATCGTATTGCTGGTCCGCATCCAGGTATTCGTTGTACGCCTCGTCCAGCACCACCACCACGCTGGCCGGCACCCGCTGCAGGAAGGCTTCGATCTGCGCGGCCGGCACGAACGTGCCGGTCGGGTTGTTCGGGTTGGCGATAAAGACCAGGCGCGTATCCGGCGCGATCGCCGCGGCCATCGCCTCGAGGTCATGGCCGTAGTCGCGCGCGGGCACTTCGATGGCGCGTGCGCCGATCTCCTGCGTGGCCAGCGCGTAGACCGCGAACGAGTACTCGGCATAGACGATCGACTGGCCCGGCTCCACCAGCGCATGCGCGGCCAGCTCCAGGATGTCGTTGCTGCCGTTGCCCAGCGTCAGCCAGTCGGCGGGCACGCCGAGGCGCGCCGACAGCGCGCCCTTCAGCGCAAAGCCGTTGGAATCCGGGTAGCGGCCGAGTTCAGCCACCGCATCGGCCACCGCGCGTCGGGCCGACTCGGGCATGCCGAGCGGATTCTCATTGGAGGCGAGCTTGACGATGCCGGCCTCGTCCAGGCCGAACTCGCGCGCGACTTCCGAAATCGGCTTCCCGGCCACGTAAGGCGAAATCGCCCGCACATAGCCGGGTCCGAACACCGTGCCGCCTTGCTTACCCTGCTCTGCCATCTCGTCTCCTTGTTCTTGCCTGGCTGCCTTACTTGCTCGACGGATACGAGCCCAGCACCTTCAGGTAGGCCGCATTGCGGCGCAGCTCTTCGATGGCGCGCGCCACTGCCGGCTCATGCTGGTGCCCTTCCACGTCGACGTAGAAGTAGTACTCCCACGCGCCGCTGCGCGCCGGGCGCGACTCGAAGCGGCACATCGACACGCCGTTCTCCGCCAGCGGCGCCAGCAACTGGTACACCGCGCCAGCCTTGTTGGGCACCGACAGGATCATCGAGGTCTGGTCGCTGCCCGACGGCTCGGTCTCATAGCGGCCGATCACGGCAAAGCGCGTGCGGTTGTGCGGATCGTCCTGGATATGCGTGCGCACGATATGCAGGTGATAGCGGTTGGCGGCGGACTCGCCGGCAATCGCAGCCACGGTCGGGTCTTCGCTGGCCATGCGCGCGGCCTCGGCATTGCTCGATACCGCCTGACGCTCCAGGTGCGGGTAGTTGGCGGTCAGCCAGTGCTGGCACTGCGCCAGTGCCTGCGCATGCGCGCGCACCACTGTTACGCCCTGCATGTCGGGCGTGGATGCCATCAGGTTGTGATGCACCTTGAGCGCAATCTCGCCGCTGATCTTCAGCGAAGTCTGCAGGAACAGGTCGAGCGTGCGCGACACCGCGCCCTCGGTGGAATTCTCGACCGGCACCACGCCGTACTCGACCGTGCCGGCCTCGACGGCACGGAACACCTCGTCGATGCTCGGGCAAGGCACGCCCGACACCTCATGGCCGAAGTGCGCATACAGCGCCTGCTCGGAGAACGTGCCGGCCGGGCCGAGGAAAGCCACTTCCAGCGGCTTTTCCAGCCCGCGGCAGGCGGACATCACCTCGCGCCAGATCGCCGCCACGCTTTCTCCCAGCAGCGGGCCGGGGTTGGCGCCCTGCACCTTGCGGATCACCTGCAGCTCACGCTCCGGGCGGAACACCGGCGCGCCGTACTTCTTCTTTACCTCGCCGACCTCGAGCGCCAGTTTGGCGCGGCGGTTCAGCATCGCCAGCAGTTCGCGGTCAACGGTGTCGATCTGCTCGCGCAGCGGGCTCAGCTCGACCGACAGCTTGCGCTCGGCTTCGCTCAGGTGGCTGTCGTTCTGCTGCTCATTCGGCGGCGTCTCCTCGCGCGCGGGGGTGCGGTCTTGGCTTGTCATTTTGTATGAATCCGGTGGGCCGCCGGGGCGCGGCGGCCGGAGAAAAACTGACCGCTGCCTGCCGGCGCACTGTGCCTGACGTGCGCGGGCAGCCAGCAGGAATGCGCGTCAGGCGGACGTACGCTCGAACTCGCGCATGAAATCGACCAGCGCCATCACGCCTTCCAGCGACATCGCGTTATAGATGCTGGCGCGCATGCCGCCCACAGTCTTGTGTCCCTTGAGCTGCACCAGGCCGTTGGCCCGCGCCTGCTGCAGGAAGGCCTCATTGCGCGATTCGTCGCCCAGGAAGAACGGCACGTTCATGCGCGAGCGGCAGCTCGGATGGATCTCGTTGCGATAGAAATCGCTCTGGTCCAGGTAGTTGTACAGCGCCGACGCCTTGGCGATATTGCGCTGCTCGATCGCGGGCACGCCGCCCTGGCGCTTGAGCCATTTGAAGACCAGGCCGGCGATATAGATCGCATAGGTCGGCGGCGTGTTGTACATCGAGTTGTGCTCGGCCACCAGGCGCCAGTTGAATGCCGACGGGCACAGCGGGTGGGCATGGCCGATCAGGTCATCGCGCACGATCACGATGGTGACGCCGGCCGGGCCGATATTCTTCTGCGCGCCGCCGTAGACCACCTGCACGCGCGACCAGTCGATCGGGCGCGACAGGATATGGCTGGAAGCGTCCGCCACCACGATGCGGTCGCCCTTGACCTGGCCGATATCGGGAATGTTCTGGAACTCCACGCCGACGATGGTCTCGTTGGTGCACAGGTGCACGTAGCCGGCATCGTCCGACAGCTTCCAGTCCGCGACGTCGGGGATGCGGTGGAATTTCTGCGCCTCGCTGGTGGCCGCGATATTGACCGCGCCATAGCGGCGGGCTTCCTGCTCGGTCTTGACCGACCAGGTGCCGGTGACGACGAAGTCAGCCTTGGGCGCGTCGGCGCTGCGCAGGCGCATCAGGTTCAGCGGCACGATGCCGTTCTCGCCAATGGCGCCGCCCTGCAGGAACAGCACATGGAAGTTGGAGGGAATATGCAGCAGTTCGCGCAGGTCCGCGATCGCTTCGGCCTGAATGCCCTCGAACTCGCGGCTGCGGTGGCTCATCTCCATCACCGAGACCCCGGTCCCGCGCCAGGACAGCATCTCCTCCGCAGCCTGTTGCAGCACTTCGGCAGGCAGCACAGCCGGGCCGGGCGAGAAGTTGTAGACGCGTTCGGCCAATGCACGCTGCATCATGCCGGCAAGAGCGGGATTCTGGGGATCGTTCATGAGACGGAGAATGGAAAAATGGCTGCCGGTGTTACCCAAGCAGCCATTATCCCTCAAAACCCGCGCCCCGTTGGGCACCCGGGGCCCGGCCCCGGTGCCGCACCGGCCTGCAAGGCTGCAGGTGGGCGGCGGTCTGAGTCAGTCGCGGATCACGCCAGCATCACTTCGAAGCGGCGGTGATTTCCTTCTCGGCGGCGTCGCGCATCGACTTGCCGACCTGCGGGCCGTACTTCTGCATCATCGAGCCCCAGATCTCCTGGGTCGCTTTGCCCTGGTTGGCCATGAACTTCTGGCCGGTCGGCGACTTCAGGAAGGTGGTCAGGTCCTTGAGTTCCGCCGTCGAGTAGTACTTACCAAAGGCATCGTAGTGCGCCTGGATCGCGTCCTTGCGGAAGCCATCGGTGCTGAACGCCGAACCGGCGCCGTCAACCATGCGCTGGACCGCGCCGTTCTTCTTCAGCTTTTCGACAGCGGCCTGCTTCTGCTTGTCGTTCAGGGTCTTGTTCTCGACCAGCACTTGTTCCAGCACCAGCGGAGCTTCCTGCTTGGCGCCTTGCTGCCAGTTTTCGGCCTGGCCCTTGACGGCCTGGTCCGCCTGCATGACGGAAAGCAGTTCCTTGATGGCTGCTGTCTTTTCCGCATCCTGCGCGTGTGCATGCTGCGCCATCATGAAGGTCGGAACGAAAGCAGCCAGAACAGCGATACGTCGATAGGTTTTGAGCATTGTGACTCCCTGGTAAATACGTCCGTTTTAGTCCGGACAGCCGCGAGGCGAGTTCCGGCTGGCGTCCTATTGTTGCAACAATTTACGATTTATCTTACGGATTAGCGTCCGCGTCGGCCCCGGCAGCACCTTCTGCGCCGTCGGCGTCTTCAGCCTCTTCGCCACCTGCGCCGTTGTCGGCATCGCTTTCGACGATGCGCTGCAGCCCGGACAACTTGGTGCCTTCGTCAACGTTGATCAGCGTGACACCCTGCGTGGCGCGGCCCATTTCGCGGATTTCGGCCACGCGGGTACGGATCAGCACGCCACCGGTGGTGATCAGCATGATCTCGTCCTCGGGCGAAACCAGTGCTGCCGCCACCACACGGCCATTGCGCTCGCTCGTCTGGATCGCAATCATGCCCTTGGTGCCGCGGCCGTGTCGAGTGTACTCAGCAATGGGGGTACGCTTGCCATAGCCGTTCTCGGTCGCGGTCAGCACGCTGCCGCGCACGCCCGCCTCAGCCTCTTCGGCGGTCTCGGCCGGCGCCACCAGCATGGCGATCACGGTCTGGCCGTCTTCAAGGTTCATGCCGCGCACGCCGCGCGCCTGGCGGCCCATCGGACGCACGTCGTTCTCGTCGAAGCGCACCGCCTTGCCGGCGTCGGAGAACAGCATCACATCGTGCTGGCCATCGGTCACGGCCGCGCCGATCAGGTAGTCGCCCTCGTCCAGGTCGACCGCGATGATGCCGGCCTTGCGCGGATTGGAGAACTCGGTCAGCGCGGTCTTCTTGACCGTGCCGCGGGCTGTGGCCATGAAGATGAAGTGCTCGGCGTCAAACTGCTTGACCGGCAGGATCACATTGATCTTCTCGCCTTCGGACAGCGGGAACATGTTGACGATCGGGCGCCCGCGCGAGTTGCGCGAACCCTGCGGCACCTCGTACACCTTCAGCCAGTAGAGCCGGCCGCGGTTGGAGAAGCACAGGATGTAGTCGTGGGTATTGGCCACGAACAGCGTGTCGATCCAGTCGTCTTCCTTGGTCGCTGCCGCCTGCTTGCCGCGCCCGCCACGCTTTTGCGCGCGGTACTCGGAGATCGGCTGGCTCTTCATATAGCCGCTGTGCGACAGCGTGACCACCATATCCTGCGGGGTGATCAGGTCTTCGGTATCCAGCTCGGTCGCGTTCAGCTCGATCTGCGAACGGCGTTCATCGCCAAATTCGGCGCGGATCGCGGTGAGTTCGTCGACGATGATGGTAGTAATACGCTCCGGCCGCGCCAGGATATCCAGCAGGTCGGCAATTACCGCCATGATGTCGCGATATTCCTGGACGATCTTGTCCTGTTCCAGCCCGGTGAGGCGTTGCAGGCGCATTTGCAGGATTTCCTGCGCCTGGCCATCGGACAGCCGGTACAGGCCATCCGCCTGCATGCCGAACACGGGCGGCAGCCCGTCCGGACGATAGGAGGCGCGCCCGCCCGGCGTCTCGCCTTCGGCGCGTGCAAGCATGTCGCGGACCAGGGCCGAATCCCATGCCTTCGCCATCAGTTCCTGCTTGGCGATCGGCGGAGTCGGTGCGGCTTTGATGATGGCGATGAATTCGTCGATGTTCGCCAGCGCCACGGCCAGGCCTTCCAGCACATGGCCGCGCTCGCGCGCCTTGCGCAGCTCGAACACCGTGCGGCGGGTGACGACTTCGCGCCGGTGCGCCAGGAAGTACTCCAGCATCTGGCGCAGGTTCAGCAGGCGCGGCTGACGATCGACCAGCGCCACCATGTTCATGCCGAAGGTGTCCTGCAGCTGGGTGTTCTTATACAGGTTGTTGAGGACAACCTCAGGCACCTCGTTGCGCTTGAGTTCGATCACCACGCGCATGCCGGACTTGTCCGACTCGTCGCGGATGTCGGAGATGCCCTCGACCTTCTTTTCAGTGACCAGTTCGGCAATGCGCTCAAGCAGGGTGCGCTTGTTGACCTGGTAGGGCAGCTCGTCGACGATGATGGCCTGGCGCTGGCCGCGGTCGATGTCCTCGAAGTGCGTCTTGGCCCGCATCACCACGCGGCCGCGGCCGGTGCGGTAGCCTTCGCGAACGCCCTGGATACCATAGATAATCCCGGCGGTCGGAAAATCCGGCGCGGGAATCAATTCAATCAGTTCATCCACCGTGGCCTGCGGGTTGCGCAACAGGTGCAGGCAGCCGTCAACGATTTCATTCAGGTTATGCGGCGGGATATTGGTGGCCATGCCCACCGCAATACCGGACGAACCGTTGATTAGCAGATTGGGAATACGCGCCGGCAGAATTGAAGGCTCTTTTTCAGAGCCGTCGTAGTTGCTGTCGAAATCGACGGTTTCCTTGTCGATGTCGAACAGCATCTCGTGGGCGATTTTCGCCAGGCGGATTTCGGTATAACGCATGGCCGCGGCGTTATCGCCGTCGACCGAACCGAAATTGCCCTGGCCGTCGACCAGCATGTAGCGCAGCGAGAAATTCTGCGCCATGCGGACGATGGTGTCGTAGACTGCGGTATCGCCGTGCGGGTGATACTTACCGATCACATCGCCGACGATACGGGCCGACTTCTTGTAGGCCCGGTTCCAGTCGTTGTTGAGCTCGTGCATCGCAAACAGCACGCGCCGGTGCACCGGTTTCAGGCCGTCCCGCACATCAGGAAGCGCCCGACCCACGATCACGCTCATGGCGTAATCAAGATAGGAGCGGCGCATTTCCTCTTCGAGGGAGACCGGAAGGGTTTCTTTTGCGAATGGATCCATTGCGGCGTGGTTTATGCGGCAGGTTTAAGCGAATGACAGGCCCTTTAGCGCGCGGCACAGTGGGCGCCTGACGGCTGGGCAACGTGCCATTCTAACATGCCGCCACCCCCCGCCTCCCGCTCTCCGGACAGCCCTTACGCGCACCTCCCGAGGCCCTGACTGAAACCTGGAATCCCTGATGCCACAAGGCTTTGCGGGCGACACAAGACCCGTGTTGCACAAACACCACAGGCCCAAAACCCATGCGGCGAATCGAATATATTTACTTCTTAGGAAACGACCCTTGTGGCACAATTCCCCAGCGAAGAGCCAGACATTGTTCGAAGTGGAGCATCCACCACATCGAGAATGTTATACTCCGAAGAATGTATGACTTGTTTTCGTCCATTTGCTCGCAGTAACCCTGCGGTGATCTCATCCTGAGAGGAGAAATATGAAAAAATTTGCCAAGCTCGCGCTCGTTGCAGCTACCGCAGTAATGGCTGCATCCGCTCAAGCTCAGTCCGTCCCTTATGAAAAGAAGGCAGTGAACGACAACTGGGGCAACGGTACGAGCGAGTACGTGTGGAAGAATGGCACGAACGAGCTCTGCTGGCGCGACAGCTCCTGGACCCCGGCCACGGCCAACGCGCTGTGCGACGGCGCCCTGGCCCCGGCCGTAGCGGCACCGGCACCGGCCCCGGTGGCCCCGCCGGTCGTCTCGAGCGAGAAGGTCACTTTCGCTGCTGACACCCTGTTCGACTTCGACAAGGCTGTCCTGAAGCCGGAAGGCAAGGCCAAGCTGGACGACCTGGTCTCGAAGCTGCAAGGCATCACCCTGGAAGTCATCATCGCCGTTGGCCACACCGACTCGTTCGGTTCGGACAAGTACAACGATCGCCTGTCGATCCGCCGTGCTGAATCGGTCAAGGCTTACCTGGTGAGCAAGGGCGTCGAAGCCAACCGTGTCTACACCGAAGGCAAGGGCAAGCGCCAGCTGAAGGTCGATCCGAAGTCGTGCAAGGGCAACCGCAAGTCCCAGATCGCCTGCCAGCAGCCGAACCGCCGCGTGGAAGTCGAAGTGGTCGGCACCCGCAGCGCACGTTAATCGGATCCCTTCCGATGAAGAAAGCCCAGCGCAAGCTGGGCTTTTTTTTTGGTACAGTTGCCCGGACTGTCCTCTCTTCCCTTCACACCGCCGGCGCGGCTAGTGCCGCCGGCCCCGCATACGATGACGTTGCAATCGCAAACCCTTTCCGCAGCCGACGCCGCCAATCAGGACCAGCCGCGCCGCAATGCCGATCCGAAGGAAATCGACAAGTTCAGCGAACTGGCCCACCGCTGGTGGGACCCGGAAAGCGAGTTCAAGCCGCTGCATGAGCTGAACCCGCTGCGCCTGGGCTGGATCGACGGCATCGCCGGCCTGGCCGGCAAGCGCGTGGTCGACGTGGGTTGCGGCGGCGGCATCCTGTCCGAAAGCATGGCGCGCCTGGGCGCCACGGTACGCGGTATCGATCTCTCGACTAAGGCACTGAAGGTGGCAGACCTGCACAGCCTGGAGTCCGGCGTTGCCGTCACCTATGAGGAGATCGCCGCAGAAGCGCTGGCCGCGCGTGAACCGGCCAGCGTGGATGTGGTGACTTGCATGGAGATGCTGGAACATGTGCCCGATCCGGCATCGATCGTGCAAGCCTGTGCGACGCTGGTGAAGCCCGGCGGCTATGTGTTCTTCTCGACCATCAACCGCAACCTGAAGGCCTACCTGCTGGCCATCGTCGGCGCGGAATATGTGCTCAACATGCTGCCGCGCGGCACGCACGACTACGACAAGTTCATCACCCCGTCTGAGCTCGCGCGCTTTGCCCGCCAAGCTAGGCTGGACCTGGTGGAAATGCGCGGCATGACCTACAACCCGCTGTCGCAGGTGTATGCGCTGGGCCGCGACACCGATGTGAACTACATGATGGCGTTCTGCCGGGTGGCAGCATGACGGCCGGCATCGCTGGGGTCTTCTTCGACCTGGACGGCACGCTGGCGGACACCGCGCCGGACCTGGCGGCTGCCGCCAACCGGCTGGTCATCGAACGCGGCCATCCGCCGGTGGCCTATGAGAAACTGCGTCCCGTCGCCTCGCACGGCGCGCGCGGACTATTGGGTGCAGCCTTCGGGCTGCGCCCGGAGGACGCTGAGTTCCCGGCCCTGCGCGACGTCTTCCTCGACTACTACGAGGCCGACATCGCGGTCCACACGCGCCTGTTCGACGGCATGCCGCAAGTGCTGGCCGCGCTCGAGGCAGCGGGCATCCCGTGGGGGATCGTCACCAACAAGATCGCACGCTTCACCGTTCCGCTGGTCGCCGCGATCGGCCTGGCCCCGCGCGCCAGCGCCGTGGTCAGCGGCGACACCACGCCCCACGCCAAGCCGCACCCCGCCCCGCTGCTGCATGCCGCGGCAAGCGCCGGCGTCGACCCGCGCCAGTGCGTCTACGTGGGCGATGACCTGCGCGACATCCAGGCCGGCAAGGCCGCCGGCATGATCACCGTCACCGCCGCCTATGGCTATTGCGGTGACGCCGAGCCGCCCGAGACCTGGGGCGCCGACCACCTGATCCGCCACCCGGCCGAGCTGATCCCGCTGCTGGTGCCCGCCGCGGTCGCCTGATTGTGTCGCAGGGGTGTCCTGGCCGCGCCAGGAACTCCCCGCGACAGCTTGCGTCCAACCGGGTACAATCCATCTTCCTCACTGGGGCCGACCTGGTTTCGACGTGGGTTACAAAGCAGTGGAGGGCATACCGAGGACCCGTCACCTCGTTAATCAATGGGAATGCAATAACTGCTAACGACGAACGTTACGCACTGGCCGCTTAATTGCGGCCGTCCTCGCACTGGCTCGCTGACGGGCTAGGGTCGCAAGACCACGCGAGGTCATTTACGTCAGATAAGCTCCGGAAGGGTCACGAAGCCGGGGACGAAAATTTAGTGACTCGCCGTCGTAGAGCGTGTTCGTCCGCGATGCGCCGGTTAAATCAAATGACAGAACTAAGTATGTAGAACTCTCTGTGGAGGGCTTACGGACGCGGGTTCGATTCCCGCCGGCTCCACCAGTATTCAGTCCGATGCAGTACAAAGAAGTCCGGAAAGCCCCGTAGATCCTAGGTCTCCGGGGTTTTTTCTTGCCTGTTTGTTCCTCATTGTTCCAAGGGAATCAGGGGGTAAGTGGGGGTTATTTTTGGGGTAAGATGCGCACACGACGCCTCACGTACCCCCACATGTCACTGACAAACACAGCGATCCAGAGCGCGAAAGCTACCGACAAGCCACAGAAGCTGTTCGACGGTAATGGGCTGTTTTTGCTCATAGCCCCCAGCGGGGGTAAATGGTGGCGGCTCAAATACCGGTTTGGGGGTAAGGAAAAGCTTCTGTCGCTCGGAACCTACCCCGAGGTCTCCCTGAAGGACGCGAGAGAGCGCCGCGACGCGGCCAGGAAGCTCTTAGCTGACGGGGTCGACCCGGGAGACGCCAGGAAGGCAGAAAAACGCACAGCTCGGCTTAACGCCGAGAATTCCTTTGAGGCCATCGCGCGCGAGTGGCACACGAAATTTTCCCCGGATCTCTCTGAGTCGCACGCCAAGCGAAACCTGCGGCGTCTTGAGGTCCATGTCTTTCCCTGGCTCGGCGGCAGACCGATTGCCAACATCGAACCGCCCGAGGTCCTCGATGTACTGCATCGCATCGAGAAAAAGGGAACCCTTGAGACCGCCCACCGGGTTCGCGTAGTCATCGGCCAAGTCATGCGCTATGCGATTGCCACCGGACGAGCAACTCGGGACGTCAGTGCGGACCTCCGCGGCGCCATACCGCCAGCCAAGGTTAGGCATCACGCAGCAGTAACCGACCCCAAGCAAATCGGCGGACTATTGCGCGCGATCGAAGGATATGAAGGCACCGCGGTCGTGACGGCGGCTCTGCGACTTGCGCCCCTGCTCTTCCAGCGACCGGGAGAACTGCGCCAGGCAGAGTGGGCAGAGCTCGACCTGGACGGCGCGATGTGGACCGTCCCGTCCGCGAGAATGAAGCGCAAGAAAGCGGGCAAGGAGTTTGGGCCGGACCATCTCGTGCCGCTCTCGAAACAGGCCGTGGCGATCCTCCAAGAACTCCAGGTGATTACTGGCCAAGGTAGGTTCGTTTTCCCAAGTCTCCGCAGTCCTCAGCGACCGATGAGCGACATGGCATTGAGCGCGGCATTCAAGCGGATGGGCTTTGACTCTGACACTGCCCTCCCCCATGGCTGGCGCGCGACGGCCCGCACACTAGCTGTCGAGGCGCTGTCCGTCCCTGCCGAGATCGTCGAGCTGCAGCTGTCGCATGAGGTGCGAGACAGCCTGGGCCGCGCGTATAACCGTACGCAGTGGCTCGATCAGCGACGCGATCTCATGCAGCGCTGGGCCGATTACCTAGACTCCCTGAAGACTTCGAATACGCAAGTCTGACACCATGGCTATGAGCGAACCCGACTACAAGTACTGGGCCACCCTAGACACATGGAACATGACTGAAGCCGCCCTGTTGATCGATGGAAAAGATCCACTCGAGCACAAGAGCAACGGCCCTTCAGTCCGCAATGGAGACCACGGGTACGAGAGCGCTTATAAAATCTGGGACGCCTTCCACAGAACGAACTGGAAGACCCTCTTTGGCGGTGAGGCAAAGAAGGGCCGGCTTCCCCCGCGCTGGGTGCTGTCGGTGGCCAAGAAGAAGGGGTTCGACGTCCCGCTAGAGCTGCTACAGCACCTACAGCCCAGCGGCGACGAATCGAATGCCCCAGAGCAGACGTTGCGCGCGTCAGCAGACACCAAAGAGCGCAACACCATGCTGAAGCTGATACTCGGGCTCGCCCATGCCGGCTTCAACGTTGATCTCGACGGCAATAGGAACACAAAGGCAAAGCAAATGCGCGAGGCCCTGGAGCGCTGCGGCCTTGGCGTCGACGACAGCACCATCAAGAAGTATCTCGACGAGGCCAGGCAGCTCCGCAGGCGGGTCCTCGCGGAGCGCGATTCCACCGACTAGAGCGCGAGGGTGTGTGTGGATCGGTGTGGATCGGTGTGGGTGCGTCTGGATGCGTTTCTGTGAACGTGACACACAATCGGAAACATCAAACCACCCGCTATCCCTTATGGGATAAGGGACCACACCCGATTTCACATTTTCTTTGGATAGTCGGACAGTAGCCGCTCTCGCAACACTACGATCACTGCCATGTTCCGGGATGTGCCCGGGGAATCCAGTCAGAGGAAACATGGCAGAACGCATCCATTCAGCGCAGACCATCCTGCGCCGCAAGCAGGTGGAGCAAGAGACCGGGCTTTCGCGCTCGACCATCTACGCCCGCATCAAGCTCGGAACCTTTCCCGCACCGATCCCGCTCGGTCCGCGTTGTGTGGGCTGGCGCCGCGGAGCCATTGACGCCTTCCTGGCGAACCCTGCCGGCTATCGCGCAGCGTAATGGGCCCGGCCAAGCTCGGTGCAAGCAGTTCGGCGAGGCTAGCGCTTACGGGCCCTCGTTACGGGCGGTGTCGACTCTTCCGGCGCTCCCTCGAGCTTTCTCATGACGAGATCAAGCTTGGCGCTCAGGTGTTTGGTTTCCTTGAGCAGAAAATCCACCACTCCTTCTGCGTCACCCCTCGCAAAGCTGGCGGCCAGGCGACTGACGACTTCGGCATTGATCGAGCGTCCGCTCTGGGCAGCAGCTTCCGCGAGCTTCTCTTTAAGCTCCGCCGGCAGCCGCAGTTTCATTTGGGGATCTTCACGTGTCATAGCAAGGATGATGATGGACCACGGTGGTGTTGACAATGGCACCACGGTGGTCCATACTGAAGTCATGAACCACGGTGATCCACCCGGAGAACAGATGAAGCAACAAGACTCGCAGATGAAGATCCGGCTACCGCTCAGTCTCAAATTTTGGCTTGTCAGCCAAGCACGGCTGAACCGTCGAAGTGTCAATGCTGAAGTGGTCTATCAGCTGGAAAGTGTGAAGACAAAAGAAAACGCCCCGGCGGCGGCAACCGTCGAGGCGTTGGATGCGAAGTGAACCCCTTGTCCAAGGAACACACATCATGAGAAATGTTAGCACAGCGCAAGCGCAGCGCAAGAGCAATCCCGTAGTCACGCTGTTTCCCAAGTCCGGAGCGCGTCTCAGCAGGACTAGGATCATCCTTGAGTCTGAGATCAGAAGACCTGGGGAGGCAGCAATCCGACAGCTCATCGCCGGAGAGGCGAGGTCGGAGTTCCCGAATCGTTCAGTGATCGCGAGTGCCGAGGACCTCCTCGCCGATCTCGAATTGCTGCCTCCCGTAGCACAAGTTTCCCGCGAGCAGTTTGTCGTCTTCGCAAACGGCATCGCCGCGGTATCGCGACTGATCGCACTTCGCCTGGCGGAACGCACCCCCGATCTCGAAGCCATCGCACACGCATCCTGGCTGATCGCCGATCTTGCCAACGTTGTCGAGGATGAGCTCGATCGAGGCTGAACAGGCCCCAGGGGGACGGCAGTGAATTTTTACAAGCGCCACATCGGCGACTACATCAAGGACGCCGCGCACCTGACTCTGCTCGAGCACGGCATCTATGCGCGCCTGATGGATGTCTACTACACGAAAGAGTCCGGGATTCCCGATGGACAGGCTGCGCGCCTAATCGGCGCCCACTCGAAGGCCGAACAGCAGGCCGTCAAGAACGTGCTCACCGAGTTCTTCCGCTTGGTTGATGGCGTATGGACCCAGAGGCGTTGCGAGGCTGAGATCTTGGCAGCGAATGCTCAAGCGGAAGCAAACCGGAACAACGGCAAAAGAGGGGGGAGGCCCAAGCGAACCGATACCGACGAGAAACCCAATGGGTTTAATCTGGGTTCTGATTCGGAAAGCGAAAAAAACCTTAGCCAGACTCCAGACTCCATTACTAAAGAACCCCCCATACCCCCCAAGGGGGGCGAAACACCGGCCGACGACAAGACTGCCAAACCGAAGCGCACTGCCATAGGCCTACTGTCGTTCCTGCAGTCTTGCAAGCAATCCGGGAGGAAGCCGATCCCCGAGGGAGATCCCGTGTTCGCCTACGCCGACCAGGCCGGCATTCCGCTGGAGTTCCTGCGCCTGCACTGGCTCGAGTTCAAGGCCCGGTATGCCCATCCTGACGCCAAGCGGTACAAGGACTGGCCGGCAGTGCATCGCAAGTCGGTGCGCGGCAACTGGTTCCGGCTGTGGTTCATCGCCGGTGATGGCGCTATCGCGCTGACCACGGTTGGCGAGCAGGCCAAACGCGTGCATGGAGAGGCTGCATGAACGCCCCAATGCCAGAAATCCGAGGCGACGACCGCCTCACCGCGGTGCCATCTGAACATGCCGTCCTTGGCGCGCTGCTCATCGACAACGACTGCTTCGACCGTCTTGGCGACCTACGGGCCGAGCACTTCAGCGTTGGCGACCACCGGGCGATCTTCGCTGAACTGGCCAGCCAGATCGCTGCGGGCAAGCCGGCCGATGCCGTCACGGTGTTCGATCGTCTGCAGGCCAGCCGCCAAAGCGCAGCAGATCTTGGATATATCCTGGCGCTGGCCCAGAACACGCCTGGCTCGGCCAGCGCCGGCCGTCACGCCGCCATCGTCCGAGAGCGCGCCATCCGCCGCGCCCTAGTGGCGCTCGGCGACGAGCTAGCCCACGAAGCCAAGCAGTCCGCCGAGGATGCTCCGGACCTTATCGACCGCGCCACCAGCCGCCTGGAGGGCATCGCCCAGGCGCGAATGCGCCGTGAGCCGACCCATGTCGGGGCAAGCCTTATCGAGCATGCGAAGATCCTTGCCGACCGCGAGACGGACGCCGTCCGGGCGACGCCGACCGGCTTCCGCGACGTTGACGCGATGCTGAACGGCGGCCTGCGCCCCGGTGAGCTGGTAGTCGTGGCCGCGCGCCCGAAGATGGGCAAGACTGCGTTTGCGCTGAACGTCGCCTCGCACATCGCCCGTGGCAAGCAGGTGCTGGTCCAGTCGATGGAAATGCCCAAGGCGCAGCTAAACGACCGCAACCTGGCCGCGATCGGCCACATCCCGCTGCCGCACCTGCTGAACCCGAAGCAGATGCTGCCGGACGAGTGGACGCGCCTGTCGGAAGCCATGGAGGCGCTCGAAAAGATGGGGCTGTGGCTGGACGACCAGGGCGGCCTGCGGCTGATGGACGTCCGGATGAAGGCCAAGCAGGTGAAACGCAAGGCCGGGCTCGACGTGATGGTGATCGACTACCTGCAGCTCATGGAAGGCGACGGCGACAATCGCAACGCTCAGATCGAAGGCATCACCCGTGGCCTGAAGGCGCTGGCGCTGGAGCTGGGCATCACGATCATCCTGTTGTCCCAGCTCAACCGGGAGCTCGAGCGGCGCCCCAACAAGCGCCCCCAGCCGTCCGATCTGCGCGACTCGGGTGCCATCGAGCAGGACGCTGATGTGGTCATCTTCCTGTACCGCGACGACGTCTACAACCCGGACACGGGCGACAAGGGCATCTGCGAGGTGGACGTAGCGCTGAACCGGCAAGGCGAATCTGGCCGCGTGGCGCTGAAATACGTCGGCGCCGAGACTAGGTTCGAGACGCTGGCCGCTCCGTGGCATCCGATCGCACCGAAACGCCACTCACCCCCGTCGCGCGGCTTCGATTGAGGGCAACACATGTCGACTCACCCGGGCGCGCGGCGTCGACGCATGAGTGTAAGTCTGGGGTAAGCCCAAGCTTGACTGTCAGATGGGTCAGGCTTGGGCGTCAGAATACGGTCGGTTGATCAGTTTATGGACACCAAGCAACCGTCATCTAGACCCATACCTGACATCGGGGCCCGTCAGCGCGGCTTCCCTGACTTGTATGGCTTGAGCTGACCGCTCATTGCGTCGGTCATGATGGCCCATATTACGGAGCCCTCAGTAGCGCGGGTTGTATCGCTCTGGAGAACCTGGCTGTTGACGGTAATCTTGGACTTGACAAACGTGCAGGGTGCCTTGCAGGTGAAAGTGTGCCGGGCTGGTCCTTGCACCACGGCTACCGTGTATGTGCCGTCCTTCTCGCCGAGATAGCGGACCATTAGAAGCGCGGAAGTAAGCTTGCCGGCCTTCTGATCGTCCTCGCTTACCCCCTTCTCATATCCGTATTCGCCGTCTTCCTCGATCGCGTAGAAATGCGTTGGCTTCGGAGGTGGCGGTGGCGTCTGCGCTACCACTTCCGCGGCAGGGGCGGTTTGAGGGGGCGCCTCTGCGGTCGTCTCAGCCTTCCCGCACCCAAAAAGAATCAGCACCACAGCGGCGCCGGCAAGAACTCGCATACGGACCTCCCCTTGTTGTTTTGCGCATTGTAGGCGCCCCCTAATGCTCCCGATGAACCCTACATCGGGAGGGAGTAGTGGCGCCCCAGCGCGGGCGCTGACGAGGGGCCCGACGCCCTCACCACGATCGGCGATAGTCCCGGACCGCGCGGAGCATCTCGTTCATGCGACGCACATGTTCGAGCCACTCCGCAGACCGGAGGCCGTGCTTGAGGGCGTTCTGCGACGATATGGCCTTACCCTCCTCGCTTATCGGCCCGGTTGACCGCTCCCATGGCTTCCAGCGCCTGATTGCTTCCGCCTGTTTGGCCCGGCGTTCCGGGGTCCAGCCATTCGCCATTGCTCGCCTCCAATAGTTCGTTCGATCGTCCGGGCTCTTCCGCGCGCGCGCGCGAGGCGGCCGGGGGCGACGTCCCAGCACCGTTGTTCACCTGCTGCGGCCCATTCGCGTTGTTCTGCTGCCGGATGAATGCCACCGAGCGAGGATTCTTGATCTCACCCAGCACCTTCGCCGTGCTCGCGCACTGCGCTTGGGCCTTCAGCGCCAATCGGAGAATCGCCTCCTTCGCCTGAAACCCGGAGGTTTCGAGGGCCTTCATGCTCATGTGATTGAATAGCGCGTCCAAGGTCATCGCTTGGGTGACCAGCATCGACTCGATCCCAGAGAGGTCGCCGCCGGCGACGGCCTTGGTCTGCTCACGCAGCCTTTTCACGTAGGTGGTGATGTCCGCGTCGTCAGCCAGATATGACGTGAGCTTACGGGACGTGATTGCGCCCCTGGTCACGGGGTTCACCGCGTGCCTGACGATGGCATCAGCGCTGCTTTCACCATCCTTTCGCACAATAGTGAGTGTGTTCTGAGGGCGCTCCGGCGGGGCAACCGCGGCCCCGCCCTCCTTGCTGGCCTCTGTCTCCTTTGCCTTTGCCTTTCCCATACCCTCTCGCTATCAGATTTCAGTGCCGGCAGGGAGAGCGCGCTGATAGCGCCCCACCCGCCCAAGCGGTTATGGCCTCACAACGCCGGGACGGATTCCGGGTTGTGGTTCTTGGCCGAAACGGTCATGGAATACCCATGGTCCACGCTCATCGAGCGGGTGATGGAGTCGACGTAATAGTCCTGGTCGAACTTGGTGCCGGTGCCGTCAAGCCGCACCATGGCCGTTTGTGTCAGGATATTGTCGGCCGGCAGGCGCGCCCAAAGCTTCATTTCGTGCTGGGTGATCTCGCGGTGGGTCTTCTGGGCGAGTTGCGTCGTGGCTTCCTGCGTCAGGCCGCCCCGTCTGATGGTGTAAATCTGGCGGCTGGGCGATGCTTGGCCGGGTTGCGTCGTCTTGCTTTTGCTCGGGTAATAGGCGGTGAAGCCCTTTCCCTGCTTGGAGTTCCACGAGCGGACCACGACTGTCACGCCCTTGGCGACGTTCATGCTGCGCGACAGGTTCAGGTCTTGCACATTTGCCGACGGCAGGCCGTTCTCGCCGACCTCCCAGCGAATCGCATACGGATCGCCCTGCTCATCCGGTCGCGGCTCGAAATGCAGTGTCGTGCCCCGGACATAGCACAGGAACCCTTCGTTCTCCGCGAGGTAAGTCAGGAGATCCCACTCGCTGCGCTCGTCGGTCATGCTGACATGGTCATAGGCGTAAAACGTACCTGCCGGCGTCTTCGTTGCGGGCCCAGATACCGTCAGCCCGTGGGCCTCGGCCAGCTTCGTCGCGATCTGCGACGACGTCAGGTTCTGAAACTGCACCGACGTCTTGGTATCGATGAATGCCGCGGTCAAGTCACGGCCGTTCAGCGTGAGGGCAGTAGCGACTGGGTCGTATTCGACGTCATCGACCTGACCATAGATCAGGCTTATGAGGTCGGCCTCGCTGAAATTCTGCGGATCGGCGGGGAAGCCGGCGAAGATCTCGACGAAGGCCTCTTTCTGGTCAGATAGCCAGTTCGCGTCGGTCTCTGCCGGCAGAGCGGTCGCCGCGAAGGTCACGCGAAAGGTGTCAGCCTGGTAGTGGGTATTGTTGTTCACGGACCAGCTTACCCATGCCGGGACGATGACCCCTGCCACCTTCACGATTGCGCGCGGCTGGCGGGCGGCTGGCTGTATGGGGAGAGTGTTGAGCATATCTGTTCCTAGTTGTGTTGCCGGCCCCATCCAAGCGCCGCCGGCCAGCGCGCAACATGGTCAGCCGCCCGAGGCTGGCATGATTCGGAGTATCGTCAAGTCAGATTGGCACGGGCGGCCAGGTGATCGTCGATGCCGTCAGGTCCACGCGGTACAGTGCGACGCGGTACTGCTTCCACGCTTTCAACGCCGCGGCCTCCGCAGCAGTGGCGACCTCCAGGTCGACTGCGTCCTGCAGCGGAGCCACTCGCTTAGAGGCAACGCTAAGCAGCATGTCGCGCTGCGCCATCATCTCCTCCACGGTCGGCTCAACCGGTGTCGGCACCGGTGCCGAAAACGCGCCATCGACGTACGTCCAACCCTGCTCCGGTTTCGGATCGACGTCAGTGATCTCGACCAACCGCGCAAGGAATGCCTCCGTGAAACGGGCTTCGATAGGAATCTCGAGGTCGCCGTTAAGCAGCGGCGCAATGATCTCGTACACCACGCCCTCATTGATGTGTGCAAACGTCTTCATTATGCGTACTCATAGATGATGACAGTACCTGCCGAACCAGCGGCACCAGGAACAGTCGAACCGTTGATGACGGACACCCCGCCACCGCCGGAACCGTAGCCGACACCAAGGTTGCCAGACAGACCAGAACCTTGACCAACGCCACCACCGCCGCCAAACGCGCTGTCAGCACCATCGCCGCCGAGCGCTTGTCCGGTACCGACGCTGTTGCCAGTAGTGATACCGTAGCGGCCTTGCTTCCCTTGGCCCCACGTAATGAGGCCCGAGCCAGTTGGGCTAAGTGCGGCAGTGCCGCCAGGCGCGATAGCAACCTGAGACACAGTGTAAGTTGCGTTGCCAGCGCTACCGGAGCCGCCTGGAATGGTAACCAGAGCACCCACCGACGTCGTGCCGCCGTTGCCGCCGTTGCCGCCAGCATTACCACCAGCGCCAGCCGCTCCGACCGTGATGGCGAGCGACGAGAAGCCAGACGAATAGGTCGCCTTGGCATATGCGCCACTACCACCGCCGCCGCTAATCGACACCGCACTCGTTGTCGAGGTTGCCCCAGAGCCGCCACCACCACCGACAGCTTCGACGACGATCGCAGTCGTAGCCGCCAGGGCTGTGAATGTGGCCGCTCCGGTCGTAGTTGCCGCACCACCATTTACGGACACCTGCTGTGTGCCGCCAGCGTTGCGCGTGTAGGCGGTCGTACGCAGCAGGCGGCCAGTAGCCTGCGAGATTTGCAGGTACCGCGCGTCAGCTGTCGACTGACTGATTTTCTGCAGCAGTGTCTCAGTGAGAAACGGAGCGCCCACGGCTTGCGCAATGTTTCCCGCGGTGATCGTCGTCTGGCCGTTGGCCACCGTCACGACGTATAGGCCCGTGTAGCCGGCATCTGGCGCCGGCGTGGTCTGGCTGCCGGTCGTGGCCGCGATGCCGGCTTTGGCCGTGATGTTGACGATCCCCTTGCGGACCGTTGCCTGCTGCGCACCGGAGTTGCCAGGACCAGACCAGGCCTGCTGAGGATTTGACGCATTGTAGTAGGGTAGCGCGACAAGGCTTTCGTCGACCTCTTGAAACGCAGCCTGCACCAAGTAGTTCACGCTCTGACCTGCGGTCACCGGGGCCGGACAGGATAGATTGACCACGTCAAGCGACACGCCCTGCTTGAGCACCTGGTGAGCGGTATCAGCGGGCAGTTCGCCATACGCCGTGGCGTCGACGTTCGCCAGTGCGTACATCTCGCCCGGGTTCACGTTCACCTGCAGCGACGCCGGGCTGGTCGGAACGGTGGCCAACCCATTCACCACCGTCGCGGTACCGAGCATGGCCGCCGCCAGCTTGGCGATCGCAACGATCGTATAGCGGTTGGTGTTGAGGAGGTCGGTACTCAGGGGTACCTGGCCCGGATAGATAATTTGTCTGTCCATTGATGTTCCTTGGGTTCCTACTGATCGGCGCGCGCCGCGTCGTTTTCGTCCGTCTTCCCAGGTTGCGGCATGCCGCCATACGGCATACCCCCGCCGTAGCGCGGCACGAGAGTTCCGTCCGCGAGCTCGACGGTAGCCAGCTCACGCTTGCTTTCGTCCGCCGGTGGGTTCATTGCGTCGTGGTTCATCTCGCCTCCTCGTTATTGACCGTGCTTCATGCGAAGCTGCGTCTGCGAGATTTCTCGTTGCGAGAAGCCAAGCCGCTCGATGAGCGGAGCGAAAATCTTGTCTTGAGCGACCGCAAATCGAAGAATTCGGTCGCGGGGCACGTCCTTGAACGAATGCTGCGTAACGACCGTCGCAAACTGGATGTTCTTGGCGGCCCATTCGATCGATTGCCGGCCGAGTTGAATTGCCTCTGCCTCGATGGGATTCTCAGCCCGTCGAGAGTCTTCCCACACCCGTCGGAAATACGTCTTCTCGACGTCCGTCTGGGGGATCGGACTGCGCAGGATTGCCAGCGCCATGCGCTCAGCGTCGCTTCCTGGCTGCCTGGACTGCTCCATAAATTCGGTCCGCGTTCTGACGTCTTGCCGAGACCACCAGTCGCGGATCTCGCGGTCTTCGAGATGCGCGACGCTGTGTGTTCCCTCGATCTTCGGAATGCGGATGATCGCTTGCTCGCGCTCGTTGATTTCCGACTCATATGTGGAGGCGAGGCTCCAAGCCCCGAGCAGCCGAAGATGGGCAGTCTCTGCAACTGGCAGGATATGCTCGGCACGTCCCAAATCGCTGAGCCTTTGATCAGCCCGGATGGACTTAAGCTTGCCGGACCACTCGTCGACAAGAGCCCACATGCTTTTGCCAAGCTCCATCACCTTCTCATTCGCGCCGGTCTGGTCGGGAAATGCGGGGATGTCGAACCTATGCCCTGAGACAACGGTAACCGATTGGTCCTTCGAGAAGTCTTCGTAGAATTCCATGTTGTTTCTCCGGAACGACGTACGTTAGCTTTTGAGGCTGCGGATGATTTGGTTGTGCTGTGCCATCGCGCGGTCGACAAGGCCGCCATGCAGCTGCTCAGTCAGGAACTCCCAGTGGGGCGCGACTTCAGCAACTCCGGCGAAACCGCGACCGGCTTCGATGGCGGCTACGTTTCCATTCGAGAGCGCCATGTCGTAGGCTTTAAGTTGAACCCAAGCTTCCAGGTAGGCCTTCGCGGCGGCCGCATACGCTTCGCCGGCTTCGCGCCTGGCTGCAATAACTTCGCTGATGGTGGTCTTCATGTTCGATTCAGGGATTCATTTCGGGGACGGGAACCCGTGCACATGAGGCACGGAGGAGGCAGAGCAGCGTGGACTGCAGGTGGTCAACGTGAATGACCATTGGAGGCTTGGCAGCCGTATCGCCGCCGACGGCGCTGGAGCGCAGCTCGACGGTGGAGGTATCGGCGCCTTGCGCGAGAACGAACTGGATCATTCGTCGCCCCCCGAGGTGAGGATGTACCTGGCCACGCCATGGTGGATGAAGCCATCGCTGTCGACCGCGGTAATTCGCTCAACGACGATTCGATAGCCCAAGGCCAGGAGTTCTCGAACTCGCGCGGCCGGATGGCTAATGCCCAGCGCGCGGAGGTTGTAGGTCGTTTTCGGGGAAGACCGCAGGAACTCGAGCACGCGTTTTCGTTGCGCCTCGCTGCTCATGTCCCTATCATTGACCTTGGTGGCCTTCTGGGTCGCGCTCTGGCAGGAGCTGCGGCCCTTTTCGTTTGTGGTGGTCATATATGCCGGCCCCTTATGCGTGGGCCTTGGCGGCGCGCGCAGCAATCCATGCATCGAGGTCGCGCTCGAGAAATATGGTGGTGCGCGGACCGGTTTTGATCGGACGCGGGAAGTCGGATTCTTTTTTGACCTTGGCCCACAGCGTGGAAACGCCGATACCAAGCTTCAGAGCCGCTGCGGCGGGGCGCAGTGCGCGCGAGGAAGGCTGTGACATGTGCGAAGCTCCTTGATTGTCACCAAGGCTCGCGCTGCCACAGAAATGAAAAAGGGAAGCGTGAGCCGCTGCTCGTCGCTTCCCTTCCAGGGACTTATGAGTTTGCTTCTGCGGAGGGCATCCACCCGACCTATTCGGTCCGTGCCGCAGTACCTCAACTCAAGCTACTGGGTCTTAGTATGCACCATAAAGTCTGGGTATACAACTATCGCTAAATTATTCAGGTGTCAGCGTGAGAGGCCATAGTGGCCTTCAGCACGCAGGTACTGATAAAGCGTTTCACGCGAGATCCCGAAATCGCGCGCGACAACCGCCTTTTTCTCTCCGGCGGCAATGCGCGCCTTCAATGCTTCGACCTGGTCGGCATCGAGTGAGGGCTTACGGCCCTTGTAGACGCCGTTCTTTTTGGCGATCGCGATACCTTCACGCTGACGCTCGCGGATCATTGAGCGCTCAAACTGAGCAAAGCCGGCGAGCATGGTCATCATCAAGTGCGCCATCGGATCGGCGCTATTACCACTGAACGAAAGGCGCTCTTTCACAAACTCGACCGTCACGCGCTTGTCGTTCAGCTCGCGCACCAGGCGCAGCAGATCCTCGGTGTTGCGCGCCATGCGGTCCATTGAGTGGACGACCAAGGTGTCACCATCGCGCACGTACTTGATAGCCTCCATCAGCGCCGGCCGGTTCGTGTCCTTCCCCGACGCCTTGTCCTCGAATACACGGTCGAGATGCTCGCCGTCGAGCTGGCGCTCCGTGTTTTGGTCAAGGGTCGATACGCGCTTGTAACCTACTCGTTGATGCTTGCTCATTTCTCGCCCCCCCGGTTCAGGCAGTCATCAGCTCGGCGGCCAGCTTAGCGGCGGCGATCGCGCCGGCGGCTTGCTTGGCGGCGCGGGCGGCCGCCAGTTCCTGCTGGCGCTTGCCCTCGGCGACCATCTCACGCGCTTCGGCGGGGGCGATCTTCGAAATGCCCTGATGGGGCACAAACGCATAGAACTGCTCGCCGCGCAGGAGGACATATGAGTCGGGCGCGCGGTCTCCAGGGGTGGCGACAGCGGCGATGACCGTCAGGCCTTTGATGAAGCCAACATTCACGACCTGGCCCTTTTCCCATGCTTGCTTGGTCTTCTTGATCATGATCTCTTCCCTTGTTGTTTTTCGTTGATGTCAGGTTAGATTCTAGAGCCATTTCGTATGATGTCAAGAATTTTATTAGGCAACCCTATACTGACACTTTTGAGCGCACCCCTGACAGTCAGGAACGAGTACACCTCAGCCTGACGCAACGTCCGTACGAGGCCCCCACGACCCGTGGCAACCAGATGGCAACCTTGGCCTTTGAGTCAAACGGGGCCCGCCAGCCATGGCGCCGCCGATCGGTGGGGGGAGCGATTCCTTTAGGGACTCAAAAAACTCGGCACCGCCCCCCTTTTTATGGACTCCGAAAACCCCCAGGCCGCGAAGGTCGTTCATGGGGTTAATTTTCAAAGGCGCTCGGACCTGCGGAGCGCGTCGACGCCGAACGGGGGATTGCATGGGGTTGTTTTCGCAAATGGCAGTCGCCCGCTCGGAGACAGTCGGCTTCCGTGGTAAAACCGCCCCATTCGCCTCCTCATCCTTCTTTACCCATGAATAGATCCGCGCGCGAGCCTACGAACAGCAATCCTCCCAGACCGTTCCTGAAAGATCTTCCGGCCGACGTCGCCACGCACCTGACCACCGCGCTATCTTCGACCGGTGCCACGATCACGCAAGGCGTAATGACTTGGGGGTTCGAGGTTATCAAGCACCTAGCTGTCATTAATGCAGCAGGGCTTGCGGGAGCCACAGCACTCTATAGCGCCACCCCAGCCAAGGCCGCCGCAACAGCGGCCATCCATTGGTTTCTCGGGGGATTGCTTGTCGCGATTGTGACCATGGTGTCCATCTTCTTTGTTGGAATTGCCGTTTCGTTTCGCTACCAGAAGAAGATGATGCAAATATTTGCCAACTTAGAACCCCTGGACGCCATGAAGCTGCCCATTGGGCTCTGGGTTGCGACCGTCGCGAACTGGCTCTTGGCGGGAGGTTCAATCGCTGCCTTCGTGGCGGGACTGTTGGCCCTGCTCAACGGAGTTCCAAAGTAATTGGTGCTCGCATCCCGATCGGCAAGTCAACTCAGCGGTGATGGGGGTATCTATGGGGGTAACTTTTGAAAATTATTTTCGAACCCTAGCCACCACCAAGCGTCTTACGCGAATATTCTGTTGACGCCGGCTCCACCAGTATTCAGTCCGATGCAGTACCAGCAGGTCTAGAAACCCGCGATAGCCAAAGGCTTCGCGGGTTTTTTCTTTGGCCGCCGGATCCCCCGCTATCTATTTCCCAGGACGCCGCGTTTGCAGTTGTTTGCAGTCATGTCCCCAGCGCTGGCCTACGCTGGAATTGCTGCAGGCCGGGCCACGCACGGCGTCAGCATCACAGTGCTCCACAGGCGGACTGGCCTGGCACCGGCTCCCCCGTTGCCAGGCCCTTTCTCCACGCCCGCGCGACCACACATCGTCCACAAGAAACGGAGTTGGCGATGCCAATCAAGTCCATCGAGATCATCCTCACGCGAGACGCGCAGTGGGCCCTGGAATACGACCCCGATAACCCGGGACCGGTCTACCCGTCCCGCGATGCCGCGATTGCCGCAGGCCTGCAGCTGGCGATGACCCACGATGCCGTGCTGACGATTCATGGCATCAATGACAAATCGGACGCGTTCGATTTCAGGGAATTGCACACCCCTTTGCTCCATTGATGGTGGTGCTATCAGCGCGCAGTGGAAAGCAACATCCCCAGAATTGGGGATGCCCGGATCGCGTAGCGGCACCATCATGGCATGCGGGCGTACTGCGACTCGCCCGCTACCACTTGTGGCCCTCGTCCTCCCTGGCCGAGGGCTTTTTCTTGGATGACGCACCGGTACAGCGCAGCGTCACCAGGAAAGCGCCGCGCGCTATACCCCCAGCGCCCGGCCATCGCTGCGCGGGTCGTGCGCGCCGCTAAGCTGCCCGCCGGCATCGATCCGGATCGCGCCCGGATGGCCGGCCAGCTGGCTTTGCGCAGGAATCGGGCTCAGCTGATGGCCGCGCGCGGCAAGCTCGCTGAACACCGGCAGGCCGGCATCCTGTTCCAGCTTGAGGCTGTCGCGGCTGTCCGAGAAGGTCTTGCCCAGCAGGAAGCGCGGGCGGCGCAGTGCTGTCAGCGGATCCATGCCGTAGTCGATCATCCGTGTCAGCACCGCGGCCAGTGTCTGCGGCTGGCCATCGGCGCCTTGCGTGCCGTACAGCAGGTGCGGCCGGCCCTGCTTCAGGTAGATGCCGGGATTGAGGGTATGGAATGGCCGCTTGCCGCCGCGCAGCACGTTGGGGCTGGCGGGATCGAGGCTGAACGATGCGCCGCGGTTGTGCCAGAGCACCCCCGTGTCGCCGACGACCAGGCCGCTGCCCCAGTCGAAATAGACGGTCTGCAGCATGCTCACGCAGCGGCCCGCGCGGTCGGCGGCGCCGATGTAGACCGTGTCGCCGGGCCTGAACACATGCGGCCACGCCATGGCGCGGTCCATGCGGATGCGGCGCGCGTGGGCATCGAGATTGGACTTCGACAGCAGCCGGTCCAGCGGCACGTCGACAAAATCGGGATCGGCGACGTAGCGGTTGCGGTCCAGGAACGCCAGCTTCACCGCCTCGACCAGCAGGTGGTAATAGTCCGCGCTGCCTTCCGGGATACTGGACAGATCGAACCGGTCGAGGATGCCCATGATCTCCAGCGTGGTCACGCCTTGCGTGGGCGGCCGCAGGCCGAGCAGTTCGCCATCGCGGTAGGCGACACGCAGCGGCACTTCTTCGCGCGCCTGGCATCGCGCCAGGTCATGTTCGCGCAACGGCGAGCCGGCCTTGGCCAGCCCGGCGGCAAGGCGACCTGCGAGGTCGCCCTCATAGAATTCGCGCCCGCCCTGTGTCGCCACCCGGTCCAGGGTGCGGGCCAGCTCAGGCTGGCGGAACATTTCTCCGGGCCTGGGCATGCGCCCGTCTGGCATGAAGACCTGTTCGAAGCCATCCCAGCCTGACAGGTCCGCCGAGCGGAACTCCTGCCAGAAGCACTGCGACGGCGTGACCGGGAATCCGTTTGCGGCGTACTCGGTGGCCCGCGCCAGCAACGACGACCACGACTGCGTGCCGCCCCACTGGTCCCGGCTGAAGGCAAAGGCTCGGTCCCAGATCGCAACGGTAGCGGCGGCAGTGAGCGCCGCTGCCGGGCCCCGCAGCGGAATGGTGCCGGCATAGCCCGAGGTCTCGGACGCGGCCTGGCCGATGCCGGAGAACGTGCGCACATTACCGCCGCGGTCGCTGACCACCAGGAAGGCGTCGCCCCCCAGGCCGGTAAAGTGGGGATAGGTCACGCTCAGCACCGCGCCGATGGCAATCGCCGCCTCGATGGCGTTGCCCCCGGCCTTCAATACCTCCAGCCCCGCCTGGCTGGCCAGTCCATGCGGGCTCGTGACCATGCCCGCGGACGAATGCGCCAGCCCCGCACGTCCGGATTGCGCCGGCTCCTGTGCCAGTTCCTGCCCGACTGCAGGCAATACCGTGCTGCCCGCCAGCGCGGCCGACCCGGCCAGGAATGCCCGGCGCGACGTGCCGGTGCCGCAAGGATCCACTTCACCCAGAAATTCCATACCCACTTCCCCCGGATACGCGGCGGCCGGCCGACGCTGGCCTTCCCTGCGCGCCGGCAGCCGCGATAATGATTCGATGATGACGCCGGGTCACGCTGCGCCTGGCACGCAAACCCGGCAGGACGCGTCGGCTCAGGCCTCCGTCTTCCAGCCCTGCCATGGGCGTTCGGCAACGGATTCCGGCGCGGCGTAGTGATGCTTGATCCAGGCATAGGCCGGTCCGAGCGCATTCATGGCGATCACCGCGCCGAGCGCGGCAACGGGATCGCCCGGCACCGGGCCGAAGCCGCCGAACAGCGTTGCAAAATACGAGGCAAAGCCAAAGAACATGCCAGGGATGAAGCGCAGCGTGACGAACACGCGTGCGAGGTACATCATCGAAGCGTTGAGCGTGAACAGGATCACCATCTCCGCCACGATCAGCGCAGGCCCGGAGAACTGCTCGGCCGCCTGGCGGAAGCAAAGCACAATGACAAAGGCAAAGAGCGAGCCCACCGGCAGCGTCGGCCAGATCTTCTTCAGGTTCTCCGGCGTGGGACCGCCCATGGCAAAGGTCGCGGCCCAGCTGATGAAGATGGCCCATGGCGGCAGGTGCGAGGCATGCGCGGCGATGGGAACGGTGGTGATGGCAAGCAGTGAGGCCACGACTTCGGCAGGCAGCTTTCTCATGATCGACTCCTTGATGGACGGGGAACGGGCATTGCTGTCAGTGCGGGCAGCACCGGTGCCGATGGATCTCGCAGCGATGCTGCGTGACGACGGTGATCCTGCCGCGCTTGACCACCCACAGCCGCGGCGGGATGTCGATCAGCGCATCGGCCACCTGGAAGGTATCGAGCACGACCAGGTCCGCCTGGCGCCCTACCTTGAGGCCATAGGTGTCGTGCAGGCCGATCGCGCGCGCGGCGTTGTGCGTGCCCATGTCGAGCACCGCGAGCTGGTGCTCGGGCACGCCGAACTGGGCCACGTGCGCCAGCATGTTGCCGATCTGCAGCATGTCGGCCTTGCCGAACGGCGTGAAGGCATTGCGGATATTGTTCGAGGAATACGCCACGTTGACCCCGCCGCTGTGCAGGGCCTTCACCGGCGCCAGCCCGCGGCGCTGGTTCTGGACGTCCGTGCGGCCGCCGAGATAGAGATCGGTGGCGGGCAGCGTGACGATGCTGATGCCGGCCTCGCGGATCTGCTCGATCAGCGGCTGCAGCTGCGCCGCGTCAAGCGCGCCCAGGCTCGTGACATGGCCCAGCGACACGCGTCCCTGGTAGCCGGCTTCGATGGTCTTCTGCGCGATATATGACACTGCGGCAAAGCGCTGGTCGCCGGTGTCGTCGGCAAAATCGGCATGCATGTCGACCGGCGCGTCATAGCGTTGCGCCAGTTCGAAGACCATGTCGATATGGCGCATGGTGTCGACCCAGCTCAGCTCGTTGTACGGGCAGCCGCCGACCACATCGGCGCCCATGTCCATGGCCTCTGTCATCAGCTCGCGGGTGCCCTGCGATTTCAGGATGCCCTCTTGCGGGAAGGCCACGATCTGCAGGTCGAGCAGATCGTGGTACTCCGATTTCAGCTCAAGCAGCGTCTCCACTCCGATCAGCCCCTGGATCAGGTCGACATCGGGATGCGCGCGGATCGCCACCGTGCCGTTCCTGACCGCCATCTCCAGCACCTGGCGCGAGCGGTCCAGCACATCCTGGCGCTGCTGCTTGCTTTTCAGGATGCCGGTGACGCGGATGGCTTCGTCCAGCGTGCCGAAGCGCGCCGGCAGGCGGCGGTGCAGCAGGGCCTTGTCCAGGTGCAGGTGCGCTTCGACCAGCCCCGGGATGACCGCGCGGCCGCCGGCCTCGATCACTTCATGCGCCGGCACGTCGATGCCGGGCTCGATGGCGGCGATGCGGCCGTCGCGGATGGCGATATCGGTCAGGGGCGCGTCGTCGCGAACGCAGGCGTCCCGGATCAGCAGATCCAGCTGCATGGCTTGTCTCCTCAGGTCTTGTTATGCAGGCGAAGTCAGGGCTTCGCTACCTGAAGCGTAGGTGCCGGGGCGGCATCACGGCATCAGGATTGGCTGAATTCGACCTAAGGATTTTCCTAGACGCACCGCAGCAGATCCGCAGCAGGCTAGGCGGCGTCCCCGGCTTCGGCGAGCAGGCCGTGGCGGATGGCGTAGTGCACCAGCCCGGCAGTCGAAGCGATATCCATCTTGCCGAGGATATTGGCCTTGTGGGTGCTCACGGTCTTGGCGCTGAGCGACAGCGCCGCGGCGATCTCGTTGATGCCCTGCCCCTCGGCCAGCATCTGGAACACCTGCAGTTCACGCGCCGTCAGGCGTGCATGCGGCAACATGGCATCCGGCTGCCGAGCCTGGCTGACAAGCTTGTCGGCAATCGCCGGCGAGACCGCGGTACCGCCGCGCGCTACCTTGCGGATGGCACCGAGCAGCTGGTCGGACTCGACATTCTTGGTCAGGTAGCCCGCCGCGCCTGCGCGGATGGCCTGCACCGCATATTGCGACTCGCGGTACATGCTTAGCACCAGGATCGGCAGCGCCGGATGGCTGGCCCGTATCTGCTGGATCAGCAGGATGCCGCTGCGCCCCGGCATAGACATGTCCAGCAGCAGCACGTCCGGCGCCTGCGCGCGCAGCAGCGCCAACACTTCGCAGCCGTCGGCGGCTTCGGCCACCACCTGCATGTCGGGCACGGTGGAGAAGATCTTCTTGAGCCCGTCGCGGATGATGGTGTGGTCGTCGGCAAGCATCAGGCGGATCATCTTGCGCCTCCGTTACCGGCAGCGCCGGCATTGGGGATCTGCGCCTCGACCCGGGTGCCGCCGCCCTTCTCGCTGGTTACCGTCAGCTTGCCGCCCAGCATCAGCGCACGCTCGCGCATCCCCAGCAAACCCAGGCTGCGGCGATGCCCGGCCCTGGACGCATCGATGCCGCGGCCGTTGTCGGCAACCACCAGCCGCAAGGTTCCGCCGGCCTCGCTCAGTTCCACCCGCACGCGATCGGCGCGGCCATGGCGGCAGGCATTGGTCAGCGCTTCCTGCGCGATGCGAAAGACCGCGGTGCTGAGTTCGGCGCTGAGTTCGGCGCTGAGCTCGCCGACGGGCTGCAGCGCGAGCTCGCAGGCGATGCCGCCGCGCTCGGAAAAAGACTCGGCCAGCCACTCGATCGCAGCAGTCAGCCCCAGCTCATCCAGCAGCGGCGGGCGCAGGTCTGCCGCGATGCGCTGCACCGCATCCACCGTCGAATCCGCGATCTGCTTGAGCATCTGCAAATGCTTGCGGCACGCGTCGTCGGCATCGGGGCCCTGCTGCGCTTCGATAAAACTGAGGCCCAGGCGCAATGCCGTCAGGGACTGGCCCAGCTCATCGTGCAGCTCGCGCGAGATCCGGGTGCGCTCCGCCTCGCGCACGGACTGCAGGTAGGCGGACAGCTCACGCAACTGCGCGCGCGAATCCAGCAACTCCTGCTCGGAGCGCTTGCGGTCGGTAATGTCGCGCGAGATGCCGACCGTGCCGACGACCGCGCCGTCCTGGCCCCGAATCGGCATCTTGATGGTATCGAACCAGCGCAGGCTGCCGTCCTGGCCGTGACGGCATTCCTCATAGCGCCGGCGGATGCCGCTGGCCACCACGGCCTTGTCGGTGCCCAGGTAGACCCGTCCCCATTCCTCCGACCATACCTTGTCCGGCGTGCTGCCCAGGATCTCGGCCTCGGACCGCCCGCATGCGGCCATGAAGGCGTCATTGACCAGCACGTAGCGGGAGCCGGCGTCCTTCAGCCAGGCCTGGTCGGGTATGTTGTTCAGGATGGCCCGCTGCAGGTCGACATACGTATCCATGACTTCTCCTTGTCGGGCCTGTGCCTTGTCGGCAGGTGCCCGATTCATGACAGACAAGAATCGATTCATGCCTTGTCCGCATCAGACGGCATGGCCTGCCTGCAGCCCCTCGCAGACTATAGCCAGCCACCGGCGGCAATGCGCTTGTCGTTTTCCTCAATGGCTCGACGAAAGCGAACGGAGGTCCGGATCACAGCGCCTTGCGGCATGGTGTGGGATCAAGGGGCAGTTGGGCAGCCCTTCGTTCCGGTGGCATGAAATCTCTGACCCAGGTTTAAGGCAAGCCTTATGGTTGCCGGAATGCGCCAAACCGATCGTAGTAGGCGTAACTTCAGCCGGCATGCCGGAAAGCCGGAGGGCCGGCCCACAACCTGGCCGTTTGTGCACGCTGCGCATGCCATCACGGCGATCCCTGCCATGAACGGAAAACAACTTATCAGCACCCTGCGCCATTGGCTGGTGGTACTTGCTCTTCTTGCTGTCCCGCATTTCGCTCAAGCGGCCTGCACTTCCACGCCGGCGATGCCATATCTGCAGGCGCTCAGCAACATGGCAGTCGCCGCCAACCTTGCCGTTGGCAGCACCATTCCCGGAACGGTGCATTACTACTCATTCAGCGGCACCTGTGCCTACGTGCCGCCGTATGTGGTGGCCGGCGCTCCCATCATCTCCTGCTACTACCGCAGCGGCACTGAAGTCATGCCTGGCGTCTACTCCACCGGTGTCGCCGGTATCGGCATCCCGCTGCGCAATGCAGCGGGCCAGCCCATGACCAACGCAGCCGGCGTGAACTGCAATACCCTCAGTGCAAACCTTGGCAACCTCGACTCCAACCTGAACTATTCGGCATCGGTACCGGTGGAGTTCGTGAAGACCGGGCCGATCACCTCAGGCAATCTTGATCCCACCCAGACCCGGTTCGGCTTCGGCGTCTACAAGGGCAGCACGGCAGGGGACTGGGTGGCGTCAACAACTACATCGGCTTCAGCGGCAACGTGACACCGCGGGAAATTGCCTGCAACACTGGTCAACCTGCCTGCTATCAGCGCCAAGACGCTCGCAAACCAGGGGCAATGCAGGGACGGGCGGCATGGCCAGCGGCGCCGGCGTCCAGATCGTCAATGCGAGCGGCACCGCGCCCGTTCCGTTGCAGGTGCGCAAAGCGATGAGCAACATCACGGCCAACGTCCCCGCCACATATCGCTTCGGCGCGCGCTACATCGGCCTGGGCGGCACGCCCTCACCGGGGACGGTATCAAGCGCGATGATCTTTACCATGGATTATCAGTAGCGCGCAGGGAAGCCGCACGGCGAAGGACTACAATAGGCGGTTGCAGTCCTTGAAGGCTTTCGCCATGTCTGACCATCCCCGCTTCACCATCAACCGTTCCATGGTCGCCCTGGTCCCGGAACAGCCGTTCCTGGACTGGATCCAGGCGGTCGATCCCCAGCCGGTGGCCGGCCTCACGTTAGAGCAGGTGCGCGAGGACCAGAGCGTGTTCCTGCTGCCGGAAGAACTGGCCGATACGCACGACAATGCCATGCGCTGGGTCGAGAAGCGCTGGCAGGAGTTCTTTGAATTCATGCTGGGCGAGTGGTTCGACGACTCGATGTGGCCCGAGGAACTGTCGCTGCAGATGTTCCGCGAGTGGTTCAGCGTGCGCTACCACTCGATGGTGTTCGACATGGCGCCTGACGTGCCGGTCATGCACGATGACTGGGACGACGAAGACGACGCGTCCGAGATGCTGCACTAGGACGCGGAACAAGAACCCAGCCGGCAGAGCTCCGGCCAGGGTTCCAGCGTCGCCAGCGACGCCTCAAAGGAAGCGGTCGAGGATCTTTCGGCTGTGCTTGTCCAGCGCCATCAGGTCGCGGATCAGGTAGTGGATGCCGTGCGTGTCCGATACCAGCAGCGTGCTGCCGGCCAGGCGCCGGATCGCCTCTTCGCCGCGCAGCACCAACTCGGTCTGGCCGCGATCGGTCTGCACCGTCCACACGCTGGGCGTGGCGTAGGTCGACACGCTGACGATACGCTCGATCTCCGGCATGAACTCGCGCGAGGCGAGTTCCGCTTCGATCATGTCGCGCTCTGCCTGCGGCACATCCTCCAGCCGCGGAATCCACACCACCTCATGCCCGTCGGTGCTCATCAGGCCGATGCCGCCCTGCGGCGCGGAAATCGGGAAGGCGCGCACCGGCACCACGCCTTCGTGGACGGTGCCGTCCTCGGCGATCAGGACCAGGCGGCCGAACGGATTGCGATCTAGCGTAAACATGGGCGTCGGCGTGGTGGCGGGGATGTCATTGGGCATTGGCGGCCTCCAGCGTTTCAACGGCTTCGTCCTCGCCGTCTCCGTCCTCGGTGTCGACATTGCGCGCCTGCGCCTGGTACAGCTTGTAGTACGCGCCTTCGCGCAACAGCAGTTCGTCATGGCTGCCGACTTCGACGATCTGGCCGCGGTCCATCACCACCAGCCGGTCGGCCTTGCGCAGTGTCGACAGGCGGTGCGCGATGGCGATGGTGGTGCGGCCCTGCACCAGGTTGTCGAGCGCCTTCTGGATTTCCTTCTCGGTGGCGGTGTCGACCGACGAGGTGGCCTCGTCCATGATCAGGATGCGCGGATTAATCAGCAGCGCGCGCGCGATCGAGATGCGCTGGCGCTCGCCGCCCGACAGCGCCTGGCCACGTTCACCGACCAGGGAGTCATAGCCATGCGGCAGGCGCAGGATGAACTCGTGCGCATGCGCGGCGCGCGCGGCGGCGATGATCTCTTCGCGCGTGGCGTCGGGCTTGCCGTAGGCAATGTTGTCGGCAATCGTGCCGAAGAACAGGAACGGCTCCTGCAGCACCAGGCCGATATGGCGGCGGTACTCCGACACCGGCAGCGAGCGGATATCGACGCCGTCGACGCGGATCGCGCCCTCGGAAACATCGTAGAAACGGCAGATCAGGTTGACCAGCGTGCTCTTGCCCGAGCCACTGTGTCCCACCAGGCCAATCATCTCGCCCGGCTCGATCGACAGGTTCAGTCCGCGGATCACCGCGCGGTTGCCGTAGCGGAAGCCCAGGTCGCTCATGTCGATGGCGCCCTCGACCTTGTCCAGCTTCGCCGGGCGCACCGGCTCCGGCACGCTCGACACATGGTCGAGGATGTCGAAGATGCGCTTGGCGCCGGCGGCGGCCTTCTGCGTCACCGAGACGATCCGGCTCATCGAATCCAGCCGGGTGTAGAAGCGGCTGATATAGGTCAGGAACGCCACCAGCACGCCCACCGTGATGGCGCTGTGCGACACCTGCCAGATGCCGAACACCCACACGATCAGCAGGCCGATCTCGGTCAGCAGCGTGACCGTAGGCGTGAACAGCGACCATACCGCGTTGACGCGGTCGTTGATCGCCAGGTTGTGCTTGTTGGCCTCGCGGAAGCGCGACACCTCACGCTTTTCCTGGGCAAAGGCCTTGACCACGCGGATGCCGGGGATGGTATCGGCCAGCACATTGGTGATCTCGGACCAGATCCGGTCGATCTTCTCGAAGCCGTGGCGCAGGCGGTCGCGCACCAGGTGGATCATCCAGGCGATGAACGGCAGCGGCACCAGTGTGACCAATGCCAGCCACGGGTTGATCGACACCAGGATCACCGCCGTCATGACGATCATCAGCACGTCGGTGGCAAAGTCCAGCAGGTGCAGCGACAGGAAAACGCAGATGCGGTCACTTTCCGAACCAATGCGCGCCATCAGGTCGCCGGTGCGCTTGCCGCCGAAATATTCCAGCGACAGCTTTAGCAGGTGTTCGTAGGTTGTTGTACGCAGATCGGCACCAATGCGCTCCGATACGCGCGCCAGCAGGTAGGTGCGCGCCCACCCAAGCGACCAGGCCACCAGCGCCGCGCCCAGCAATCCCGCCAGGTACAGGCGCACGAGGCCGTAGTCGATCGGCACGCCGTTCTGGAACGGGATCAGCACCTTGTCCATCAGCGGCATGGTCAGGTACGGCGGCACCAGCGTGGCCGCGGTGGACAGCAGCGTCAGCAGGAAGCCCGCCAGCAGTTGCCATTGGTAGGGCCGGGCAAAGCGCCACAGGCGCAGCAGCGCCCAGGTCGAGGGCGGGGTTTCCAGCTCCCGACTGCATTGAGGGCACTGCTCCTCGTCAGGGGGCAGCGGCGCCTTGCAGGTCGGGCACAGCACCTCGCCCGCCTCGCCGGCCGGGCGCGCGCCGGCGGCGTCGCGCTGGGCTTCGAACTGGTCAGCCAGCCGCAGCGCGGCCGGATTGTAACCAAGCGTATATCGCCAGCTGGCCAGCCGGCCCTCCGGACCGCTCAGTTCCAGCGCGCCCACGCCCGCGTGGTCGGTGTGCGACAGGCGCAGGGTGGGCGCGATGTTCCATTCCCGCACATTTTTTTCACCGGGAGCCCGGGCAACGATGCGCTGGTCGGTCACAACCAGCCACCCTTGGGTAAAATGCAGCTTCGCGTCGAGGTCCAGAGCCAGTCCGGCCAGGACGGTCTCGCCGGGTCGGAGCCACGATCCGGATTCAGCCCGCCAGGGCTCGTCGGCAGCAGGGGCGGTAGGGACAGGCAGGGAGGACTGGGTCATGGATGGCGCGGCGTGCGTCCAGGGGTACGGACATAACTTGAAACAAATTTAGGCCGGGCACGCTCTGGCGGCCCGCGAATTCGCCCGCAGTATACATAACGACGAACGCGCGGGTACTCCTGATGCACTGCACAATCACTTTTACACGAAGAAAGTCAACCCGCTCTGTGCTGTAACGTTACTGAAAGGTTAGGCTTCCATTTCTCGGGCGGTTCCGCCCACTGCCTCAAGCTAATTCAATGAAAAAGAAGGACATTGAGATTTTCGATGTCATGTCGCTGCGCGGCCCGAATATGTGGACATATCGGCCCGTACTGGAGGCATGGGTCGATATCGGGGAACTGGAGGACTTTCCCTCCAACACGATTCCGGGGTTCTACGAGCGCCTGTCGGCCTGGCTGCCGTCGCTGATCGAGCATCGCTGCAGCATCGGCGAGCGCGGCGGCTTTCTGCAGCGCCTGAAGGAAGGCACCTGGCCCGGCCATATCCTGGAACACGTGACGCTTGAGTTGCAGAACCTGGCAGGCATGCCCGGCGGCTTCGGCAAGGCGCGCGAGACCCCGGTGCGCGGCGTCTACAAGGTGATCGTGCGCGCCTGGCACGAGGAAGTCACCCGCGTCGCACTGTTCACCGCCCGCGACCTGGTCATGGCCGCGATCGAGGACCGTCCCTTCGACGTCCCCGCCGCCGTGGACAACCTGCGCCGCCTGGTGGACGAGCATTGCCTGGGCCCCAGCACCGCCTGCATCGTCGATGCCGCAGACGACCGCGAGATCCCGGCGATCCGCCTGTCGGACGGCAACCTGGTGCAGCTCGGCTACGGCGCGCGCCAGCGCCGCATCTGGACCGCCGAGACCGACCGCACCAGCGCCATCGGCGAAAGCATTTCGCGCGACAAGGACCTGACCAAGAGCTTGCTGGAATCCTGCGGCGTGCCGGTCCCTGAGGGCCGCATGGTCGATTCCCCGGCCGACGCCTGGGACGCCGCCGAGGACATCGGCGTGCCGGTGGTGGTCAAGCCCTATGACGGCAACCACGGCCGCGGCGTGTTCACCAACCTGATGACCCGCGAGGAAGTCGAGACCGCTTACGGCGTGGCCATCGACGAAGGCAACGGCGTCATCGTCGAGCGCTTCATCCCCGGCAACGAGCACCGCCTGCTGGTGGTGGGCGGCCGCCTGGTGGCCGCCGCCATGGGCGAGACCGCGAGCGTGGTCGGCGACGGCAAGTCCACCATCGACGAGCTGATCGAGCTGCAGATCAATTCCGATCCGCGCCGCGGCACCACCGAGGACCATCCGCTGAACCGTGTGCGGCTGGACTCGGCCGCGCGCCTGGAACTGAAGCGCCAGGGCATGGACGCCAGCACGGTCCCGCCCGAAGGCCGCTCGGTGCTGATCCAGCGCAACGGCAACGTCGCCTTCGACGTCACCGACCGCGTGCACCCGAGCGTCGCCGCGCATGCGGCGCTGGCCGCGCGCGTGGTCGGGCTGGACATCGCCGGCGTGGACCTGGTGGCCGAGGACATCTCGCGCCCGCTGGCCGAGCAACGCGGCGCCATCGTCGAAGTCAACGCCGGCCCCGGCCTGCTGATGCATATCAAGCCGGCCGAAGGCACGCCGCGCCCGGTGGGCCGCGCCATCGTCAACCACCTGTTCCCTGAGTCCGATGACGACCAGGGCCGCATCCCGGTGGTGGGCGTGACCGGCACCAATGGCAAGACCGTGGTGGCGCGCCTGGTGGCGCGCCTGCTGCAACTGTCGGGCAAGCATACCGGCCTGGCCTGCAGCGACGGGCTGTTCCTGGACCGCCGCCAGGTGGAAAGCGGCGACCGCGCCAACTGGGAATCTGGCCATCGCATCCTGATGAACCGCGCGGTCGAGGCCGCCGTGTTCGAGAACGACAGCGGCAGCATCCTCTCCGAAGGCCTGGTCTACGACCGCTGCCAGGTCGGCGTGGTCACCAATTTCGACCAGCCCGACCACCTCGGCGACTACTACGTCGAGGACGAGGACCGCATGTACAACGTGCTGCGCACGCAGGTCGACGTGGTGCTGGAGACAGGCGCGGCCGTGCTCAACGCGCGCGACGAACGCCTGGTGGAGATGGCCGGGCTGTGCGACGGCGACGTGATCTTCTTCGGCCTGACGCCGGAGCTGCCCGCGATCGTGTCGCACCGCGCCGCCGGCAAGCGCGCGGTGTACCTGCGCGAAGGCAAGATCGTGCTGGCCATCGGCAGCAGTGAAACCGCGCTGGTGGACGTGGCCGCGGTGCCGCTGACCTACGCCGGACGCGTCGCGTTCCAAGTCGAGAACGTGCTCGCGGCCGTGGCCGCGGGCTGGGCGCTGGGCATTTCCAACGACCTGATCCGCGCCGGCGTGGTGACCTTCGATGTCGGCCAGGTCGACGTGCCGGGCCGCTTCACGCTGTTCGAGCGCAACGGCGCCACCGTGGTGATCGACGACGCCCACAACGCGCCCGCGCTGGAAGCACTGGCGACCGCGCTGGACCGCTTTCCGGCCGAGCGCCGCATGGTGGTCTACGGCGCCGGCGTGCAGCGCCGCGACGAAGACCTGGTGCGCCAGGGCAAGGCACTGGGCCAGCATTTCGACCGCGTCTTCCTGTGCGAGGACCGCAGCGTCAAGCGCGCCCTGCCCGATGCCGAGGCGCGCGCGCTGCTCAAGCAGGGCATGTACGAAGGCCGGCGCGTAACCAAGATCATCGACGAAGGCACGCGTGCCAGCGCCATTGAAACCGCCCTGAGCCAGTTGGTGCCGGGCGACCTGCTGGTACTGCAGTGCGACGAGGCCGCCACCGGCGCCACCGTCGACCTGGTGCACCACTGGATGGGCCAGCCTGCGCGCCGCGGCTGACGCGGCCCCAAGCTCAACCGCGCATAGAAGACACGGAAACCGTTCTATGGAAGTCTCACGTATCCGGGCCCTGCGGGGCCCGAACCTGTGGTGCCGCCACACCGCCATCGAGGCGATCGTGGCCTGCCAGGATGCCACCAACATGCTGTCGGCGCTGCCCGGCTTTGAAGACCGGCTGCGCGCCCGTTTCCCTGAGATCGGGCCGCTGCGCCCGGACGAGGAATCGGGCGAGCTGTCGCTGGCCCACGTGCTGGAAGTGACGGCGCTGCGCCTGCAGGCCGCCGCCGGCTGCCCGGTCACCTTCAGCCGCACCGCGCAGACGGTCGAGCCCGGCACCTACCAGGTGATCGTGCAATACAGCGAGGAAGAAGTCGGCCGGCTTGCATTCGAGCTGGCCGAGGCCCTGTGCCGCGCCGCGCGCAACGACACCCCATTCGACCTCGCCGACGCGCTGCACCGCCTGCGCGAGCTGGACGAGGACGTGCGCCTGGGGCCGAGCACCGGCTCCATCGTCTACGCCGCGGTGGCGCGCGGCATTCCCTACCGGCGACTGACGCAGGGCTCGATGGTGCAGTTTGGCTGGGGCAGCAAGCAGCGCCGCATCCAGGCCGCCGAGACCGACCGCACCAGCGCCGTGGCCGAATCGATCGCGCAGGACAAGGACCTGACCAAGACCCTGCTGCACGCCGCCGGCGTGCCGGTGCCGCTGGGCCGCTCGGTGCGCAGCGCCGAAGAGGCCTGGGCCGCCGCGCAGGAAATCGACGCCCCGGTGGTGGTCAAGCCGCGCGACGGCAACCAGGGCAAGGGCGTGGCGGTGCGCATCCGCACCCGCGAGGAAGTGATGACGGCCTATGAGGTCGCCTCGGACATCAGCTCGGACGTGATCGTCGAGCGCTATATCCCGGGCCATGACTTCCGCCTGCTGGTGGTCGGCAAGCAACTGGTGGCGGCCGCGCGCCGCGATCCGCCGCAGGTCATCGGCGACGGCGTGCATACCGTGCGCCAGCTGGTCGAGGAAGTGAACCGCGACCCGCGCCGCGGCGAAGGCCATGCGACCTCGCTGACCAAGATCCGCTTTGACGATATCGCGCTGGCCACGCTGGCCAAGCAGAACCTGACCGCCGATTCCGTGCCGGCCAAGGGCACGCGCGTGGTGTTGCGCAACAACGCCAACCTGTCCACCGGCGGCAGCGCCACCGACGTGACCGACGACGTCCACCCGGACATCGCCGCGCGCGCCGTGGCGGCGGCGCAGATGGTAGGCCTGGACATCGCCGGCGTCGACGCCGTGTGCGAGACCATGCTCAAGCCGTTCGAGGAACAGGCCGGCGGCATCGTCGAGGTCAACGCCGCGCCGGGCCTGCGCATGCACCTGCAGCCGTCGTACGGCAAGGGCCGCGCGGTCGGCGAAGCCATTGTCTCGACCATGTTCTCCGATGGCGACGATGGCCGCATTCCGGTGGTGGCCGTGTCCGGCACCAACGGCAAGACCACCACGGTCCGGCTGATCACCCACATCATGGCCACCAGCGGCCTGCGCATGGGCATGACCGGCACCGACGGCGTGTATGTCCAGGGCGAGCGCATCGACACCGGCGACTGCAGCGGCCCGCGCAGCGCGCGCAACGTGCTGCTGCACCCGGACGTGGACGCCGCCGTGTTTGAAACCGCGCGCGGCGGCCTGCTGCGTGAAGGCCTGGCATTCGACCGCTGCGACGTGGCGGTGGTGACCAACGTGGGCGAAGGCGACCACCTGGGCCTGTCCTTCATCAACTCGGTGGAAGACCTGGCGGTGCTCAAGAGCGTGATCGTGCAGAACGTCGCGCCGCACGGCATGGCGGTCCTGAACGCGGCCGACCCGATGGTGGTGCGCATGGCCGACGCCTGCCCCGGCAGTGTCACCTTCTTCGCGCACGACCCCAACCAGCCGGCCATGGCCACGCACCGTGCGCAGGGCAAGCGCGTGGTGTTCGTGGACGGCGCCGACATCGTCGTATCCGAAGGCGATACCGAAGTGCGCATCGCACTGGCCGAGATCCCGCTGACGCGCAACGGCACCATCGGCTTCCAGGTCGATAACGCGATGTCGTCGATCGCCGCCGCGTGGGCGCTGGGCATCGACTGGTCGACTATCCGCCGCGGCCTGGCCACCTTCGTCAACGACGCGCAGACCGCCCCGGGACGCTTCAACGTGTTCGACTACCGCGGCGCCACGCTGATCGCCGACTACGGCCACAACCCGGATGCCATCCTGGCACTGTGCAGCGCTGTCGAGACCATCCCCGCCAAACGGCGCGTGGTGGTGATCAGCGGCGCGGGCGACCGCCGCGACGACGACATCCGCCGCCAGACCCAGATCCTGGGCGGCGTGTTCGATGAAGTCATCCTGTACCAGGACCAGTGCCAGCGCGGCCGCGCCGACGGCGAGGTGCTGGCGCTGCTGCGCGAAGGCCTGCAGGGCGCGCAACGCGCCGGCCAGGTCGAGGAGATCCGTGGCGAGTTCCTCGCCATCGATACCGCGCTGTCGCACCTGCAGCCGGGCGACCTGTGCCTGGTCCTGGTAGACCAGGTGGAAGAGGCGCTGGGGCATATCGCCAGCCGCATCGCGCAGGGCTGACCGGCCCGGCGATAAAAAAGGCCAGCTCCGCGGAGCTGGCCTTTTACTTTGTAGCACCGATCAGTGTCGCCCGGGCAGCGACAAGCGCCGCTCCAGCATATGCTGCACGCCCGACAGCCCCGTGCTCAGCACCCAGTAGATGGCCGCCACTGCCAGGTACAGCGGCAACGGCTGGTAGGTGGCCGCGATCACCTCCTGCGCCGTGCGCAGCAGCTCGGTCACGGTGATGACCGATACCAGCGAGGTGTCCTTGATCAGGCTGATCAGGCTGTTGGACAGGCTCGGCACCGCCAGCCGCAGCGCCTGCGGGCCGACCACGTAGCGCAGTGCCTGCACCGGCGTCAGGCCCAGGCTGTAGGCTGCCAGCCATTGGCCGCGCGACACGCCCAGGATGGCCCCGCGCATGCTCTCGGACAGGTAGGCGCCGACATTCAGGCTCAGCGTCAGCACGCCCGCGGGCGTGGGCTCCAGCGCGATGCCGATGCCCGGCAGCCCGTAGTAGACGACAAAGATCTGCACCAGCAGCGGCGTGCCGCGCATGATGCTGACGTAGGTGCGCGCCACCGCCTTGAGCACGCGGCTATGGCTGATGCCCATCAGCGCCACCACCGTGCCCAGCATCAGCCCGAACACCATCGACCATAACGCGAACTTGATGGTCAGCAGCGTGCCCTGCAGCAGTACGGGCAGAGAATCGGTGACAAGCTGGAGAGCGGACATGGGCGTGGCGGCGGCAGAAGAATGAAAAAGAAAGCGGCGCGGCAGCCATGCAGGCCGCGGCGCCGCGACATGATACCGCCCGGCTTGCTGGCCGGCTTACCTGACTGGCTTTCCTGACTGTTTTACTTGATTGGCTTACCGGCGGGCCTGGTCACGTCGGTGCCGAACCACTTCACCGAGAGCTTGCCAAGCGTGCCGTCCTTGGCCAGGTCATCTAGCGCGTGGTTGATGGCCTGCGCGAACTTGGGGTTGTCCTTGCGGAACGGGATGGCCACCTGCGTGGTGGCACCCGCCACGATTGCGCCCTGCCGCAGCGGCAGGTTGGCGGTCTTGACCAGGTAGGCGACCATCAGCCGGTCGTTCAGCGCGGCGTCGACGCGCTGTGCCGCCAGGTCGCGCAGGTACTCAGGCGCGCCGGGATAGGTCTTGACGTCGATGCCCGGCACCGACTTGGCCAGGTCGTTGAAATTGCTGCCCAGGCTGACGCCGAGCTTGTGCCCCTTCAGGTCTTCCAGCGACTTGAACTGGCGGTTGTCGTCCTTGCGCTGGATCAGCTGCGCATCCGAGTAAACGTAGGGCGTGGAGAAGTCCAGCACTTGCTGGCGCTGAGGCGTGACGTTGACCTGGTTGACGATCACGTCGAACTTGCCAGCCTGCAGGCCGGCAATGATGCCGCTCCACTCGGTGGTGACGAACTCCGGCTTCACGCCCAGCTTGCCCGCCACCGCACGCGCCACGTCCACGTCAAACCCTTCCAGCTCGTTCTTCGCGCCGCGGAAGCCGAACGGCGGATACGTGCCCTCCAGGCCGATCTTGAGCACGCCGGCCTGCTTGACGGTATCGAGCAGGTCGGCGGCCTGCGCCGCGGTGGACGCCAGCCCGGCGCCGGCAAGCAGCGAGGCAGCCAGCAGGGATTTGAGCCAACCAGTACGAATCGATCGCATATGTTCTCCAGTGGATGCGGATAAGCAGTGTGGGGTCAGACAGCGCCGGAGGCCGCTTGTGAGGGCCGCCGGCCAGTTGTGCTGCTATGAGCCTATATCGGGCTCAACACTACCGCAAACACTATCGAGTGCTAAATATCGATTCATTATGGCTAAATAACCGCCGGGCCTGATGCCATCCCGGCGGTGGCGCCCTGCTCTTACTGGTAGGCCTTGTCGTTCGGCGCCGCGAACAGCGCTTTCATGTCGGCCGACAGCGGGTAGTTCATGTTGATGCCGCGCGGCGGGATCGGCGACATGAACCACTTGTTGTACAGCTTCTCGGCACGGCCGCTGGTCTGCAGGTCTGCGATCACGCCGTCGGCCAGCTTCTTGAACGAGGGATCGTCCTTGCGGAACATGCAGGCGTAGTTCTCGGTCTGCAGCGGCGCGCCGACCACCACCCAGTCGCCCGCGCTCTTGGCCTTGGTGCGCTCGCCATACAGCAGCGGCTCGTCCATGACGAAGGCAGCGGCGCGGCCGGTCTCCAGGATCAGGAAGGACTGGCCGTGGTCCTTGGTGCTGATCAGGTTCATGTTCATGGCCTTCTCGCCGTTCATCTTGACCAGCAGGCGCTCGCCGGTGGTGCCGGCGGTGGTGACCACGTTGCGCTCCTTCAGGTCGGCGAACTCCTTCACGCCCGAATCCTTTTTGGTCAGCATCTTGATGCCGTATACGAACAGGCTGTTGGAGAACGCCACCTGCTTCTGGCGCTCCAGGTTGTTGGTGGTGCTGCCGCATTCGATGTCGATCGTGCCGTTCTGCACCAGCGGGATGCGGTTCTGCGAGGTGATCGGGGTCAGTCGCACCTGCAGGCCGGGCATCTTCAGTTCGCTCTTCACCTTGTCGACGATCTGCAGCAGGATCTCGTGCGAATAGCCCATGACCTCCTTGCCGTCGGTGTATGAGAACGGGATCGACGATTCGCGATAGCCAAGCGAGATCACGCCGCTGTCCTTGATCTTCTTCAGCGTGTCGCCATCGGCGGCCTGGGCGGCGCCGGCGGTCAGCAGCAGCGTGGCGGCCGCAAGCGCGTGGCGGGTGGCGGATCGGTGGGTGTGCAGTGATTTCATCAGATTTGCTCCGAGAAGCCTCGCCATTCAAGGCGGGGAGTGAAAGGGGCGCCGCCGAGAGGCGGCATTCCCACGTTAGAATGAGCGGCATGATTCGTGTCTACCGCTACCGGGTGAAGTCGCTC
>NZ_JBXAHL010000024.1:0-121379 GCF_058795055.1 Cupriavidus sp. GW823-FHT06D04 | reverse complement strand
GCGGCGCGCACGATCGGCAGGTTGGCCTCGAAGTCCAGCTCGAACACGCGCAGCGGCTGGCGCACGTAGGTGGCCGGGGTGGCGATGGCCACCAGCGGCAGTACCACGTCGCACTTGCGGATGTTGTACTCGATCCACTCCTTGTTGATGGTGATGTCACCCTCGAAGAAGTGCATGCGCGGATGGTCGACGAGGTCGCCGAGGCGGTCCGACGACATGTCCATGCCGTAGACCTCCCACGGCGTGGTTTCCAGGATGCGGCGCGTCAGGTGGTGGCCGATGAAGCCGTTGACGCCAAGAATCAGGACCTTTTTCATCGGTTTTCCTTGTTGGATTGTTCGGTATGGATAAGTTTGGCGAAGGCCTGCGGCGTGAGTGCCGAGCCATCTTGTGCCAGCAATCGGGTGACCATCACCAGGCCGCCGTCGCCGCACAGGCCGATGATCTGGCCGTCGTGCACATGCAGGCCGGGCGCCGTACCGGCGGGCAGCGCGAGCTTCGTCAGCGGCCGGCGCGCCTGCGCCACAATGAAGCGGAGCCCGGCGAGGTCGGTGAACGCGCCGGGATAGGGCGGTGCGACGGCGCGCACGAGATTGTAGACCTCGGCGGCCGGGCGGCTCCAGTCGATGCGGCCGTCTTCCGGCTTGCGCCCGGAGAAGTAGCTGCCCTCGGCCAGCCGGTTGGGGTGTTGCGGCGTCTGTCCGGCGATCATCGCGAGCAGGGCACGCCACAGCGTCTGCTCGGCGGCAACGGTGACTTTCTCGAAGACTTCGCCGGCAGTGTCGTCCGGCAGGATCGGCACCGCGGTCTGGTCGACGATATAGCCCGCGTCAGGCTTGGCTTCCATGGCGTGCAGCGTGGCGCCGGTCTCGGTCTCGCCGCGCAGCACCGCCCAGTTCACCGGCACGCGGCCGCGGTACTTGGGCAGCAACGAGCCGTGCATGTTGAAGGCGCCGCCGGGGGCCAGCGCCAGCACGCCCGCCGGGATCATGGCGCGGTAGTAGAACGAGAAGATGACGTCCGGGCGCGCGTCGCGCACAGCCTGGGCGATGGCGGGATCGGCAGGGTCCTCGCCATAGACGAAGGGGATGCCCAGCTCGGCGGCGGTGTCGGCCACGCGGCGGAACCAGATGTTCTCGTCGGGGCGGTCGCGGTGCGTGATCACCAGCGCCACCTCCACGCCGCGCGCATGCAGCACGCGCAGGCAGCGGTCGCCGACATTGTGGTAGGCAAAGACGACGGCGCGCATCATTGCTCCGCGCCGGCGGCTGCCGGCGTGACACGCTGCGGGTCCGCTTCCAGCACTGCCTTGATGCGGTAGCGCGGGCGGTCGCGCACTTCCTGGTAGATGCGGCCGACGTACTCGCCCAGCAGGCCCACGCCGAACAGCAGGATGCCGATCAGGAAGAAGTTCATGGCGAACAGGGTGAACACACCCTGGACTTCCGAACCGAACAGGAAGCGCCGGACCAGCAGCACCACCACCAGTACGCCTGAACACAGCGACAGGATCGTGCCGATGGCCGAGAACCACTGCAGAGGCACGATCGAGAAGCCGGTCACCAGGTCGAAGTTCAGGCGGATCAGCTGGTACAGCGAATACTTGGATTCGCCTGCATGGCGCTGTTCGTGACCGACTTCGATCTCCACCGGATTGGAAGCAAAGGTGTAGGCCAGCGCGGGGATGAAGGTGTTGACCTCGCGGCAGGCATTGATCGTGTCGATCACATTGCGGTCATAGGCGCGCAGCATGCAGCCCTGGTCCGTCATGCGGATCTTGGTGATGCGCTCGCGCAGCCGGTTCATCGCGCGCGAGGCATAGCGGCGGAACGCGGTGTCGTTGCGCTGGCGGCGGATGGTGCCGACGTAGTCGTGGCCGGCGCGCATGGCTTCGACCAGGCGCGGGATTTCTTCCGGCGGGTTCTGCAGGTCGGCGTCCAGCGTGATCACGATCTTGCCGCGGGTGTGCTCGAAGCCCGCCAGGATCGCCATATGCTGGCCGAAGTTGCCGGCGAACAGCACCACCCGGGTCACATCCGGGCGCTTGTGGAACTGCGCCGCCAGCATCTGCGCCGAGCGGTCGACGCTGCCGTCGTTGATGAAGATGATCTCGTACGACTCGCCGAGGCCATCCAGCGCCGGATAGAGGCGGTCGAACAGGGCTTGCAGCCCGTCTTCTTCGTTGTAGACCGGGATGACGACCGAGACTTCGACCGGGCTCATTTGGAGAGACGTTTGCATGTTTCGCTGAGGATTGCGCAGACCCGCTCGACATCGGTGGCTTGCATCGCGGGGAACAGCGGCAGCGTGACGATGCCGCGCCCGATGCGTTCGGCATGCGGCAGCATGCCTTCGCGCCAGCCGAGCGAGCGGTAGTAGGTGAAAAGATGAATGGGCGGGTAGTGGACGCCGGTGCCGATGCCGCGCTCGCGCATGGCCTCCATGACCTGCTGGCGCGCCTGGGCCGGGCCGCCTTGCAGGCGCTCAGTCGGCAGCACCACCTGGAACATGTGCCAGTTGGTGGTGGCGGCGTGCGCATCCAGCGCTTGCGGCAGCTCGATGCCCAGCGCTTCCAGGCCGCTGTCGGCGGCACAGCGGAAATACGTCGCGGCCAGTTCGGCTCGGCGCGCGGTGATGGCGTCAAGCTTGCCCAGCTGCGCCAGGCCGACCGCGGCGTTGACGTCGGTCAAGTTGAACTTGCCGCCGGGCTCTTCGACATCCATGCCATCCATGCCGGTGCGGATCACGCCCTGCAGCCGCAGGCGCTCGGCGCGCACGGCTTCTTCGGGCGTGTTCATCACCAGGCAGCCGCCTTCTATGGTGGTGATGTTCTTGTTGGCCTGGAAGCTGAAGCTGACCAGGTCGCCAAAGGCGCCGATGCGCTGGCCGCGCCAGCGCGAGTCGATTGCCTGCGCGGCATCCTCGATCACGCGCAGCCCGTGCTTGCGGGCAATGGCGTACAGGCGGTCCATGTCCACCGGCAGGCCCGACAGGTACACCGGCATGATGGCGCGCGTGCGCGGCGTGATCGCGGCCTCGACGGCATCCAGGTCGAGATTGCGCGTGCGCGGGTCAATGTCGACGAACACCGGCCGCGCGCCCACTGCCAGCACCACGTTGGCAGTGGCGACCCAGGTGATTGGCGTGGTGATGACCTCATCGCCCGGCCCGATATCGGCAATGCGCAGCGCGATTTCCATCGTTGCCGAGCCGTTGGCGAAGGTGCGCACCGGGCGTCCGCCGAACAGGTCCGACAGCGCGGCCTCGAAGGCCTGCATCTTCGGGCCGGAGGTGATCCAGCCCGAGGCCAGCACCTTGCCGACTTCGGCAATGGCGGCGGCGTCGATGTCAGGCCGGACAAAAGGCAGGAATTCAGGGGCAGATGCGGTCATGGCAGGGCGAAGGAGAACGGTCGGTGTCGGACCTGGCGGCGCGCAGGCGCGTCATGAGCGCGCGATCAGGAAGACGCCCGCCAGTATCAGCAGGATGCCGGCCACGCGCAAGGGGCCGATCATCTCGCCAAACAGCCACCAGGCGGCCAGCGCGTTGACCACATAGCCGAGCGACAGCATCGGGTAGGCGATCGACACGTCCACGCGCGACAGCCCCACGATCCATACGCCCACGCTGACCACGTACAGCGTCAGCCCGGCCAGCACCGGCCATTGGGTCAGCACGCGCAGCGCTGTTACCAGCAGCGTGCCGCGGTCCATCGTGATGGCGCCGACGGCGTTGACGCCGGCCTTGAGCAACAGTTGCGCTGCCGCATTGAGCAGCACGCCGGTCAGGATGAAAGCGAAGGTGGAAAGCGTCATGGCGCTGCGTAGTGCAGGGGTTGCAGGAGTTGCAGGTTACTGTCCTGGGGGTTGCGTCTGCGGGCCGTTGCCCGGCAGTGCGAAATTGGCGACCGCCACCCGACGGCGGTCACCGGCGATCCGGTGCAGCGGCACGCCGCGCGCAGCCAGTGCATCGTAGGTCGCGGGCGACATGATCGCTACCGCGCGCTTGCCGTCCTGCCAGCGGGCGATAAAGCCATCGATGGTCGGGATCCACTTCTGCGGTTCCTGGCCGACGCCGAATTCCAGCTCGTCCGGATGCTCCACCATGATGGTGGTGCGGCGCAGGTAGAACGGCAGCGTGTGGTCCAGCATGCCCACGCTGTACAGCGGCATGTCCGGCGTCAGCACGGCATTGATGGCGGGCACCAGGTCCACGCCGGAACTGGGCCGGCCCATGGCCTCGTGACCGCGCAGCGCCACCGTGGAGCAGAGGAACATCGCCAGCGCATAGGCCACCACGCTGGGAAACACCCCGCGCGTGCGCAGCAGCCGGCGCGCCAGCAGTGCGCCGGCCAGCAGCACCGCGAAGGCGATGCCGATCCACATGGCGAATTCGCGATAGACCACATTGGGCATGCCGGGCTTGTCCATCATGCCGACGAACGGGCACGCCAGCAGCCCGACCACGCCCAGCGCGATCATGGTATTGACCTGCCAGCGCCAGGTGCGTTCCGTCACCGTGTCCAGTGCCACGCCGGCCAGCAACGCCAGTGCCGGGAAAATCGGCACGATATAGCCGGGCAGCTTGGAGCCAGACAGGCTGAAGAAGACAAAGATCGCCACGGCCCACAGCGCTGCCAGCAAGGCGGGCTGGAATGGCCGCGGCGAGGTGCCGCGTTCGACCCCGGCGCGCTCGCGCACGGCCTTCCACATTTGCGGAAACAGGCCCAGCCAGGGCAGGAAACCGGCCAGCAGCAGCGGCACGAAGTACCAGATCGCGCCTTCGCGCTGGTGCACGTTCGAGGTATAGCGTTGCCAATGCTCGTGGATAAAGAAGAAGCGCAGGAATTCCGGATTGCGCTCCGACACCAGCCAGAACCACGGCACCGTCACCACCAGCATCGCGACGATGCCGCCCGGCAGATGCAGGCGGCGCCACAGGCCGAAGTCGCGCGTCACCAGCGTGTAGACCACCAGCACCAGCCCCGGCAGCGCCAGCCCGACCAGCCCCTTGACCAGCACCGCCACGCCCATTGCCGCCCAGCAGGCGAGCATCCAGTTGCGGCGTTCGGCGCGGGTGGCATCCGGGTGCTGCGCCAGCAGCATGAAGGCCAGCACGCACGCCATGGCGCCGGCCAGCGTCATGTCCAGCGAATTGAAGTGGCCGGCGATATTCCACATCGGCGCGGAAACCAGCACCAGCCCCGTCAGCACCGCCACGCGCCGGCCGTACCAGCGTGCCGCGGCCAGCATCGACACGCCCAGCCCCAGCATGCCGGACAGCGCCACGCACAGCCGCGCCTGCCAGTCGCCCACGCCAAACAGCGTGTAGGCCAGCGTGGTCACCCATAGGTGGAAGGGCGGCTTCTCGAAATACTTGAGTTCCTGGTAGCGGATCGTCACCCAGTCGCCGGTGGCGAACATCTCGCGGGCAATCTCGGCGTAGCGGCCTTCATCGGAGCGCAGCAGGTGGCGCATGTCGAGGGTGCCGAACCAGACCAGCAGGATAAACAGGCTGGCCAGTGCTACCGCACCGGCGGTGGCGGCTCCAACGGACAGCGCGGCAGCCCGCGAGGTCGATGAACTACGCATAGATCTCCTGGAAAAGCGCGACGGATCGATGATCGATGGTCCTGCGTGGGCGCGCGGTGAGGGGAAGCCATCACAACGCATGGCCTTGCCTGTTGGTGGACACCGGGCAGGCAAGCCGCCCGCGGCCGGCAGGCTGGCATGTGCCCGGCGCGCCACTGCCGCCTCGGCCACGCGAGGCCGGCAATGGTAGCACGGCGGGCAGGTTGCCCCCGCAGTGCCGGGGACGGGCCTGCAGGGGGCGGCGGGATTGCCGCTGCCAGGGAAAGGAAAGTGCTGTTCAGGCCGGACGCTGCACGCCAGGCGCCGTCGGGCGGGCGCGACGCAGGCGCAGGCCCACGCCGATCAGCAGGATGCCGCACACGATGGCCCAGGAACCGATCAGCCACAGTACCGCCAGCGCCCCGGCCACTGGCCGCCACAGGACCAGGAAGGCGAAGGCGATGCTGACCAGCCCGGCCAGGATCAGCCACCACTCGGTTCGGGATCTCCTTGCGCAGCTTGATCGCCGCCACGATCTGCAGCACGCCGGTGGCGAGCGTCCAGGCGGCGATATAGAGCAGCAGCGACAGCGCGGTGATGGCCGGGCTGAACCAGGTCAGCGCGCCCACGCCCAGCCCAAGCAGGCCCTGCAGTGCCAGGATCCAGCGGTCGCTGGTTTCGCGGTCCTTGCCGGAGACCGCCATCAGCAGCGCCATCAGGCCATCCGCCGCGGCATAGGCGCCGAAGACAATGACCAGCGCCGCCAGCGTCGCGATCGGCGCAAAAAAGGCAAAAAAGCCGAAGATCACGGCAAACAGCCCGCGCAGGGCAACTACCCACCAGAGTTTCGCGTAGTACTGAAGCATGGAATCTCCCACTGGGCCCGGAATGGGCCGGCATCGAGAAAACCCGGCGGCACGGAAATTACTGACGGCCTGACGATATGGCGTCTGGCCTTGCAGGCCATGCTGCGCGAAAAATCCGAGTTACACACGCAACAAAACGCGATAATTTCGGTGTCCAGGCGACCGCCTGGCAAGCCGGGCGCTGGGTCGGGGGGCGCCTGGACATTCTAGACGGGGATTCATGTGAAGACAAAGGCGCAGCAAGACTGGCTGGCAGGCCTGGTGGCGGGCGCGGCCATGGCCCTGGCGCAGGACGCCGGCGCACAGGGTGCGGCGGCGCTGCCGGGCGCGGGCCCGGCCGTGGCGCAGGCCGCGGCAACCCAGGCGCAGGCATCGGCGGCGGCCGTGCTGTGCAGTGCCCCGTGGTTCCGCTCGGGCTCGCACGTGCAGATGGAAGGCGACGGCGTGATGCCAATGTCGGTCGGCATGACCCTGCGCGACGTGGTGCGCAGTCCAACCGGCTGCCGCGCCCAACTGGAGATCAATTCCAAGACTGCCCTGTCGGCGCTGATGGGGCCGCCGGTGATTACCACCCAGGTGCATGAAGTGGTGATCGACCGCCGTTCGCCCGGCGGCCAGACCAGCATCGAAAGCCAGCATGCCGTCATCAATGCCCGCGCCCGCTACGCGCGCATGTACGGCGAGGCGGCCTTCCGCGGCATGGGCGTGTTCAACTATGCCGGCCTGGACCTGCGCGAGGGCGCCACGCTGGAGGGCGAGACCTTTGAATCGAGCGTCTCGCTGAAGGTCTACCCGCTGGGATCGGATGACGTGGTCAGCACCGTGCGGGCGCAGCATGCGTCGATCCATATCGGCTCGCGCCACGTCGGCAAGCGGCAGACGATCAATACCGTCCTGGGACGCAAGGAATGCCTGCCGGTCACCTACGAGAAGCGCACCTCGCTGGGGCCGGTGCTGGTTGGCGAAGAAGTCGTGCAGGTCGAGCCGACCGTGATGCACGTCACCGACTGGTACTGCCCGGCCGACGCCTTCGTGCTGCGCACGGAAGTGCGCCAGGATGACAAGGTGCAGCGCATCGATGTCACCGCGCTGGAGAGCGACACGCAAGCGCCATAGGCTGGTGCGCCCGGGCAGGACGCAAAAAAACCCGCCAAGGCGGGATTTTTTGCGTCAGGCGCTTGCGGCTCAGCTGGCAGCCGGCGCCGAAGCAGCCTTCTTCTTGCTCTTCTTCTTGGTGGACTTCTTGGCCGGCTTTTGCTCGGCGGCCGGCGCGGAAGCGTCGGTCAGCTCGCTGCGGGTGCTCTTGTTCGCGCCCTGGGTGTACGGGTCGAACTTGTCGCCGGCCTTGGCCCCCTGGGTGTACGGGTCGAACTTCTCACCCGACTTGGCGCCCTGGGAATACGGATCGAACTGCTTCTTGCCGCCGGTCTGTGCCTGCACGGCCAGCGAAGCGGCGCCAAGGCAGAGTGCGATCGCGGTCGCGACGAACTTGTTCATGGTTTCTCCTGAAAAATGCCGCCGTCGGGCGGTCGTGTATGTGGCCTGTCCCTTGCACGGGACGGCTTGGCCCAGTGTCGCCAACATCGTTGATCGCTGTCAACTTGGGGCTTGCCCAGGCGCCACGACCTCATGGAAACCCTGAATTGCGGCCCCAGGCCGATTGAGGTTGGGGACCGCTTGCCGGCTTACTCCGTGACCGCGTCCGACGGGTGCTTCCAGGCCGCGCGCACCTCGCCGGACGGCGCCAGCGCCAGGTTGATGCCGCGGCTGCCGATGGGCTGCTGGAACCAGCGCTTCTGCAGCGCCGTGACCTCCGGGCCGGCAAAGGTGTTGGCCAGCGCCTGGTCGACCAGGCGCTTCCATTCCGGATCGGCCTTGGACAGCATCAGCGCATTCTGCTCCACCGACAGCGCCGGGCCTACGATCACGTACTGCGACGGGTCCTTGGCGCGGGCGCGCAGGCCGGCCAGCAGCACGTCGTCCATGACGAAGGCTTGCGCACGGCCGGATTCGAGCAGCAGGAACGATTCGCCGTGGTCCTTGGCGTAGACGTCGTGGTAGCCGTACTGGGCCTTCATGCGGCGCACGTGGCGGTCGCCGGTCGACCCGGCGCTGGTGACCACGGTCTTGCCGCGCAGGTCGCCGAACGAGCGGATGCCAGAGTCGGCGCGCACCAGCATGCGCACGGTCGACACGTAGTGCGAGACGCTGAACGCAACCTGCTTCTGGCGCTCGAGAGAATTGGTGTTGGGGGCGCAGTCCAGGTCCACCAGCCCGTTGACCACGGCAGGAATGCGGTTCTGCGGCGTGAGCGGCATCCAGCGCACTTTCAGGTCTTTCAGGCCCAGTTGCTGGCGCGCCGCTTCGGCCGCGCGCAGGCACAGGTCGACCGCATAGCCGGCAGGCTGGCCCTTATCGTCGGCAAACGAGAATGGCAGTGCCGACTCGCGGTAACCGAGCACGATGGTGCCGGATTCACGGATCTTGTCGAGCACAGGGCTCTGGGCGTTGGCCAGCGCCGGCGCCAGCGCGGCAGCGGACATGACGGCGAGGGCGACAGCCGCCAGCGAGCGGCGGGCGCGGAAGAGTCGGGCGGACAGTGCGGGCAGGGTGAAGGCAGGCATGCGGGGGAAACCGGAAAGCGGCCGGCAATGCGGCAAAGACGCAAGGGTATACCCCTGGTCAGGGGCGGGCGAAGGACATTGTTGTCATAAGCAAATTCCTGCCCCGAAAGCCTTTTTTCCCCCCGAGGTCCGAGTGGGGGCCATACGTCTGGTTCGGGCACGCCATTGAGATGGCGGCGCTGAAATCTAGCCGCGATGCTGCGCGAGTTGGGCTACGGCAGACACAGGCGCAGCTGTGCAGCCTGCAGCGGCAGGACATGCTGTTTTCGCCGCGGTACTGGATGCCATCGGCGAAGCCTGCTTCGCGTCCAGTCTAGCGATAGCCCTTGAAAGCGAAGCAATCTTCGCGCTCCTGTGGTCCGCCCATCGGCAAAATTCCCCAATAAATCAGCGGCCTACCGTCTTGTGACGCGATGGCACGGCTCCTGCGTTAGCTGGTTCGCGAGGTTCTCTCTCGCCTACCTCAACGGAAAGGAGCCGCAAATGCACGATATCGGAAGCTCGAGGCCTGGCGGTTGGAGCGCTGGCTACAACGAGTTCGAACACGAACTCGCCACGGAAATGTCGGGTGAATTCGAGCAGGAGAACGAATTCGCCAACGAGTTCGAGAACGAGTTCGAACAGGCCGAGCATGAGTTCGAGAACGAGTTCGAGCAGGAAGTCTCGGGCGAGATGCATGAACTCGAGCTCGCCGCGGAGCTGCTGGCGGTGAACAGCGAGCAGGAGCTTGAACAGTTCCTTGGCGGCCTGGTCAGGTCTGTAGGCCGTGCGGCCACGGGATTCGCCCGGTCGGCGGCCGGCAAGGCGCTCGGCGGCATTCTGCGTTCCGCTACCAAGTCGGCACTGCCGATCGTCGGATCGGCGCTCGGCAATCTGGTGGTTCCAGGGGCGGGTGGGTTGATCGGCGGCAAGCTCGCGGGCATGGCCGGCAGTGCGCTCGGGCTCGAGCTCGAGGGACTCAGTAACGAGGACCGCGAATTCGAAGTCGCGCGCCGGCTGGTCAGGATCGGCCAGCATGCGACCAACCACCTCATGTCGATGCCGCGCAATATGCCGCCCGCACGCGCGGCGCGCATTGCGTTCCTGCGCGGTGCGCGGCAGGTGGCGCCGGGCCTGCTGCCAGCGATGCGTGCCATCTCGCAGAACGGTGTGGCTTCCGCACGCCAATTGCCCATGCCGATCTTCGGCGGGGCAACGGAAACTGTGCCCGCGCCCCCGACGTTCGGCGGCGTCCCCGCTGTCAACGGCGCGACCGGCGCTCCCGGCGTTACGGGCATTGCCGGCGCGACAGCGACCTGCCCCACCTGCGGCACCCGCCCGACGGGCCATGTGCATGCGATCCCCGCCCGCGGCACCTGGCGCCGCTCGCGCAATGGCCGCGCCATCATTCTGTATCTCGCGTCGCCGCGGCCGGCGTACTGAGCGCGCGGAGACCCGCCGTGACCAACGCATGCACACACGCGCTGCGCCTGCTCGAGCAGGAGGTGCTGGGCATACGCGCCCGGCTCGATGCCCAGCTGCCCTATGCGCTGCAGATGCCGATGGTGCCCGCCGCCAATGTCAGCGACGAAGCGATGGGGGCCATCGAGCGTCATATGCAGGCCGCGCGCAGGCAGTTGCGCATCCGCATCGCGCGGTTCCTGCGCGATCTGCGGCACGCGCTGCCGGTGCCCGTCGACGTGGCCCGTGCGCAGCAACGCTACGCCTTGCTCAAGCTCTATTTCCATGCGGCACTGACGCACTTCGAGATCTTTGCGGAAGTGCTGACGCAGCGCAGCCAGCATGGCACGGGCATCTGGCTGTCGGGGCTCGACGTGGCGGCGCAGGACGGGCTCAGGCAGCCGGGCCTGTCGATGGCGCCGCCACCGGTCATCTGCTACGTGGAGCGCGGGCATGGCGGTGCCATCCGGCGCGCACGCACGCGCCTGCCGGGCGGTGGCGCCAATCCGGTCGCGGTGATTCGCATGCCGCGCGAACGCATGGTCGGCACCGGCGTGGCCGCGTCGCTGTTTCATGAGGTCGGGCACCAGGCAGCGGCGTTGCTCGATCTCGTGAACAGCTACCGGCGCGCGTCGGCGGCCAGCTTCGGATGCGGTCCGGCACATTCGATCTGGCGGGTCTGGGAGCGCTGGATCAGCGAGATTGTCGCGGATCTGTGGGCGGTGTCGCGCGTTGGCATCGCGGCGACCTGCGGGCTGATGAGCGTGGTGAGCCTGCCGCGCGCGTTCGTCCTGCGCATCAATCTCGACGATCCCCACCCGGCGCCGTGGATCCGCGTCAAGCTGTCGATCGCCATGGGCAACGCGCTCTATCCCCATCCGCAGTGGGCCGAACTGGCGCAGCTGTGGGAGCGACTGTATCCGCCCTCGCAAATGTCGGCCAGCCAGCGAAAGTCGTTCGAGACGCTAGGCGCGGCCATCCCCGCTTTCGTGTCGGCGCTGCTGTCAATCCGCCCGCCGTCGTTGCAGGGACGCATGCTTGGCGAAGCCTTGCGTTTGCCCGACCGCCATCCGCGCCTGCTGCTGCAACGCTGGCACATGGTCAGGTCCAGGCCGCAGCAGTACCTGGCCGATACCCCCACGCTCGCGTTCGCGGTACTCGGGCAGGCGCGCTTCAGTGGGCTGCTGCCCGCCAGTCAGGAACTGGGCGTGATTTCGGAACTGCTGCAGCGCTGGGCACTGGCGGGGTATCTGCCGTGGCGCGCGGGAGACCCGCAACTGAGCGTAGTGCTGAACCAGCGGCGGCCGGTGCCAGCGCCGCGCCAGAGTCATGGGTTGCCGTTTGCGGCGTATGCGTGAAGCTCGATGATCAAGGAGAACGATGATGAGCGAGATCTATCTGCCGGTCCAGCTTCGCCCGCGTGCGGCGATTGGAAAAGGGAAGCACGAGCTACCGAACCCCCGCAGCGTGCTCAAGCACGCATGGGTTGTCGTCCGAGACTGTCAGTACATCGCTGATTCCATGCCCGATTTCCTGAGTTTCCCCAAGGAAAGTAGCGTGGACTACGATCCCGCGTACCGTGTCGAATTGAAAATTTGGCTTGAAGGGCAAGGGGTTGAGAGGGGCCCAAACGGGCCGGACATCGACAAGCAAATAGTCGAATTCAGGCACAAGCTCCAGAGCATGTTCACCTTATCGGACTTTGAATCGCACGCGATGCCGTATACGATTCTGAGCGCGACGCTAGATCATGACAACGGAGTGATGATCTACGCGACATTGGCCGCAGATCAACCGGAGACGGTTGCGGCACCCGCCGTCGTGGCGCCGGCGCCCACACCGGATCCGACGATCATCGCTACGGCCACTGCTCTGCATGCTACGCCGATCGCGATGCCTGCCGAAGCCGCCGCCTCAGCCAATCTGCCGGCGGTAACACCTAAGACGCACCGCTATCTCCCGCTCCCCGACCCCATCACCGAGCGCTCCGGCCCGATGTCGCGGGAACACGACGGTCATCCCAGGCCCGTCACGCTCCAGCGCACCACCCGCGCATTGACCGGTGACGTCGGCTTGTGGATGCTGATCAAGCTCAATTCGGTGACGCTCGGGTGGGACAACTACATCGAACAGATGGACCGCCTGTTCTTCCCGAAATCGTTCGCTAAATCAGGGGATGTCGGCAGGGACGTCGGCACTAACGCACCGCTGTACAAAAAGGCCGTCGAACTCAGTCACCGCCGCTTTCTGCCATTCACGGACACTGATGCCTATCGCGCCCTCAAGGTCGCGACCGAAGCATTCGTCGTGACCTGGGGCGCTGTGGTACCGCCGGCCTCGGAGCTGCAGGCGATGGTAGACCTGCTGATTGCCGATCCCGCTGTTCGCGACCTCGCGAATGAACGGTTGGGGCTGAACCTCACCGAGCCCGATATCAAGGCACTGGCCCTCAAGTACTTCGGCGAGGAAAACAACATTCCGCCGGCCATTCCCTACCTGCAGCGTGTGGCGTTGGCCATGGGCGGTACCGATGCCGCGGGCATGATCGAGAACATGGTCGACGATGAAATCACGCTCGCCGGCGAGAAGCGGGACATGTGTGGCGAGGGATGTCTCTGGCTGCAATTCTGGAACCGCAATGTCTCGGCCAAGCTCGCGCAGCCGCCCCTCGTCGAACTGATCTGGAGTTACTGGATGGAAGAGCTCCAGCTCGTGCAGACGATGAACGCCATCTCGCGCCGCTTCCAGAACGTAGCGTCGGGCCCGAACGATCCGCTTGGCGCACTCGAGATGGATCCGCTGCGGCCGCTCAACAACATGATCTGGGGCTGGGTCCAGGACGAGCAGCACCGGCTGCCGATCGAGCGCCGCGCCGCGGAGTATCTGCACGAATACGGGTTCCAGCTGATCGGCAAGGCGGTGCCGCGCATGCAAGCGGCCGACACGCGCAGCAAGTTCCTCGCCGCGTTCCATACGCTGCTCAATCTGTGCGTGCCGTTCTTCCGCCAGGCCGACGACACCACGGTGGTGCCGGACGGGTTCCCGCTGCTCAACGCGCTGCGCGAAGTCCACCTGATTCTTTCGGAAGGCGCGCACAACCAGTTCCGCGATCTGCCCACTACATCACGCGTGGAAATGATGATGCAGCAATGGATGCTGGCGCGGCCCGAGTTCCGCGAGTTCCTGCCGCGGCGCTCGATGATCGCGTACCCTGAGCCGTGGATGCATTCGGTGGAAAGCATGCGCAAGCTGCAGGGCTGGGGCGACACCAATCCCTACCAGTTCTGGCAGCTCGCCACCATGGGCGAGCAGATCGTGGCGTCGATCCGCTGGAGCGACTGGAACTCGATCCACGATCCCGCGAATGCTGCCAACTGGGCCGCATTCTTCCGGCCTGAGATCCAGGCGTATATCCACTCGTATCGCGCGGTAACGGGCGTCGACGTGGGTGCTGAGCCGGTGGACGTGCAGGTCCCGGGCATGCATCTGCTGCGCCGGTTGCACGAGTACAAAGGGAAGCGGGTGGCGTGAGGGGCCGCGGCCATGATCGACTTTGCCTCGGCGTTATACCTTGGCATGACGCATCCGGCCGCGCGCCTCGGCGACTATGCCGCATTGACGAGCGGTGTGCCCGCATCGCTCGCGGCATCGCCGCAGGCGCGTGGCGTTGCCGCGCGCGCAGCCGAGTTGCAGGGTTGCGAGGCGGGTGCGGTGGCGCCGTCCACGCTGCATCTGGCGATCGATACCTTCGACCGCCTCGCGCGCAGCCACGTGTTGATTGCCGACGAAGCGCTATATCCGGTCATGCGCTGGAGCCTCGAGCGCGTAAGTGGCTTGGGCGCATCGCTGTCGTGGTTCGCGCATGGCGATCCTGCCGCACTGGTAGGCGTATTGCGCCGTAGCAGGGCGGGCAAGCCGCCGGCAGTCATCACAGACGCCACACTGCGGAACGGCATGCCGATCGCGCCGCAGGGATATCTGGAAGCCGTCGCTTCACGCGATGGCTTGCTCGTGATCGACCATAGTCAGGTCCTTGGGCTCCTCGGTGAGCATCCCATACCAAAGCAGCCGTGGGGGCTGGGTGGTGGTGGCATCGCCGTGCACGGCGGCCTGGGGCCATCGGACCCGGTCCTGCTGTTGGCGTCATGGGCCAAGGCATTCGGCGTGCCGCTGGCCACGCTGTGCGGGCCCGCCGCGTTGGTCAGTGACATTGCGTGCAATGGTCCCACGCAGTCGCATTGCAGCGCTGCTAACCAGGCCGCGCTGTTGGCGGCGCTCGATGCACTAGACGCCAATCGGCGCACCGGAGACTGGCTGCGTACGCGCCTGCTCTACTTCGTGCGGCGGCTGCGTGCGGGCCTGCTGTCGCTGGCTCGTACCGTGCTGCCAGATCTGTCCGCAACGCTGCCACTGCATCCGATGCAACGTATTCATCTGAGTACGCCGGGGCGAACACAGGCGCTGCATGCCTCGCTGCGTGCGTGTGGGTTTCGTACCGCGTTATTGCACGATGCCGAGATCCGCCATGCGGTGGTCGTGATCGTGCGTGCCGATCATCGGCTGTCCGATATCGACGGACTGGTGCAGACGATGGCAGCGACGGCGCCTGCGCTGCCCGCGTCCGACGAAACGCTATCCAAGTCCATGGGGAGGCATCATGTTTAAGACCGCAGACGGCGAAATCCTTGACCTGGCACCGTGGCGCATGCGCCGGCTGATGCGGCTCGTGGCCGACGCGCGCCGCTATCCGCCCGGAACGCCGCCGCAGATGCTCGTCAACGACCTGCGCCAGATTGTTGCGCGTGCTCGGCGCGTCAGCACCCAGCCGCGGCTGGGTACCGCGCGATTCGAGAGCCGGGGCGAGGGTGCATGTTGCCAGGCGTGTCTACTGGCGCGCCAGCAGCAGGGCGTGCTGTCGCTGGTGGGACTGAGCTTGTCCCCGATGCCGTCGCTGGGGCACCTGTCCGAAGCCTTCGATGAGGAATTGACACATCTGCGGCCGAAGTTGGCACCGCCGCCCGTGTCATTGGATATCGAACTGAAGTGGAGGCGCTGGAGCTCCCTGGAAGACGCTTCTCGCGGCGTTGCGGGACCTGGGGTCTACATATTCAGTGATGGCGCGGTGCCCACCTACATCGGTCACTCCAATGCGCTCGAAGCCCGGCTTAGACAATGGTTTCAGTACCAGCGGGCGCTGACATGCGTGGGACCGAAATTCATCTGGACCGCTCCTACGCGGAAGAACCCGGTAGCGGCGGCAATCGAGCACACATTGCTCAGCTGGGTGGATCGGAAGCTGCGATTGAACGGAAGGCTTAGATCGGGAATGCCATCGACGCTGGCGAACCGGGTGCTGACCAATCTGGTGACAGTCGGTGAGAAAGACCTTGTCATACGCAACGCCATGCCCCCGGAGCTGGCAAAGGACTTTCGGCCGACGGCCAATACGATGCATATCAAGGCGGGAACGCAGTTCGAAGTGCCTTTCGATGCCTACGCCGCGCCATGATCCTCGACTTCCACGTCCACGCCGGGCAGGGCGATGGCATGACCGGTCCCTGGGACACCACGGCACCGTTGGCGGCTTACGCACGCCGGGCGCGCGAAGCGGGTATCAGCCATTCGATTCTGCTGCCGGTATTCCAGTCTGACTATGCGCAAGGGAATCGCGACGTCGCTGCGTTGGTGCGTGCCGATCCGGGTCGCTGGACCGGCTTCGCGATGGTCCACGCCGTGCGCGACCGTGACCGTGTGCACGCGATGATCGAGGAGGCGGTCCTGCGGCTGGGACTGCGCGGCATCAAGGTGCATAACCACGACGCACCCATCCATCGACAGGTTTGCGATGCTGCGCAACGTTGGCAACTGCCGGTACTCTACGACCCCGGTGGCGATGTCGGTGCGCTAAGCCTGCTGGCGCAGACGCACCCCAGCGTCGCGTTCGTGTTCGCGCATCTTGGTAGTTTCGCCGACGACTGGGCGGCCCAGCGCCGCGTGATTGACCTGATCGAACGGCATCCCAACCTGTTCGCCGACACCGCCGGTGTGCGCCGCTTCGATCTGCTTGAAGAGGCGCTGCATCGCGCGGGGCCGCACAAGCTGTTGTTCGGCTCCGATGGTCCCTGGTTGCACCCGGGCCTCGAACTTGCCAAGATCCGCGCTTTGCGTCCATCCGCCGACGCGTTCGCGTGGATCGCGGGCGGTAATGCCTTGCGATTGCTGCGACGTGTATCGGTTGCGTGAGATCGGGTCCTACGCGCTGCCACCGTCGGGCCGCACCTGCCGTCGCAATTGCAAGGCGCGCGGTGTGACCTGCAATAGCTCGGCGGCGCGGTTGGTCGATCCCGTGCGTCGTTCGGCAGCCTGCACGGCGATGGTCTCGGCAATTTGCCCGATATGTTTTAGACCCAGCCCTGCATCAAGCGCGCCTTCCACCGCAAGCGCCAGCATCTGCGTCCATGCCGCGAGCGTATCGGCAGCGGCAGGGATGGACGGACGATCGAGCGATCCTGTGCTCAATACACCGAAGCCACGCTGACGCTCGGCCATGCGTAATACCACGTTGCGCAACTCGCGCACATTGCCGGGGTAGTCGCGGCACATCAGCTGTTCCATGACCTCCGGCATAATACGCGGCGCGTCGTCATGCTCGCTCAGGAAGTGCCGCACCAGCAGCGGGATATCTTCGCGTCGTTCCGACAATGACGGTGCACGTACGGTCCATTGCGAGATGCGGAAATACAGGTCGCAGCGAAAGCGCCCGGCCTCCACCTCGGCTTCGAGATCGCGATTCGTCGCACAGGTGAGGCGAAAGTCAGAGCGCCGCCAGGTGTCTTCCCCCACGCGCTTGTACATCCGCTCCTGAATCACGCGCAACAGCCGCGCCTGGAGCGGCAGCTCGAGTTCGCCGATCTCGTCAAGAAACAGCGTTCCGCAGTCCGCCAATGCCACGGCGCCGTCGCGCGCCGTGACGGCATGCGTGAATGCACCCTTGGCATGGCCGAACAGTTCGCTGCCGGACAGTTCGGGACTCAGCGTCGTGCAGTCGACCACGACAAACGGACCACGCCTGCGCGAAGGATCGAGATCATGCACCAGCCGGGCCAGCAACTCCTTGCCGACGCCACTTTCCCCAAGCAGCAGACAAGCGCCGCGCCCAAGCCGGCCGGCCTCCGCCACCGCACGCAAGGTGCTGCGCCATGCAATCGATTCTCCGACAGCGCGCCGGCGCAGCCAGTCGGACGTGACGATCTCCTCGAGCTCCGCCAGCCGGGCAAGCCGCAGCGCCAGTTCTTTCAGCAGTGAGTCATCATCGACAGCGGTCACGATATCGCAAACCGACGATGGCCACCAGGATTCGGGGCGGCAATGACAGCGAGTCTCGTCCGTGCAGCCGACGATAAAGGCATCCGGCAACGGCCGCCCGCGCAGCCATTGCTCCGCGGCCTCCGCCACGCGGCTGGGCGCAGCACGCACGACGACCACGAGCAGCCCGTCACCGCTTGCGGATAGGCTCACTCCGTCAGGCAACCCGTGCCTGCACAGCGCGTGCGTGACTTGCCCGGCATCTTCCTGATAGAGAACAGTACGCATTCCGCACCCCGGAGCAATATGGAAGTTCGGTGATGGACTGCGGGGGAGTCGAGGCGCGGTATGGCAGGCGAGCCCTGACAATGGAGTTATCGTAGGTGGCCGCTGTCGGAGTGCAATTGAGGGGTGTTTTATGCTGATATGCAGTTGGTTTCTGGCGTGACTTCAAGCCCGAATGGGTTTTACCAGGACCATCCTTTGGGGGCCCACCGTTTGGATGATTGCCGCGGGCGCATTGCTGGCCAAAAATCAAGAAGAAAGAGGGGGGACCACCATGCGACGACTACGTCTCGTTGATATATCCTTGTTCTTCGCCATGATTGGGTGTTGTGCAAGCGCACACGCCCAGTCAGGGGTGACGCTGTTCGGTATTGCCGACGCCGGTATCGAATTCAACAATAATGCAGGGCGCAACGGCAACAGTCTCGTGCGGCTGGTTTCCGGGAACCAGTCTGGCTCGCGTTGGGGGCTGCGGGGCGTGGAGGAGTTGGGCAGCGGGCTGAAGGCAGTCTTTCTGCTGGAAAGCGGCTTCGACATCGATACCGGCAATTCGGGCCAGAGCGGGCGTCTGTTCGGCCGCAATGCCTATGTAGGGCTCGATAGCCTACACGGCTCACTGCTGTTGGGGCGGCAGCAGACCGGCATGCGCGAATTCGGCAATCTCTATGATCCCAATGCGATTGCCGACCGCTACAGCATCCTCTCGATTGCGCCGGAGTTTGGCGCGCGCGCGGACAATGCCATCAAGTATGTCGGCAAGTTCGGAAAGCTGACTGGACTGGCTTTCTACTCATTCCAGGCTAATGGCAGCGAAGTGGCTGGCAGCAACGTATTCGGACGTAATTTCGGCGCGTTCGTCAACTATGCCTCCGGCCCCTTTGCGCTGGGCGCGGCCTATGACGATGCGCACGTCGGCACGCCGTCAAACCAGGCGCCGGTCCTGAGGCGCGTTTCGGTGGCTGCCACATATGCGGTGGGTGATGCCAAGGTTTATGCGGGCTACCGTCTGGCGAAGGCCCATGATGGTGCTATCGTGCCGGGCGCGCAGGCGGCTGATGCCGGCTCGAACCTCTACTGGCTGGGCCTGGCTTACAAAGTGACGCCGGCTTTCTCCCTGACTGGCGCGGCTTACTACCAGGACTTCCGGCAGACCGGATCCGACCCGTGGCAGTTCGTGCTTACTAGCGATTATTCGCTCAGCAAACGCACCGACCTCTACGCGTCAGTCTCCTACGCGCTAAACAAGGATAACTCGGCACTAGGCGTCAACGGCTTCAACAGTGGCAGCGGCACGTCGGCCGTCTTCAACGTACAGCCTGGCAAGGATCAGGTGGGTGCGGTGATGGGCGTTCGTCACCGGTTCTGATGCGCCTTGCCACGGAGCGCGCGCCAAACCGGGGGCCCAATATTCTGGCAAAGGAACACCCGGGTTTCCTCTGCCAGAGCCAGTCCCTGCCTACATCACGCGCCCGAACCACCACAACGACAGCAGCCCCGCACACGTGGCCAGCAACGCCCCCAGCGCGGCAAAGAACGCAGTAATTTCAACCTGTTCGCGCTTGCCAAACGCCAGCCGCATATTGAGCGCCCGGTACACCCTCTTCAGTTGCGCGGCATCCGCAAGCGGGAAATACTCCGCCCCTGTCGCATCGGCGACTTCCTTCAACACCTTCTCATCCAGCCTGACGCGCGCCGACCAGCCATTGACCGAAAGCACCACACCCTCGGTCGTGCCAACCCCGACGGTATAAACGCGCACGCCGTGCGCGGCGGCAAGCTGCGCCGCCTGCGTCGCGGCCGGGCCGGTGTTGCTTTCACCGTCGGAAAACAGGACGATTGCCCCAGAGGGATAGGAGCCGGGCGTCACGGCTTCGCCGCTGCGGGATGCGTCCGGCTTTTGCAGCGGCGTGGTGTCGCCGTTCATGAGGCGCTCGGCGTCATCAGCCGTCTGCGGCAGCAGCGTCGTCAGCGCGATGAGCAGGCCATTGCCCAGCGCGGTGCCGCCTTGCGGCTTGAGGCGGTCGATTGCCGTGGCCGCGGCATCCTTGCTGCGACTGGGCGCCTGTGCCACGGCGGCGGTGCCGGCCATCGCGACGACTCCCACGCTGACGCCCGCGGGCAGTGCGTCGAGCAGAACCTTGGCCGCTTGCTGGGCGGCGCGGATGCGGCTGGGCTGGACATCCTGCGCGCGCATGCTGCCAGACAGATCGATGACCAGGACCACGGTCTCGACGCGCGAGGGCAGCAGCATCACCGCCTGGGGTCGGGCGATGGCGAAGATCAGCGCGGCCAGGGCCAGCAGGAGCAGCATGGGCGACACGTGGCGGCGCAAGGTCGCGCCGCCCTTGATGGCAACGCCGACGGTTTTCAGGGTGGGATAGTGCACCGTCGCGTGGCGCTGGCGCCTATCGAGCCATACGTAGCCAGCGGACAGCACGAGGACGAGCGCGAGCAACCACAGCATGCCTGGCCACAGGAAGCTGAAGACGGGTAGCCGGCTTATGGCATCGGTCATGCTGCCCCCTTTGGCCCGTTTTCCTGCTTTGCTACTGCAGCGGCCCCTTGACGGTGGCGGCGCCGGCGGGTGAAGTGCAGCAGGGCCAGGTCCAGGCGGGCGTAGGTCGACAGCGTCAGGCACGCCACGCCAGCCTGGGTGAAGGCCAGGCGCAACTCGGCCTCGCGCGCCTGGGCGGCGGCGGCGAAGCGTTTGCGGAAGGCCGGGTCGTGCGTGTCGACGAACATCTGCTCCGCGGTTTCGGCATCCTGCAGCACGACCAGGCCCAGGTCGGGCAAGGCCATCTCCAGCGGGTCGACCAGCCGCACGGCGACGACCTCATGGCGCCGGGCCAGCATTCCGAGCGATGCCTGCCAGCCCGGGGCGCTGATGAAGTCGGAGACCACGAACAGCACCGATCGGTGTTTCGCGAACGCCCGTGCGCGCTCCAGCAGGTCGCGCAAGCGGGTGTCGCCCGGCAACGCGGCGGGTGTGGCATGCATGCGGTCGAGCAGGTGCAGCAGATGCCGGCGCCCCGAGCGCGCCGGCACCACCGACGCGCCCGCGTCTGTGGCCCCGCCGTAGAGCAGGGCGCCGACCCGGTTGCCGTAACGTGTCAGCAGCAGCGCCATGACGGTGGTGAAGTCGCTCAGCAGGTCGCGCTTGCTCACGCTGCCAGAACCGAAACCGACCGATCCGCTCAGGTCCAGCAGGAACCAGACGGAGACCTCCCGGTCTTCCTGGTACTCACGCACATGCGGTGTCTGCAGCCGCGCCGTCACGTTCCAGTCGATGTGCCGTACGTCGTCGCCGGGGTGGTATTCGCGCAGGTCGGCAAGATCCAGCCCAAAGCCGCGGAACAGCGTGCGGTAGTCGCCCTGCAACAGGCCATCGAGGCGGCGCACCACGGTCCATTCCAGGCGGCGCAGCAAGGCCTCGGTCTGCCTTGCGTCGACGCTGGCCAGCGCCGTGCCGGCGGGTGCGCTACCGGGTGCGCTATAGGGTGCGGCTTCCGGGCCGCTCCGGCGCCTAGCGCGCAGGCGCCCGAACATGGGATTCCAATGGGCGCTCCGGAACCGGCAGCGCCTGCAGGATGCGGGTGACGAGCTGGTCGGCAGTCACGCCGTCGGACATGGCCTCGTATGAGAGCACCAGGCGGTGGCGCAAGACATCCGGCACGAGGTCGACCACGTCTTCGGGCAGCGCATAGTGCCGGCGGCGCAGGAACGCCAGGGCGCGCGCGCCTTCGATCAGGCCGATGGTGGCGCGGGGGCTGGCACCGAACGCTATGTATCGATCCAGGTCTTCCAGCCCGTAGCTTCCCGGCTTGCGGGTGGCCGACACCACGCGCACTGCATACTGGACCAGGCTCGGATCCACATAGATCCTGCCGCATTCCTCCTGCAGGCTTGCCAGGCGCTCGGGCGTGGCGATGGGGCTCACGCTGATGCGGGGGCCGGTGACACGGTTGACGATGACGGCCTCCTCCTCTTCGCTGGGATAGCCCACCAGGACCTTCATCATGAAGCGGTCGACCTGCGCTTCGGGCAAGGGGTAGGTGCCTTCCGTTTCTATCGGGTTCTGCGTGGCCATGACGAGGAAGGGCGTGGGCACCAGATGGGACTCGCCGGCGATGGTGACCTGCTTTTCCTGCATGACCTCCAGCAAGGCGCTCTGCACCTTGGCCGGCGCGCGGTTGATCTCGTCGGCCAGCAGCAGGTTGGCAAAGACCGGGCCCCGCACGGTGGAGAACTCGCCCGTGCCCTGGTTATACATGCGCGTGCCGATCAGGTCGGCCGGCAGCAGGTCAGGCGTGAACTGGATGCGCTTGAAGGAGCCGCTCATGGTACTGGCCAGCGTCTTGACGGTCAGCGTCTTGGCCAGGCCCGGCACGCCTTCCACCAGCAGGTGGCCACCCGCAAGGATCGCCACCAGTACCCGTTCCAGGAACTGGTCCTGCCCCACCACCACGCGCTTCACCTCATACAGCAGGCGCTCCATCAAGTCGGCGCTGTCCACAGTGCCCCTGGCTTGGTCGTTCATTTAAGGCCCCCGCGTCTAGAAAGGAGAGGATCCGATGGCAATGCCGGCGCTTTCGATCGTGACAGCGAAGCCGATGCCGAGGAAAGTGCCGCTCTGGTTGGGGTTGAGGATGGCGGTGACGATCCCGACCACCTCGCCATCCAGATTCACCAGCGGCCCGCCCGAGTTGCCCGGATTGGCGGCGGCGTCGAACTGGATGAGCTTGTCCAGGTCCCGCTTGCCGTCCGGCGAAACGAACCTGCGGTCGAGCCCCGACACCACGCCGGCAGACACCGACGGACCGATGCCGAACGGAAAGCCGACCGCGACGACTTCGGTCCCGGGCGCGAGGTTCCGGCTGGAACCAAGCGTCGCCGGCGGCACGTCGTCGGGGATTGAACTGGGCCGGATCACGGCGAGGTCTTTCTCCGGGAACGCCTGCACCACCGAGGCCTCGGCCGTGTGGCCGTCGTGGAATATGACCTCCAGGTGCAGGGCGTCGGCGACGACGTGGTAGCTGGTGAGAATGACGCCGCTTTCGGTCACGACCACACCCGAACCGATGTTGCGGACTTTGCGCTTGCCACCGGACTCGTCCTTGCCGCCCGATGGGTCGCCTTTTGCGAGTTCATCGCGAGAGGGCGGCGGGGATGGCGGGTGCGATTTGGTTTTGGGGCGTGTGGCAGGGGGATCACGTTTGGCGTTTCGGGCGGATGCCGCTTCCGTCGGCTTGTCCGCCGCCTTTTCCGCTGGCGCATAGCTGCGAACTTCCACCACCGACTCGCGAACCGCCTCTGCGGCCCTGGCTGTGCGCGAAGGCAGACGCCTGGTCTCCAACGTGTGCAGCACTGCCGCGTCGATGTCGGATTGCTTTAGGACGCGCGGCGACGGTTGCAACAGCCAGGCAGAGCCCACGACCGCGGCGAGAACCAGTGCGACCGCTGCCGAGACCCATCCGTAGATCGATACCCGTTTCATTGCCGCCCCCGAGGTCCCGTCCCGCCGTGGAAAATACAGTACCATCGTCTTACCCACGCGCCAAGGAGCACGGGTATGCAGTTTCTCTGGCCGCAAATGCTCTGGCTGCTGCTCGTGCTGCCCCTGCTGGCAGCCGCTTACCTGTACCTGCTTGCGCGGCGCAAGAAAATCGCCCTGTTGTATGCCAGCCTTGCGCTGCCGCGCGCCGCCCTGGGTCCCGGCCAACGACTGCGGCGTCACATCCCGCCGCTGCTCTTCCTGCTCGCGCTGGGCGTGGCCCTGCTGGCTTGCGCCCGTCCTACTGCGACGATCACGCTGCCGTCCGACGCCATCACCCTGGTACTGGCCATGGACACCTCCCGCAGCATGGCGGCGACCGACGTTGCACCCACCCGGATCGCCGCATCCAAGCAGGCTGCCCGGGATCTCATCGTCGGGCTGCCGGCCAGCGTGCGCCTGGGCATGGTCTCTTTTGCCGCCACGGCGACCGTGGTACTGCCCCCCACCGACAACCGGCAGGACATGCTCGATGCAATCGATCGCTTCCAGCTCCAGCACGGCACGGCGACCGGCAGCGGGCTGATCCAGGCGCTGGCAGTGTTGTTCCCCGACGATGGCATCGACCTGGAAGCAATCCTTTTCAGCGGCGAGTCGCTCGCACCCGGGCCCGGCGGCAGATCGCTGGCAGAGGCCGCCGCGGCGGACGCCGTCCGCAAGCGCGAACAGGAACGGCCGGCGGCGCAGCCCGGCTCGTATCGGCACGGTGCGGTGATCCTGCTCAGCGATGGCCGCCGCACCACCGGCCCCGACCCGCTGGACGCCGCGCGCATGGCCGCCCAGCGCGGCGTGCGCGTCTATACGGTGGGCTTCGGTACGCCGCAGGGCGCAGCCACGATAGAGTCGGGCCTGTCTTACTACATGCAGCTCGATGAACCCGCCTTGCGGGCGGTAGCGGCGATAACGGACGGCGAGTACTTCCAGGCAGGCTCGGCTGCGGACCTGAGCCGAGTGTATCGCCAGCTCAGCGCCCGCTTCGCGCTCGAGCGCAAGGAAACCGAGATCAGTGCATTGTTCTCGGCAGCAGCGGTCCTGATGCTGGGGGTGGCGTGCGGGCTCTCGATGTTGTGGTTCCGGCGGTGACCTGAAGCATGCTTGATGTAGCGGCCGGGTTCATTCCCCGAGCCATCCATAGGCGCAGCGGGTGTATTTCCAGCCTGGATTTCACCCGGGAACCGAGACGGACAGAGAGGCGCGCCACGCGAGGTTGACAACATTGTGCTGACCCTTACAGACGTCTCCAAGACATACAACGGCGCCCGACCGCGCACCGTTCTCCGCGGAGTCAGTCTTGCGCTGGACGCCGGCGAATATGTCGCCGTCATGGGTGAATCTGGCGTGGGCAAGTCGACGCTGCTCCACCTGATCGCCGGCCTGGATCGGCCCGACAGTGGCTGCATCCAGTTCGACGGACAGGACCTGGGCAAGCTGGACGACGATGCCGCAACCTTGCTGAGGCGGCGAAAGCTGGGGTTCGTGTTCCAGGCCTTCCATGTTCTGCCGAATTTGAGCGCGGCGCAGAACGTGGCGCTGCCTCTGCTGTTGAACGGCCTCGAGTGGGAAAAGGCGTCGGCCCGCGTTGCCGAGATGCTTGCCGCGGTTGGGCTTGAGGGGCGCGAGGACAGTATGCCGCGCGAGCTTTCCGGCGGGGAACTGCAGCGGGTGGCGATTGCACGTGCCCTGGTACACCGGCCGATGCTGCTGCTGGCAGATGAGCCGACTGGCAACCTTGATCACGAGACGGCTGCGCGGGTGCTGAGCCTGCTGCGCGAACTGGTCAACGCAAACGGCACGGCCGCGATTATCGTCACGCACTCGGCACTGGCTGCGGCGACGGCGGATCGCGTCTTGCAGTTGACGCCAGGCGGATTGACGCCGCTGGGGCCCCAGCCGCCGATGAGCGCGGCAGCCTGAGCCATGCGAACGCCGCGCTCGCTCGGCCTTGCGCTACTTCTGGGCGAATTGGGCGCCCATCCCGGACGCGCCATCATCGGCATCCTTGCCGTGGCCATCGGTGTGGCAATGGGCTATGGCGTGCATCTGGTCAACCACGCTGCACTGGCGGAGTTTTCCCAGGCGGTGCGCTCGTTGATGGGGAATGCCGATCTGGAGATCCGCGGGCCGCGCATGGGCTTCGATGAATCGCTCTATCCGCGCATCGCGGGCCTGCCGGAGGTGGCGGCGGCCAGCCCCGTGGTGGAAGTCAATGCGCTGGTGCCGGGGCGCACCGGTGCGCTGACGCTGTTTGGCATCGATGTGTTCCGGGCGGCGCCTGTGACCCCCAATCTGATCGGGCGGCCCGCCGAGGAGCGCGCGGGCAAGCTCGAGGTTCTCGATCCCGACGCCGTGTTCCTTTCGCCGGCGGCGCTGAGCTGGCTCGACCTCAAGCCCGGGGATCCGCTCACCGTACAAGTCGGGCTCACCGCGCTTACGCTGCGTATTGCCGGCACGCTGCCGGCGGCGGGCGAGGGCATGCGCCTGGGCGTGATGGATATCGGTGCGGCGCAGTGGCGCCTCGACCGGCTTGGCCTGCTGCAGCGGATCGACGTCAAGCTCAGGCCGGGAGTGGACACCGACAGCTTTGCGCAAGCGCTGGCCGCGCTGCTGCCGCCAGGGGTGGTGGCGGGATCGCCGCAGGACAACGCGCGCCGAACTTCCAACCTGTCGCGCGCCTATCGGGTGAACCTGAACGTGCTTGCGCTGGTGGCGTTGTTCACAGGCGCCTTCCTGGTGTTCACGATGCAGGCTGTCTCGGTGCTGCGGCGGCGCTCGCAGCTTGCACTGTTGCGCGCCCTGGGGGTGACACGCGGTGGCCTGCTGCGGCTGCTGCTGGCGGAAGGCGCGGCTCAAGGCGCGCTCGGCGCGATGCTCGGCCTGGCGCTTGGCTTCGTCCTCGCTGCCGCGGTGCTCGGGTATGCGGGGGGCGATCTGGGCGGTGGCTACTTTGAAGGTGTAAAGCCCAAGGTCCGCTTCGACGCGCCGGCAGCGCTGATCTTCTTCGCGCTCGGGCTGTCGGCGGCGGTGCTCGGCAGTCTCGCGCCGGCATGGGAGGCCGCCCGTGCGCGGCCGGCGCAGGCGCTCAAGGCGGGCGATGAGGAGACACCGCTCAAGCGGCTGCGCTCGCCGTGGACCGGGCTTGCGGCGATGGCAGCCGGGCTTGGGCTGACGCCACTGCGGCCGGTGGCGGATCTGCCGGTCTTCGGTTATGCGGCGATCGCGCTTCTGTTGGTGGGCGCTATCCTGCTGATGCCACGGCTGGCGCATCTTGTGTTCGGCTTGCTGCCCTCTTGGCGACAGGCTGTGCCGCAGCTTGCCCTGACCCAGCTCGCCGGCGCACCGGGCCGCGCGGCCATCGCCCTGGCCGGCATTGTCGCCAGCTTCAGCCTGATGGCCGCGATGGCGATCATGGTGTCAAGCTTCCGCATCTCGGTGGACGATTGGCTGCACAATGTCCTGCCGGCTGACCTCTATTTGCGTGCTTCGTCAAGCGGCGATAGCGCGTATTTCTCGCCTGACGACCAGGCGGCCATTGCCAGCGTCCGTGGCGTTGCGCGTGCGGAGTTTCTACGTTCGAGCCAGATCCTGCTTGATCCCGAGCGTCCCCCCGTAACGGTCATTGCCAGGCCGATCGATCCGCGCAATCCGGGCGCACGGTTGCCGCTGACGGCTGCGCCCGTCGCGGCGCAGCCGGGTGATCCGCCGGCGGTATGGGTCAGCGAGGCGATGGTCGACCTCTATGGCTTCCGCCCCGGGCAACGTATCACGTTGCCGCTGCAGGGCCGGCCCGTCGCCTTCCTGGTGGGCGGCGTGTGGCGCGATTACGCGCGCCAGCATGGTACGGTGGTGATCAGCCAGGACGACTATCGACGGCTCACGGACGAGCGGCGTGTCACTGACGTCGCCCTGTGGCTGGAGCAGGGCACCGGCCCGGCGCAGGTCAAGGAGAGGCTGCACCAGCGCGTCGCCGGCGGTGAACACATTACCTTCGCCGAGCCTGGCGAGATTCGCACCATCACCCTGAAAATCTTCGACCGCAGCTTCGCAGTGACCTACCTGCTGGAGGGCATAGCGGTCATGATCGGCCTGTTCGGCATCGGCGCCAGCTTCAGCGCGCAGGCCCTGGCGCGTGCGCGCGAATTTGGCATGCTGCGGCATCTCGGCTTCATGCGTTGGCAGATCGGCGCGATGCTGGCACTGGAGGGCGCATTACTCGCTCTGCTTGGCGTGGTAGCCGGTCTTGCGCTGGGATGGGTCATCGCCTTGATCCTGGTTCACGTTGTCAACCCGCAGTCGTTCCACTGGACCATGAGTTTGCATATGCCTTGGGCATTCCTGGCCCAGGTGGCGAGCGCGGTGGTGGCGGCGGCCTCGCTGGCTGCGCTGGCGAGCGGGCGGCACGCGATGTCGCGTAGCGCCGTGCGCGCGGTTCAGGAGGATTGGTGAAGCGGCGCTCATTCCTGCGGTTGTTGCCGGGTTGCGGCGTGGCGGGCGCGGCGCTGGGCGCAGCGCCCGCTTATCCGCCAGTCGACGCAGGCCGAACCCTGGCTTTCCCGCGCGACCACGGCGCACACCCCGACTATCGCACCGAATGGTGGTATGCCACCGGCTGGCTGCAGACGCCGGCAGGAGCGCCGCTCGGCTTCCAGGTTACGTTCTTCCGCTCGCGCCCGCAGTTCGACCAGGCCAACCCAAGCCGCTTCGCGCCGCAGCAACTGCTGTTCGCCAATGTCGCCCTGAGCGATCCCGTGGCCGGCAAGCTCCAGCACGACCAGCGCGCGGCGCGCAGCGGCTTCGGCTTGGCGCTTGCCGACACTGCCGATACCGATGTCTACATCGACAACTGGTCGCTGCGCCGAGAGGCGACGGGGCGCTACCGAGCCAGATTTCCCGCGCGGGATTTCACCCTCGATCTGACAATGGAGCCAACCCAACGGTTGTTGCTACAGGGCGAACGGGGTTTCAGCCGCAAGGGCCCTCTGGCGGCCCAGGCGAGCTATTACTACAGCCGGCCGGGGCTCAAGGTGAGCGGCACCTTGAAGCGGGGCACCCAGCAGGAAACCGTGCATGGCACTGCCTGGCTGGATCACGAATGGTCGTCGACCTTGCTGGCCGACGAGGCCGTCGGCTGGGACTGGATCGGCATCAACCTGGATGACGGCGGCGCGTTGATGGCCTTCCAGATCCGGGACAAGGCGGGGCGCAAGTTCTGGGGAGGCGGCACGCTGCGCGGCAGCGACGGGCGCGTCCAGGTACTGGCTCCCGAAGAGGTCAACTTCATGCCGGCGCGCCGTTGGCGCTCGCCTCGTACCGGCACGAGCTATCCGGTTGCCATGCGGTTGAACGCAGGCGATCTCACACTCGAACTGGTACCGCTGATGGATGATCAGGAACTCGATAGCCGCGCGAGCACCGGCGCGGTCTATTGGGAGGGCGCGGTGACTGCATTGCGGGGAGGCAACGCGGTCGGACGGGGTTACCTTGAACTAACTGGGTATTTCCAGCGCCTCAATCTTTGAGGCGGGATGTCCAGGATGGTGACCTCTGCGAGGCCCGTGTGGCCATGCGCGTAGCTGCAGCTGGAGTCAGAAGCGGCTTGATATCCGGTCGATGGCCGATGAAGGCACGGTATGCCAGTTGCACGCGCACTGACATACCGATTCTGGGTGTTGCAGCCAGATGATTGGCTTTGTTCTCGCGGGCTCGCCACCCCCCTCTTTGGTGGGACCTTCTCCAGGGGAAAGCCGATTGCCCTGCTATTTCCGTCACGCTATGATGATTTTCAAAATGCGCGCCGCGTGCTCCCTACTCCTTGGCAATTGCGGGCAGCGTAAAGAAAGGCCGCGCCGGGCAATGGAGGGGTCAATTGGTAAAGGACGACTCCAAGCACTGGAGACGCCGGTGGCTGCGGTGGCACTCGCGGTCTCTGCTGGCAAGCGCACTGTATTGCAGCGAGGTGAGTGTGATGCCTACCTTAACGAGATGCTGAGGGCATACCTTGCCTACGGCGACTTCACCGAAAACGAAGTTGATTTCATTTTTCGACGAGTCTCCCACGGCGTACGGATGCTCGGGTCACACCTGGATGCATCAGTCTTTGCCCGGCGTGCCCAGGAACGAATCCGAGCCCATGGGCTTAGACTGATGACGGACGCATCCGAGGTCTTCGGCTAGGACCCATAGTGAATGCGAGGCGGGCTACAGTGTCGTGGCCGGTCACACCTCATGCAGTACAGTGTCAAGCCTTCGTGCCGCTGAAACGCCCGCGAAGCTCGCACTTCATCCGGGAGATTGCTTCCCGGAGCCAACAAAAAGCCATGGCGGCTAAAGTAGCTCGCACAGCGGTTCCACAAGAACACTGCCTGCCGGTAACCACTGGCCCGTGCGCTCTCAAATTCTATTCGCTGGCCGCATAAGCCAACCATCACCGCTGGCTTCTTGTCGACTGATCTCTCTTGTTGCGACAAAACTGCGAAAAACACTAAACTTCAATACACTGGCTGAACGATTTCATTAATCCGTTGCATCGACCCGTTTAATCCACAGCTTCCAGTCAGGCAATCACCATTGCGAAAGGTATGCCGCGGGTATCCGGCATCATGAAGCGTCAACGAGACGAGTGAACAGGGGCGAGTTGCCTATCACCAGCAGCGACTGCGGTCACCATGACCTGCGTTACCCGTTTTGCAGCTGTCGCCCGGTTTAGCCACTAGCCTAGTGGGCCCTGATACGGGGGGCCGAGCGCGGGAATGGCCGCCAAGTCGACAAGCTGTATTGGGTGCAATGGATTTTTAAGCGGAGGACGGAAGCGTGAGCCAACTCGTCATCGCCTTGATCACGTTCCTGTGCATCTTCTGCGCCGCACTGCTTGGCCTTTACGTGCGCCGCATGTTGCCGGAGCATCACCTCAGCGAGGAATCGAGCAACGCCATCAAGCTAGCGACCGGGCTGATCGCGACCATTGCCGCCTTGGTGCTTGGGTTGCTGATCTCATCGGCCAAAAGCACGTTCGACACGGTTAAGGGTGACCTTGTGCACAATGCCGCAAGCATTGTTCGCCTTGATCGCCTGCTGGTCCAGTATGGGCCTCCAGCGAAGGAGCTCCGTGCCACTCTTCGGCGCGACTATGCGTTGTGGGTCGATCTGCTGGCATCCGACGACGCAGGCCGCACGGCACGGCTGACCAACCCGGAAATCAGCGCCCGCGTGGAGGCGTTCCAACAGAAGGTAGCGGAACTCTCGCCCACCACCCCCGCGCAACGTGAGATCCAGGCGCGCGCCCTCCGGATCTCCGATGAAGTCTTCGCGTCCCGCTCGCTGGCGCTGCTGCAAAGAGAGGGCTCCGTGGCCCTGCCGCTGCTGGTTGTGCTGGTGTCGTGGCTCGCCATTATCTTTGGCGCATTCGGATTGCTCGCGCCGCGAAACGGGACCATTGTGGTCGCCTTTCTCCTGTGCGCGCTGTCAGCTTCAGGGGCGATCCTCCTGATCCTGGAAATGGATACACCGCTCGATGGCGTGATCAAGGTCTCGCTGGGGCCAATGCGTGAGGCGCTAGCGCGGCTGGGGAACTAGACAGAATGTATTGACCTGTCGCACCTCAAGCGACGTGGATTAGGCTTGAGGTGGGTTAAACCAACAACCCAGAGCCACAATTGAGGGGGCAGGTCATGGACAAGTTTAGCAAGTACGTAGGCTTGGTCGTACACCAGGAAACGATCGCCGTTGCGGTGGCGCAGGCAGGCAGCGAAGTCCGGTACGTGGGGGGATCATGAATACCCCGAAGGCCTGCTCGTCGATGTTGGCCGGATTGGACGCGCCAACGCGAGTATAGTCACGAATGGCGCTCGCGCGGGCTTGGGTGTTGGAGAGTTCCCGCACGAGCGCTACCGCAGTGCGCACCGTACGCTGCCTACAGGAGCTCCCCATCGCTTTGTGCCGCATTGCGCTCCAGCATGACTTCCCAGGCCCGCTTCTCCGTACGCTTGTTTGGCGAGTTCCAGCTCGACGGCGCTGACGCGCCCCTGTTCAACGCAAACTCCCCCCGCTTGCAGGCACTGCTCGCCTGCCTTGTCCTGCATCGCGACGCACCGCAGACGCGGCAGCAGCTCGCCGTGCTGTTCTGGCCTGATTCCTCGCAGGCGCAGGCGCGCAATGCCCTGCGTCAACTGCTGTTTCAGCTGCGCAAGACCTGGCCGGAGGCAGATCAGTTTGTCCATGCCGATGCGCAAACGGTGCAATGGCTGCCCGATTCGGCGCCCGACCTCGATGTAGCGCAGTTCCAGTCCGCGCTTGCGGCTGCGGCCAGGGCCTCGAGGCACGGCGACGCCGGCGCTGAAGAAGAGCTGCTGACGCATGCCGCGGATCTCTATCGCGGTGACCTGCTGGCCAACTGCTATGACGAGTGGATCCGCCCCGAGCGCGAAAGGTTGCGCGAACAGTGCATCGCGGCGCTTGCGCGCCTCGGTCAACTGAGTGAGGACCGGCGCGACTATGCAAAGGCGTTGAAGTACACACAGCAGTTGCAGCGGCTCGACCCGTGCCGCGAACCTACCTGCATGGCGCTGATGCGCCTGCACGCGCTGAACCACGACCACGCATCGGCCATGCGCGCCTATCGTAGCTGTGTGGAAACGCTCGCGCGCGAACTGGGCGTCCTGCCCAGCGAACCCATGCGCGAGGCCTATGCGCGGCTGGCCGGCCAGGCCGCGTCAATGCAGCGCCAACGCCCGCGGGATGCGATGCTGCCAATGATTGGCCGGCATGGCGAATGGCGCCGGTTGCTTGAAGTCTGGCAGCGTACCCAGCTGGCCGACAAGCAGTTTGTCCTGATCCTGGGCGAAGCCGGCATCGGCAAATCACGCCTGGCGGAGGAGCTGCTCGTCCATCTGGCCGAGCAAGGCATCACCGTGGCGCATTCGCGCGCCTATGCGGCCGAGGGACAGCTCGCGTTTGCGCCGGTGACCGGCTGGCTGCGCAGCCCTGGCCTGAGTGGCGCGATCGGCAATCTCGACAGACTGTGGCTGACCGAGGTCACGCGCCTGTTGCCCGAACTCCTCACGCAGCAATCCGGACTGTCGCCGCCGTCGCCCCTTACCGAGTACTGGCAACGCCAACGGTTCTTCGAGGCGCTTGCGCGAGCGGTGCTTGCACAAGGCGGGCCACTGCTGTTGCTGCTCGACGACCTGCAATGGTGCGACGGCGAGACGCTCGAATGGCTGCGCTTCCTGATGCGTTTCGACGGGGCGGCAAGGCTGATGGTGGTCGCGACGGCGCGCTCCGAGGAAATCATGCCGCTGCACGCGGCGAACCGGCTGCTGGACGCACTGCGCCGCGACGACCAGTTCATCGAGATCTCATTGGGGACACTCGATGCTGCCGAAACGGCAAAGATTGCGGCCCAGATCCTGGACCGGCCGCTGGCCGACGCGGAGGCAACCCGGCTGTTCGAAGAGAGCGAGGGTAACCCGCTGTTTGCGGTCGAAATGATGCGGGCTCGCTCCGACACCATGCCGGTCGGGGACGCACAGGGTGGCATGGCGTCGAAGTTGCCGCCCAAGGTTTACACCGTCATCTCGAACCGGCTGGCACAGCTTCCTCCGGGCGCCCGCGATATCGTCGGGGTTGCTGCAATCATTGGACGGGCGTTCACGACCGACATCCTCGCCCAGGCAAGCGACCTCGGCGAGGATGCCCTGGCAGGCGCATTGGACGAGCTGTGGCAGCGGCGCATCGTGCGCCAGACCGACGGTGGTGGCCTGGCCTTTGACTTCAGCCATGACAAGATCCGCGACGTGGCGTACGCCGACGTGAGTCCGCTGCAGCGCCGCCGCCTGCATTTGCGCGTGGCGCGAGCGCTCGAGCAGGCGCCAGGCGATGCGCCCGACGCGGCAAGCGCGCAGATCGCCTCGCACTATGAGCGGGCGGGTCTGCCAGCCCAGGCGGCGGCATTCTATCGACGCGCGGCCGGCGTTGCGCAGAGTGTGTACGCCTATGACGATGCCATTGCCTTGCTGACGCGCGGGCTGGCGCAAGCGGACCGGATTGCCGATCCGCAGGAGCGCGCCAGTCAATCGCTGGCCCTGCAACTCGACCTTGCGCCACCGATTCGCATCGCCCGAGGCTGGGCAGCCCCCGAACTGGAGGCGCCGCTGCGGCGCGCGGTGGAACTGAGCCGGCTGGCGGGTGACACCAATCAGCAAGCACGCGCTCAGGTTAGCCTTTCATTTTTCCTGGTGGTGAGGGCGGAACTCGCACAGGCACGCAGCCTGAGCGAGGAACTGATTGCGGGCTGGGGGCCGCCGGGCTCCGATACTTACTCGGTGATGGCATGGACCAGCGTCATGGGTAGTCTGGTCCAGCAAGGCGACTGGATGGCTGCCGAGCCCGCGTATCAACGCGCGCACGGCGCTTATGACGAGGCCCAGCACGCCGAGCATGCGTCCCTGATGGGCGGTAACTTCGGCGTGCTGGCCGCCGCGTGGTCGGCGCATGGATTGTGGTTCAGGGGGTTTGCCGATCAGGCCCTTCAGCGTGGACGCGAAGCGCTGGAGGTGGCGAACCGCGTAGCACACCCGTTCTCCCAGGCACTCGCGCTGTCCTATCTTGCGACGCAGCATGCGCTGCGGCATGAGTACGGTCTCACGCTGCACTATGCCCGCCAGGCACACGAGATTGCCGAGCAGTACCACGTAGGCTACTACTTCGCGTGGGCAGGCATACTGCTCGCCTGGGCGAACGCGAAACAGGCGCCCAGCGCCGAAGCGGTGGTGGCCATGCAGGCGGCGATCGAGGGCTTTCATGCGACGGGCGCACGCCTGCGCCTGCCGCTCTATCTGGGCATGCTGGCTGAATGCCTGGGCGACGTAGGAGAGACCGAGGCCGGGTTGGCGGCTTTGGACCAGGCGTTCGAATGCGCCGGGCGCACTGGCGAGCACTGGGTGGACGCCGAGTTGTGCCGTCTGCGCGGTGAATTGCTGCTGCGCAGCAGCGCCGACCTTGCCGAAGCCGAGTCATCGCTGATCAAGGCGATCGAGATCGCCACAGCCCAACGCGCGCTCCCGCTTGAACTGCGTGCCACCCTGTCACTGACGACGTTGCGAGCCTCGCAGGGGCGCGTCAATCCGCATGAGGTGGTCGAGGCGCAGCTTGCGCGATTCACCGAGGGCTTCGATCAGCCCGACTTCGTCAAGGCGCGGGCGTTACTCGCGCGTTAGTCTGGGCTCGACCACCGCGCGCCGGTCGGGAGGCAGAATCCCCATGTAACGGTTCACCTAACGCTTTCGAAACGCCGAGGTTGCTAAAACTCCTGCATACCAACCGGACAGGAGACAACCATGGAAGCTTCGTTGAGCGAACCCGTCGCAACCGCACTCAAGGCGCATTTTCGGGGACAACTGATTCAGCCGGGCGACGCGGCTTACGACCAGGCGCGTGCCGTGTACAACGGAATGATCGACAAGCGTCCTGCGATCATCGCGCGCTGCGTCGATGTTGCGGACGTCATCGCGGCGGTGAACGCCGCGCGCGACAGCGGGATGCTGCTGGCGGTGCGTGGCGGCGCGCACAATGGCGCCGGGCTCGGCACATGCGATGGTGGACTGGTGATCGACCTGTCGCCCATGAAGGGCGTGTTTATCGATGCCGGACGCAAGACGCTGCGGGTTGGCGGTGGCTGCACCTGGGGCGAGGTGGATCACGCCGCCAGTGCCTACGGGCTGGCGACGCCGAGTGGCTTCATCTCGACCACTGGCGTGGGCGGACTGACGCTCGGCGGCGGCATCGGCTACCTCAGCCGCGCCTATGGCCTGACGATCGACAACCTGCTCAGCGCCGAGGTCGTGCTGGCCGACGGGCGAGTCGTCACCGCAAGCAACGACGAAAATGCCGACCTGTTCTGGGCGTTGCGCGGCGGCGGTGGCAACTTCGGCGTGGTGACGTCGTTCGAGTTCAAGGCTCATCCCGTAGCCACGGTCTATGGCGGCCCGATGCTGTGGCCGATGGAGCAGGCACGCGAGCTGATGACATGGTGGCGCGACTTCATCCTGAGCGCGCCGCAGGACATCAATGGCTGGTTCGGTTTCGTCACGGTGCCGCCCGCAGCGCCCTTCCCGGAGGAAGTCCACCTGCGGAAGATGTGCGCCGTAGTGTGGTGCTACACCGGACCGCTCGACCAGGCCGAAACGCATTTCCGTCCGATTCGCGAGGCCATGCCGCCGGCGGTGGACTTTGCCGGGCCAATCCCCTGGCCTGTCCTGCAGAGCCTGTTCGACGGACTGTATCCGGCGGGCTTGCAGTGGTACTGGAAAGCCGACTTCGTCAGCGACCTGAGCGACAAGGCCATCGATCTGCACATCAAGTACGCGCAGCAGTTGCCGTCGATGCACTCGACCATGCACCTGTATCCGATCAATGGTGCAGCGCATCGCGCCAGTTGCGACGACACGGCCTTCAGCTACCGCGATGCCAGTTTTGCCAGCGTGATTGTCGGCGTGGATCCCGACCCGGCCAACAACGATCGCATCGTGCAGTGGGCAAAGGACTACTGGCTGGCCCTGCATCCGCACTCTGCTGGCGGCGGCTACATCAACATGATGATGGACGAGGGCAATGACAACGTGAAGGCGTCCTATCGCGACAACTATGCGCGACTGGCCGAGATCAAGCGCAAATACGACCCGGCCAACCTGTTCCGCGTAAATCAGAACATCAGGCCCGCCTGACGTAACACGCTTGCGACATCGGGCGCAAGTACCCCTTATCCAGGAGTCCGGCGCGACGCCGCTGCCACGATGGGATGGCAGCCGGCCCACGCCAGGAAACGGCTTGCACGGCAGAGGCGGTCCCGTGCGGGCGATACCGTTCCGTAGCTGATCGCCTGCACGAGGAGTGCCGTCGCGGCAACGCCGCCGACACCCCTGTTGGAGATTGCAATGCATAAGACCCTTGCCAAGACCCTGCTTGCCGCTGCCGCACTTGCCGCCGGGCTCAGCCAGACCGCCCACGCCGGTGCATATGCTGATGCGCTGATCGTTGCCGCGCCGGAACACAACGGCCAGCGCGACGCCTTTACCGATGGCGCGCACAGTCCGGCCACCGAGGCCGCCATGCTGCCCGTGGTCGCGCATCAGGGCAGGTCCGTGTGTGCTGTCCGTGGCTTTGATCCGTACCTAGACGGCATGCGCAAGCCTGACCCCTACACCGATGGCGCCCGCATCAGCTCGCGCGATGGCTTCACCGACGGCGCGCGCAGCGACGCGCGCGACAGCGGGGAGTGCCTGTCCTGAGCATGGCAGGGCAACGGGGCGGTTGGTCTGAGCCCGCTCCGTTGTCCAGGCGCGGGAGTATGCGCCATGATTCGAGCATGCCCCGATATGCCGCAACCCTGCTGTCAGGCAACCAAGTCCCAATCGGCCAGCCGGTAGTCCACCTTCGGCGGCACCTGCAATGTGGAGGGAAGCGGCGAGGAATCGCTGCACTCTGAGCTTCTCTGATTGAGTTGGCGAACGTACCACATACCAATAAGAAAGCGCTGCGGAAGAGGGGGCAGCATCTCAGTCGCCGACTGATCGCGCTTGGACGCAACATAAAGAAGAAACTGACCTCTATTATGTAACGCCACTCGTGCGGTTATACTCCGCGCTTCACTCACAACTATGAATAACAAAACATGGTCGCAACAACTAAAACGACACGGGTAAGTGCAACTGCCAAGGGCAAGCCTGCCGCAAAGAAGGTGGTCGTGCCAACGAAAAAGGCCAGCGTGCTTGCCCGCGAGGCACAGGCAGCGAAGAAGCGCTTGCTGAAGCTGCGCGCCGACACGAAGAAGGCAATTGAAGCGGCTAAGCGCGAGGTTGCCCAGGCAGTGGAAGCCGCAAAGGCCGCGGCCCGTTTTGAAAAGCAAGCGGCAAAGGACAAGCTCTTGGCGAAGAAGGCCAAGGCTGCAGGCGCCAAGAAGGCGACGGGCAGTAAAGCTGCCGTAACGAAAGCAGTCGCGAAAAAGGCCGCACCCGGTACTAAGGGCAAGGTTGCCGCGAAAGCAGGCCCGAAGGCGGTCGCAGTGAAATTTGTGACGAAGAAGCGGGCTTCGGCGAAGAAAGTGGTTCCGGCTGTAGCGTCGCCTGAAGCGTCGGCGTGATCCTTGCCTCGGCTGGTAACGCGATGTCGCCAACCAGCCGATTGATGCAAGATGGGGGCACTGCTGAGAAATGCTGAAGCCGACGAACTTTGTGCTGACGGCTTTACCCCCCTTCTTTCACTAGAGCATCGAATGAGCTGTCTTGCTGCAAGCAGTCACGGCCGATGATGGCACTTCCATAGATCCATGGTTTGCGCTTGGTCATAGGTATCGGACATTTGATCGAGGCGTGACTGTAGCTTGCCATAACGCGGTCACCGCCGCGTGGGTCGTAGCAAGTCTCGTCCTGGCCGAAAGCAGACGACTAAGTGATCAGCAATTTCGCGACCGTGAGTATCGCCGCAGCGGTTGATGCCTATGGGTTCCCCTTCGCCAGACGCATCGGGTTCACCAGCCGGTCAAATTCCTCACCGCTCAGAAATCCTAGCGCAATCGCGGCTTCCCGCGGCGAAATTCCCTTCGCAACGGCATGCGTCGTGATCTGCGCTGCACGGTCGTAGCCCAGCACCGGGTTGAGCGCGGTCACCGCAAGCAGCGGACTGTCCAGGTTGCGTGCCAGCTGATCTTGGTTGGGGACCAGCCCCTGCACCAGCCGTTGCGCGAACACCCGCGCACTGTCGGCCAGCACGCGCACCGACTGCAGCACGTTGTAGATCAGCACCGGCTTGGCCACGTTCAGTTCAAAGCTGCCGGAGGCGCCAGCCATGGTCACCGTGACATGATTCCCGGCTACCTGCATGGCGGCCTGCACCATTACCTCGGCGATGGTCGGGTTGCGCTTGCCGGGCATGATCGACGAGGTCAGGCCGTCCTCCGGAATCAGCAGCTCGCCGAGCCCGCAGCGCGGGCCCGAGCCGAGCCAGCGCAGGTCGTTGGCGATCTTGGTGAAGGAGACGGCGATCACGTTGAGCACGCCGGACAGTTCGACCAGTGCATCGTGCGCGGCCATGCCCTCGACTTTGCACGGGTTGGGGCGGAAGGCGAGGCCCGTCAGCTGGCTGGCTTCCGCACAAAACGCCTGGGCGAAGCCCGCCGGCGCGTTCAGGCCGGTGCCGGCCGCAGTGCCGCCCTGCGGCAGCAACAGCATGCGGGGCAGGGCGTCGCGCACGCGCTCGATGGCGTGATCGACCTGCGCGGTGAAGCCTTCGAAGGCCTGGCCCATGGTCATGGGTACGGCATCCATCAGGTGCGTGCGCGCGATCTTGAGCACATCCGCAAAGGCGTGGGCGCGCTCGCGCAGGGTGTCGCGCAGCAGCGCCAGCGCGGGCAGCAGGCGGTCTTCCAGTTCCAGCGCGGCGGTCATGTGCATGACGGTCGGGAAACTGTCGTTGGAAGACTGCGACGCGTTGACGTGGTCGTTCGGGTGCACCGGCGCGCGCGTGCCCAGGGCCTGGCCTAGCCGCTCGTTGGCGCGGTTGGCGATGACCTCGTTGGCGTTCATATTGGTCTGCGTGCCCGAGCCGGTCTGCCAGATGGTCAGCGGAAAATGGCTGTCGAACTGGCCGCTGCGCAACTCGGCCGCGGCGGCGATGATGGCCTCGGCGATTGCGGCATCCAGCACGCCGCAGCGCAGGTTGGCCTTGGCCGCCGCCATCTTGTGCGCGCCGAAGGCGTGGACCAGGCAGGCGGGGAAGCGTTCTTCTCCGACCTCGAAGATCGCCAGCGCCCGCTGCGTCTGGGCGCCCCAGTAGCGGTCGGCGGGGATGTCGACCGGCCCGAAGGCGTCGTGTTCTATGCGCAATCCGGACATGGTGCTCAGTCCAGCGAGATGTTGGCCTTGGCCGCCACGGTCTTCCAGCGGGTGATCTCGGACTGGGTGTGCTTGCCCAGCGCCGCGGCGGTGTATTGCTCAGGCGGCAGCATCTGGATTGCCTGTGCGGTCATCTTGCCGGTGAAGGCCTTGTCGCTCATCACCTTCAGGTAGGCCTGCTGCATCTTGTCGACCACGGCCTGCGGCGTGCCCCTGGGCGCGTAGATGCCGTACCACGTGCTGGCTTCAAAGCCGGGCAGCCCCGACTCCGCCAGCGTCGGCACATCCTTGAGCTGCGCCACGCGGGTGGCCGAGGTCACCGCCAGTGGCCGCACCTTGGACTCGGTGATCTGCGGCAGCGCGGTATTGGTCTGGTCGAACATGCCATCCACCTGCCCGCCGATCACGTCGATCAGCGCGGGGCCGGCGCCCTTGTACGGCACCAGCGACACCTGCATACCCGCCGACGCGGCGAACAGCGTCGCCACCAGGTGCGAGGTGGAGCCCATGCCGGCGTTGCTGATATTGAGCTTGCCCGGGTTCTTCTTGCCGTACTCGACCAGCGCGCGCACGTCCTTGGCGGGATGGTCCTTGCGCACCATCAGTACCATCGGCGTATCCGGGAAGCGGAACACCGGCGCAAAATCCTTGACCGGGTCGTAGGGCAGCTTCTTGTACAGCGCGGGGGCCGCGCCCATGTAGCCCATGTGCCCCACCAGCATGGTGTAGCCGTCAGCCGGCGCGCGCGCCGCCTTGGCCGCGCCGACAGTGCCGCCGGCGCCCGGCGAGTTTTCGATGATGATCGACTGGCCGACCTCGCGCGAGACGCGCTCGGCAATGGTGCGCGCCAGCGCGTCGGTCGGTCCGCCCGCTGCGAACGGGACGATCCAGGTGATCGGCTTGGTCGGCCAGGCCTGGGCCAACGCCGGGGTAGCGGCCGCCGCCGTGGCGATGGCCAGTGCCGCGCACGCGGCCAGCTTGCTGATGGGGTTCATGGGGTTTGTCTCCTGTGTCGGTGTTCTTGTGATGGCAGATCGCCTGTGCCTTGTTCAGCGGCATGCCGGGCGACTGGTCTGCGGTTTCAGGCTGCGGATTGCTTGGAAAGGGCAATGGCGCGGTCGACCATCTGCGGCGCGAGGCCCAGGTAGTTGGCCGGATCGGTCATGCGGTCGATGGTGGCGCGGTCGAAGTGTTGGGTGACCTCGGGCAGCGCGGCGAGCGCGTCGGCCAGCGTTCCGCCGTGTTCGTTGACGGTGCGGCAGGCGTCGTAGACTACGTCGTGCGCCTGCTGGCGGCCGATATGGGGGGCCATGCCCATCATCACGGCCTCGGCCACGATCAGGCCCTTGGAGATGCCCAGGTTGTGCTTCATGCGGGCTTCATCGACGATCAGGCCGCCCAGCGCGAACCTGGCCTGGTGCAGCGCGCCGGCGCTCAGGATGAAGCTCTCGGGGATGGCGATCCATTCCGCATGCCAGGGGCCGGTGGCGCGTTCGAAGTCCTGCACCATCGCGTCGACCATCAGGCCGGCGTGCTGGCGCACCGCCTTGGAGGCCGCCAGCATCAGCTCGCTGGAGATCGGGTTGCGCTTCTGCGGCATGGTGCTGCTGGCGCCACGGCCCTTGACGAAGGGCTCGTAGACCTCGGCGAACTCGGTCGACGCCATGATCATGATGTCGAGCGCGATCTTGCCGAGCGAGCCGGTGATTAGTGCGAGCAGGTTCACTGCCTCGGCAAAGCCGTCGCGCGCCACGTGCCAGGTGGTTGCGGGAACGCCCAGGCCCAGTTCTTCAGCCAGGGCTTCCTGCACGACGAAGCCTTTGTTGTCGCCTTGTCCGCCCAGCGACGCCAGCGTGCCCGCGGCGCCGGCGAATTCGACCACGGCCACGCGGGGGCGCAGTTCTGCCAGGCGCTGCTGGTGGCGGTCGAACATGGCCAGCCAGATCGCCACCTTGTAGCCGAAGGTCACCGGCAGCGCCTGCTGCAGGTGGGTTCGGCCCGCCATCGGGGTGTCGCGGTGCTTCACCGCCAGGTCGGCCAGGATGCCGCGCAGTTCGCGGATATCGGCGTCGATGCTGTCGAGCGCGTCGCGCACCTGCAGCGCGACCGCGGTGTCCATGATGTCTTGCGTGGTGGCGCCCCAGTGCACGTAGCGTCCGGCCTCGCCGCACATCGCTACCAGCTGGTGCACCAGCGGCAGGATCGGATAGCCGACAATGTCGGTCTCCTCGCGCATGTGGTCGAAGTCGATGCGCTCCAGGCGCGATTCGCGGGCGATGACCTCGGCTGCTTCCGCCGGGATCACGCCGACCCTGGCCTCGGCCCTGGCGAGCCCGACCTCGACGTCGATATAGCGCTGGATCAGCGCCACATCGGAGAAGATCTGGCGCATCTTGGCGGTGCCAAAGGCATCGCGGAACAGGATGGAATCAACGACGGTGCTGGCGGTGGGGGCAGAGAACAGGGTCATGGTGCTACCTTGAGGGGAAAGGGGCAGTCCGGTAATATGTTCGAACATATCCACATTAAATATGTTCGAACATATTTAGAAAATGAGGGTTAACCCGCGTTCAATGGTTGTGACGCGGCAGGCGGTCATGAATAAATCCAATCCAGCAGAGATCAGCAGGCAACTTATCGAGGGGATCACCACCGGCCGCTACGCGGTCGGGTCGCTGCTGCCCACCGAATTCGAGCTGTGCGAGCAGTACCAGGCCAGCCGCTACACCATCCGTGCGGTGCTGCAGGAGTTGCAGCAGCTGGGACTGGTGTCGCGGCGCAAGAACGTGGGCACGCGGGTGGAATCGGCCAGGCCGCGGCCGGTGTTCCGGCCGTCGCTGGCGTCGGTGGATGACCTGGTGCAGTTCGGCGCGGAGCACCTGCGCGTGGTGCAGTCGGTCGAGGAGGTTGCCGTGCCGGCCGACGTCGCGGCGGAAATCGGCTGCGCGCCCGGTGCGCGTTGGCTGCGCATCTCTAGCCTGCGCATGGATGGCGGCAAGGACGGCACGCCGATGGCGTGGACCGATGTCTACGTGGATCCTGCCTATGCGGAGATCGGCGAGATGGTGCGGGAGTCGCCCGACACGCTGGTCAGCACGCTGATCGAGTCACGCTATGACCGGCAGATTGCAGAGATCTACCAGGATGTGCGCGCGGTTGCGGTCAGCGACCGGCGCGTTGCTGACGCGCTCAGGCTGGACCCTGGCGCCGCGGCGCTGAAGATCGTGCGGCGCTATATGGATGCGGCCGGCGAGACGTTCGAAGTCTCGGTGACGGTGCATCCCGCGGACAGCTTTTCGGTATCGATGCGCTTGCAGCGCTCGGCCGGCTAATCAGGCCGCGGTTGCTGGGGCGCGGCCGGCAAATGCCGCCTACGGAGTGCGCGCCGCAGGTCTCGTGTCGCGCACCGTGGTCGGGGCGGGGTACACGTCGTCGCTGGGCGCAATCGGTTGACGGGGCGGTGGCGGTGTCGCCGCGGTATCCCGCGGGACTCCCTCGCATCCCGCCAGGGCCGCGGACAGAAGGGCGATGAGGGAGCACACAGCCAAGCCGCAACGGAAGGCGTGACCGGCGCGGGAGAAGAGCGTGCGGTGCTGCATAAGCGGGCCCCAGTGGCAATGGTGATTGTAGCTTAGCCTACTGGCGCACAAAGAAACGTCCCTTGAATGCGTGGTTCAAGCCTGACGTCCCCCCTATCCACCCGACAGTTGAATTTTGGGCCGCGACGGCAAACTCGCAACAAGCCGGGGCAGTGTGTAACGAATCTATAGGTAGTGGCGTATGCGCCATATTAGAGCCGGTGCAAGCAGGTAGAATCGCGCCTTCCGTGGCAATTGCAGCATTCCTATAACAATGAGCCCTCGTCCGTCGCGCCTGCCTTGCATCGACGCCCTGAAAGCGGTCAGCTCCCAGTTGATCGTGCTCCATCACCTGGCCTTCTATGGCCCGATGTCCGATACCGCGTATCGGCTGGCCCCGGGGCTGGTGGACTGGCTGTACGACTACGCCCGCATCGCTGTGCAGGTCTTCCTAGTGATCAGCGGCTTTCTCGCCGCGCGCAGCCTGGCGCCGCATGGCCGGCTGGAGATCCGCCAGCATCCGCTGCTGGTGCTGTGGCGGCGCTACCAGAAGCTGGTGGTGCCCTTTGCCGCGGCGCTGCTGCTCAGCATTGCCGGTGCCGCCCTGGCGCGCCATTGGATGGTGCACGACTCGATCCCCGCGCCGCCCGGCCTGCTGCAGTTCCTGGCGCACGTGACGCTGCTGCATAACGTGCTCGATGTCGATGCGCTCTCGGCCGGGGTCTGGTACGTGGCTATCGACCTGCAGCTGTTTGCGCTGCTGCTGGGCGCGCTGTGGGCCGCGCGCGCCGTGGCGGGCGGGAAAGCGCCGGCGGGTGCCGGGGCCAGCATCGGCATCGTGGCGCTGGTGGCGGTGGCGTCGCTGTTCTGGTTCAACCGCGATGCCGCGTGGGATATCTGGGCCGTGTACTTCTTCGGCGCCTATGGCATGGGGGCGCTGGCCTACTGGGCGTCCAACCCCGGCCGCCCGGTGTTGCCGCTGCTGCTTATCGGCGCGGTCGCGCTGGCGGCGCTGGCGGTGGATTTCCGGCTGCGCATCGCGGTGGCGCTTGCCACTGCGCTGCTGCTGGCGGTGGCGCGCCGCGGCGGCTGGCTGGAGCGCTGGCCGCGGGCGCGCGTGGTCGGCTTCTTCGGGCGCATTTCCTATTCGGTGTTCCTGGTTCACTTTCCGGTTTGCCTGCTGGTCAACGCGCTGGTGTCGAACCTGGCGCCGGGCCAGCCGGTGCTGAACGCGCTCGGCATGGTTGCCGCGTGGGGGCTCAGCAATGTGGCCGGCGTGCTGTTTTATCGCTACATCGAAAGCGCCCAGCCGCTGGCGGCGCTGCGTGCGCTGCTGGGCAACGGCCGCGACCCCGCCGGCCGGCAAAGCGTGTAATGCTTGCAGGCACTGCCGCGCAGCGGCGGCACGGTTTGCCCCGGACGGCGCCGTGCCCGCATGGCCGTGCGCGCCTTTTGTTGGTGCGTATGCACCCGCGATGTCCCGCCGCCGGCACGCGATGCGTGCATGCCGCCAGCGCGGACTTGCGTTCGGCGCCACACACATTGCCGCAACACTCGCGTAAACGGGCATTGGGCGATGGCACAAAGGTTGCCTAGTATGGAATCGTAAACCTGACCATTTGGTCAGGATTCCATCGGGAACCGAGGGTGCCATGTCCGACCATATCGTCCTCACCTCACACGCACGCCGCGACAAGCCGGCCGAGCCCATCCACTGGGGCGCCCCCACGGCGGCCGAGCGCGGGCCGGTCATCGCCAGCCTGGCGAATCCGGCACAGCGCAATGTGATCGGCACTCATGCTGGCGCCTACGCCATCTACCGGGCCCTGGCGGTTGCCGCGGGCGCTTTGCAGCGCGACCATCGCACCGACCTGACCGATACCGCGCCGGCGGAAGCCATTGGGCCGCATCCGCAATGGGGCGACCCGGAGAAAATTGTCTCGCTGGATCCCTGGGGCCACCTGGTTTCCACCGTCTTTGCCGACCGCATCGCGGCCGGCGTGGATATTCGCCCGACCATCGCCGTCACCCGTGCGCATATCAACATGCCGGAGCTGGTGTCGGCCATTGCGGCCGGCCGGCTCAAGCCCGACGGCGACATCCTCCATGCCAATGGCGACGTGCGGGTGACCAAGGCGGCGGTCGACCCGGTGTGGTACCTACCCGGGCTGGCGGCCCGTTTCGGCATCAAGGAAAGCGTGCTGCGCCGCAGCCTGTTCGAGCAGACCGGCGGCATGTTCCCGGAACTGGTGACGCGGCCGGACCTGAAGGTGTTCCTTCCGCCCATCGGCGGCATGACGCTGTACTTCTTCGGCGACGTCAGCCAGCTGGGCAAGCCCGAGACCCGCGTGGCGTGCCGCGTGCACGATGAATGCAACGGATCGGATGTGTTCGGGTCAGACATCTGTACCTGCCGGCCGTATCTGGCACATGGCATCGAGGTGTGCATCGAGATGGCGCAGCAGGGCGGTGTCGGGCTGGTGGTCTACAACCGCAAGGAGGGCCGCGCGCTGGGCGAGGTGACCAAGTTCCTGGTCTACAACGCCCGCAAGCGGCAGGTGGGCGGCGACCGTGCCGAGACTTACTTTGCCCGCACCGAATGCGTGGCAGGCGTGCAGGACATGCGTTTCCAGGAGTTGATGCCGGATGTGTTCCATTGGCTGGGCATCCGCCGCATCGACCGCTGGGCGTCGATGAGCAACATGAAGCATGGCGCGCTGGTGGCGCAGGGCATCGAGGTGGTCGAGCAGGTGGCCATCCCCGAGGCCCTGATCCCCGCCGATGCCCGTGTCGAGATCGATGCCAAGGTGGCCGCCGGCTACTTTACGCACTACACGCCGCCGGATGCGAACGAACTGGCCCTGGCAAAGGGCAGGGGGTTGAACGAATGACGATGTTTCCCGAGGATGGCAAGCCCGGCATGGACCGCCAGGGCACAGGTAACGAGATGCGGCCGGGTGCCGGCTGGCTGAGCCCGGTGCCGGAAGGGCATCCCGCCTCGGCGCTGCTGTGTGCCGAGGCGGTGCGCACGCATTGCGCGGCGGTCACCGAACACGTGGCCAGCGGCGCGTCCGAGCTTTTCACCTGGCATCCGGACCGCGTGCATGCAATTGCCGACTATGTCGCCAGCACCATCCGCCAGCGCTATCCGGACCTGCAGGTGCCGTACCACAGCCGCTGGCGCCATTTTGAAAGTGGCGCCGTCGACCAGCGCGCGGACCGCTGGCAGGTGTTGTGCGAGCGTGCCGCGCTGAGCGGGCCAGAGCACCGCGAGGAGCGCGCCCGCATCGGCATCGACCTGGTCATTCCAAGCGTACTGCTGGATGCCGGCGCCGGCCCGGACTGGCGTTACCGCGATCCGGCCAGCGACCTGGTGCTGACGCGCTCGGAAGGGCTGGGCGTGGCCAGCTTCGTCCTGTTCGCGCGCGGCGGCTTCTCGGCCGCGCCGGGCGATCCGCTGCGCGCGGACGCCGAGCGGCTGCAGCGCATCGATGCCGACAGCATCGCCCACGCCTTCCAGGTCGCGCAGCACAACCCGCTGGTGGGGCTGGAAGGCCGCGCCGGCCTGCTGCGCCGCCTGGGCGAGGTGATGGAGGCGACTCCGGCGCTGTTCGGCCGGCCGGCGCGGCTGGGCAACCTCTACGACTACCTGAAGGCGCATGCGGTCAACGGGCAGCTCGACGCCGGCTTCCTGCTGCGCACGCTGCTGGTCGGCCTGGGGCCGGTATGGCCGGGGCGGATCATTGTCGAAGGCGTTTCGCTGGGCGACTGCTGGCGGCATCCGGCCGCGCCGGGCGGGCTGGTACCGTTCCACAAGCTCACGCAATGGCTGACCTATTCACTGCTGGAGCCGCTGGAAGACGCCGGCCTGACCGTGACCGGGCTGGACGCGCTGACGGGCCTGCCCGAATACCGCAACGGCGGCCTGCTCTACGACTTCGAGCTGATGGTGCCGCGCGACCCCGGTTTTGCCGCCGTGCCGCATGCGGTGGATGAGCCCGTGATCGTCGAATGGCGCGCGCTGACAGTGACCGGCCTGGACCTGGTGGCCGACGGCGTGCGCCAGGCGCTTGGCTTGCAGGAAGAAAATTTCCCGCTTGCGCGCGTGCTGGAAGGCGGCACCTGGGCGGCGGGGCGCCGCATTGCCGCCAAGCGGCGCCCGGGTGGCGCGCCGCCGTTCGCCATCATCAGCGACGGCACCGTGTTCTGAGCACGTCGGCCGCCAGGCGGCCGACGTTGCTGGCAGGCATTGCATGTGAAACGTGGCATCAGGAGCGTCACCATGAACGACATGTCCGCTGTTCCCGCTGTTGACCCACTCGATGCCGATGCTGCCGGCCTGCCCGGCGTGCTGGTCGTCGACCACCCGCTGGTGCAGCACAAGGTCACCCTGGTGCGCAGCGAGGAGACCACCACCGACAACTTCCGCCGGCTGGTGCGCGAAATCAGCCAGTTGCTGACCTACGAAGCCACGCGCGACCTGGCCATGGAGACCGTCGCCATCCGCACGCCGATCGCGCCGATGCAGTCGCGGGTGCTGTCCGGCAAGAAGCTGTGCCTGGTGTCGATCCTGCGCGCGGGCAACGGCTTTATCGACGGCATGCTGGAACTGCTGCCGGCGGCGCGCGTCGGGCATATCGGCCTGTACCGCGACCCCGAGACGCTGGAGCCGATCGAGTACTACTTCAAGATGCCGGAAGACATCCAGGAGCGCATGGTGATCGTGGTGGACCCGATGCTAGCCACCGGCAACTCGGCCATCGCCGCGCTGAACCGCCTGAAAGAGGCCGGCGTCACCACCATGAAGTACGTGTGCCTGATCGCCTCGCGCCCCGGGCTGCGCGCGCTGCGTGCAGCGCACCCTGAGGTCGGCATCGTCACCGCGGCCATCGACGACACGCTCAACGAGCACGGGTATATCGTGCCCGGGCTGGGCGACGCCGGCGACCGCCTCTACGGCACGCGCTGATGGACGCGCCCGCCAGCGCCACGGCGCGGCGCCCGCTACCCGCGTGCGATGCCCCGGGCGGGCGCATCCGGCAGGAGAACCAGGCCATGATCCTGCACGCGGCCGAGCATGTCTTCGCGCGCGCGGGCTTTGCCGGCGCCACCATGGCCGAGATCGCAATGCGCGCCGGCGTGCCAAAGTCCAACCTGCATTACTACTTCCGCACCAAGCAGGCGCTGTACCGCGCCGTGCTGGCGCATACGCTGCAGCTGTGGCTGTCGGAGACCGATATCATCCGCGCCGAGCTGCCGCCGCAGGTGGCGCTGGAACAATACATCCGCGCCAAGATGCGGCTGTCGGCCAGTCATCCGGATGCATCGCGCGTATTTGCCAATGAACTGCTGCACGGCGCGCATGAGATCGGCGAGGTCCTGCGGCAGGTGCTGCGCGAGCTGGTGTCGCGCAAGGCGGCGGTGGTGCAGCAGTGGATCGACCGCGGCCAGATGGCGCCGGTCGACCCGCAGCACCTGTTCTTCACGATCTGGGCGGCCACGCAGACCTATGCGGATTTCGAGTCGCAGGTATGCGCGGTGCTCGGCGTCAGCCAGCTGAAGCAGCAGGACTATGCGCAGGCCACCGAGCACCTGGTGGCGCTGCTGCTGCGCGGCTGCGGACTCGAGCCCGAGCCTGCGGCGCCCGACCGGCGCGTATGACGCCTGGACCCGCCCACCGTGGCGCCCGAGCCGGCGCCGTGAGAACATCGCCGTGCCTGCTGCCTGAGAGACCCCCATGCTCGACCTGATCCTGCGGCATTGCAACCTGCCCGACGGGCGCACCGACATCGATATCGGCATTGCCGCAGGCCGCATCGCCGCGGTTGAGCCGGCACTGGCTGCACGCGCCGCCGAGGAGATCGATGCGGCCGGCCAGTTGGTGACGCCGCCGTTCGTCGATGCGCACTTCCATATGGACGCCACGCTGTCGTACGGTCTGCCGCGCGTGAACCAGTCGGGCACGCTGCTCGAAGGCATTGCGCTGTGGGGCGAGCTCAAGCCGATGCTGACGCAGGAAGCGCTGGTCGAGCGCGCACTGGCCTATTGCGACTGGGCGGTGGCGCGCGGGCTGCTGGCGATCCGCTCGCATGTGGACGTGTGTGATCCGCGGCTGCTGGCGGTGGAGGCGCTGCTGCACGTGCGCGAGCGCGTGCGTCCTTACCTGGACCTGCAGCTGGTGGCGTTCCCGCAGGACGGGGTGCTGCGCGCGCCCGGCGCGCTGGACAACCTGAAGCGCGCGCTGGACATGGGCGTCGACGTGGTCGGCGGCATCCCGCATTTCGAGCGCACCATGGCGCAGGGCGCCGAATCGGTCCGGCTGCTGTGCGAACTGGCGGCGGACCGCGGCCTGCGCGTCGACATGCATTGCGACGAGAGCGACGACCCGCTGTCGCGCCATATCGAGACGCTGGCCAGCGAGTCCGTCCGGCTCGGCCTGCAGGGCAGGGTGGCGGGCTCGCACCTGACTTCGATGCATTCCATGGACAACTACTACGTGTCCAAGCTGATCCCGCTGATGCGCGAGGCCGGCGTGGCGGCGATCGCCAATCCGCTGATCAACATCACGCTGCAGGGGCGGCACGATACCTATCCGCGGCGCCGCGGCATGACGCGCGTGCCGGAGTTGCTGGAGGCCGGCGTGCGGGTGGCGTTCGGCCACGATTGCGTGATGGATCCGTGGTACAGCCTCGGCTCCGGCGACATGCTGGAAGTGGCGCACATGGGGCTGCACGTTGCGCAGATGACCGGGCAGGAGGCCATGCGCGCCTGCTTTGCCGCGGTGACCGCCACGCCCGCGCAGATCCTGGGGCTGGACGGCTACGGCGTGGCGCCTGGCTGCCGCGCCGACCTGGTGCTGCTGCAGGCGCGCGACCCGGTGGAGGCGATCCGCCTGCGCGCCACGCGCCTGCGGGTACTGCGTGCCGGCAAGTCCATCGCCAGCACGCCCCCGGCGATGGCCACGCTGGACCTGCCTGGCCGGCCGGCGCAGGTGGACTTCCTGCGGCACGGCGGCGGGCAATAGGGAGCACAAATTTTTTGCGCCAAGGAGTTGACAGTCCCTGTCGGGCTCGGCATAATTTCGTTCTTCGCATCGCGGCAGCAATGCAGCGAAACGAAGCCCAGATGGCGGAATTGGTAGACGCACTAGGTTCAGGTCCTAGCGGTGGCAACACTGTGGAGGTTCGAGTCCTCTTCTGGGCACCAATATTTAGAAAGGCTCGCGCAAGCGAGCCTTTCTTCGTTTCAGCCGGCGTAGGTGACCGAGTCCTTGCCGGGCACCGGCCTCGGATATCTGGAAGAAACCCGCAGCGATGCGGGTTTTTTTCGTCCATCGTTTCCGTGCTGGTTCCGGGGTCGGCCTGGTTCAGCCGGTTGCTACCCCTTCCTCGCGCTGTGCCTCGCGAACGCAGTTGCGCCCTTCGGCCTTGGCGCGGTACATGGCAGCGTCGGCCGCGCCGAATAGCCGCTGCCAGTGGCGCTCGCCGCCGCGTCCGATGGCCACGCCGAAGCTGGCGGTGACGCGCAGCTGGGTGGTGCTGGACAGGTAGACCGGGCGGGATGCGACTTCCGCGCGCAGGGTCTCGGCCAGCGCGGCGGCCTCGCCCGGCCTGCCGTGCGGCAGCAGCAGCGCGAACTCCTCACCGCCGAAGCGTGCCAGCACGCCTTCGGGCGGCACCAGCGCGCGCATCATCGCAGCGAGGTCGCGCAGCACTTGGTCGCCGGCGGCATGGCCGTGGCGGTCGTTGATCTGCTTGAAGCGGTCCACGTCGATCAGCACCAGGCTGGCGCTGTCGTGTGCCGCGTACTGCGCGGCCACCAGCTCCAGCGCGCGCCGGTTCAGCAGCCCGGTCAGGCTGTCGGTGCGCGCCTGGTGTTCCAGTTGCGCGGTCAGCGAGGCGCGCTCGCGCAGCTTGCGGCGCAGGATCTCGATGGCATCGAACAGGCGCCGCATCTCCGCCGCGGGCCTGGTGGACGCCGCTGGCGCAGCGTAGTGCGGGTGGCCGCGCGCCTCGGCCAGGCCGATCACTTCGTCGCCGGCTTGCAGCAGCGGCAGGAACACCGAGCGCTGCGTGAACACCAGCACGTATCCCAGCACGGCAAGGATCAGCGCCGACGTGCCGCACGCGGCCGTCAGCTCGCGCAGCGCCTGTGCGCGCGTTGCGGTGAAATGCGCGACCACCTCATCCAGGAATACGCTGCGCAGCCGCTCCAGCGGCTCCAGCGTGCGCACATAGCGGTTGGTCAGCTCCGTCGGCGTCATCGAGTAATGGCCCGACACGCGGCCCTGCGCAACCAGGCTGTCGATCATGGCCAGGCCCTGGCCGAAGAACTGGTGGCTGGCGTCGGCGTATGCCTGCTCCAGCGCGGGCACGGCGCCGAACATGTTGTACGCCGGCCCTGCCAGCTGCCATAGCTCAAGCAGCCGGCCGCGCGAGCGCGTGGCATCCACCAGGCTCTGCACCGGCATCGGCTGGCGCGCCGCCACGGGCGCCATGATTTGCGAGGCGATGCGCCCGCCATACTCGCGCAGGTCGCCCAGCATCCTGCCTGTCAGGGCCGGCGCCGCCAGGCCGTCGTCGCAGGCGGAGAGCTCGCGCACCTGCCAGGCGAGGGCCGGCTGCAGCGCGTCCACGACCTCGAACATGCTTTCGATGGCGTGTCGGATCTCGTCCATGTCACGGTCCTGGCGCGGGCGCCCGGCGAGATCGTCGATCTCGGCCCGCGCCCGCGCCAGGCGTTCGCGCACGCGCTCGACCATCAGCGGCGGCAGGTGGTGGTGGTGCAGGCCGAAGGGTGCCGGCGGCGGCGCGGCCAAGCGCGCCAGCGCGGCGTCGCTGCGGGCGCGGAAGGTTTGCAGGCGTTCGCGCGCGGCGGTGTGGGGCGAGGGTGGCTCTCCCAGCACGCTGTTGGCCGGTCCGCGTTCAGCGGACAGCACGTTGGCGGCGTCCAGCAACTCGCGGTACGCCGAGATGTCGTACAGGTTCTGCCGGGCCGAGGTGAAGTCGCCATACGAGCGGGCCATCACCAGCGCGGCGAGCACCAGGGTGCAGAGCCCGCCGACCGCCGTGGCGATCGCCAGTTTGCGCTTCAGGCTGCGGCTGCGCCCGGCTGGCGGCGCCATGCCCCCGGGCTCGGACTCACGCCGGCGCGCACGTCGCCACAAGGCCATAAGGTTTGCTCCCGGCGGCAGCATGCCGGGCTATGTCTGCAAGATTTGTCATGACCGCCATTATTGACGAAAAGGCGCAGCGGCCAGGCCAAATTTGCTGGCCGACAGCGTCGCGCGGGGCGCGCGCGGCCGAACACTCCCGGCTAACGCTGGCAGGGCATTTGACCTATGCTCAAACTCATCGGGCAGGCACATATAACGTCCGAAGGTGGTTGCCATGACTACGGTCTTGTCATCGAGAGAAAGGGAGGCGGGGACTTGCCCCGGGTGGCACGCACGTGCTGCGCACCCCGGCATGGTCCTGCATCACCTGCAGTACAGCGTCATCCTGGCCATGCTGATGTGTGCACTGGCCCATGCAGAGGACGCCGTTCCGGAAAACCATGGCGTCTCCGGCTGGGACCAGCCGCTGCAGACGCAACCCGGGCAGGCCGTCATGGCCGACGTGCCTGATCTGCTGGTTGCCGACACCGCTTCTCCTGCCTGGTCCGCCACGCCCGCCGAGCCCGTCACCGTCGAGTATGCCGCGCTGTCGCCGTCGTCCCCATCCGCGTTAACGCTTGCCACCGGCGCCGGGCCCGATGACGATGCTCCCGGTCTTGCCGCGGTGGACCGTGAAACCGCCGCCATGGAGCGCCCGCGCCGGGTGTCGCTGCACCTGGACGACATCACCACCGCAGGCGGTTTTACCGACAGCCGCATGCGCACCATGGCGCTGGCGGTCGATGCCGTGGTGCCGCGCGCAGGCGGGCTGACCATCCAGCCGCGCTTGCAGCTGGCCTACCAGCCTGGCACGTCTCCCGTCTCCGGCATGCCGATGGAAGCCATGCCCGGCGATGCCAGCGCCGCCGGTATCGGCGTGCGCCTGTACGGCGCGCAGCCGACGCGGCTGGCCGGCATCTATCCCTTCGTCGAGGCAGACTGGTGGCAGGACAGCCGCAAGCAGGTCATCAACATCAACGGCACCAAGATCGATGCCGACCTGCTGCGCGGGCTGTTCTCCTTCAACATCGGCGCGCATGGCAATACGTCGACCGGCATGAAGCTATGGTTCAAGGTGAGGGCAGGGCGCAACCCGGGCGGAACGGTCGGGGCGCGCTATCGGTGGTAGGGGTGGTAACAGGGAGGGCGGCGCCAAATGCGAGCGCCGCAATGAAAAAAGGGCTTCCGGAAACGGAAGCCCTTTTTCTTTCTGCATAGGTGGCGCGGCTGGCAGGATTCGAACCCACGACCCCTTGGTTCGTAGCCAAGTACTCTATCCAACTGAGCTACAGCCGCACACGAGAGGCGCCATTGTAGCGCAATTTCTGGTTTGCGCAAGCCCCCCGCCAAAAAACTTCAACTGGCCCCGATGCCCGCGCCAGTGCTACGCCGTGGCTTCCGACCAGACGCCGTCCGCTTCCTGCGCCTTGCCGTCATCGCGCAGCTTGAGCAGGTGCGCCAGCAGCGAGCGCTGCGCAACCGGATGCATGCGCGGCGGCACATCGTCGTAGACGCGCAGGACCAGCTCGCTGATCGGTGCCGGACCCAGTTCGCGCAGCGCGGCAGCGACCTTGGCCTCGCGCTGCAGCCGGTGCCGGACCAGGACGCGGATGGCGTCCTGCGGCCGCGCGATCAGGAAGCCATGCCCCGGCGCCAGCCAGTCGAGGTCTTCGTCCTGCAGCGCGGCGAGCGAGTCTAGGTAGGCGCGCATGTCGCCATCGGGCGGGCCGATGACGACGGTCGAGCCCTGCATCACGTGGTCGCCGGTGAAGAGGGTCTTTTCTTCTTCCAGCAGGTAGCAGAGGTGGTTCGAGGCGTGGCCCGGCGTGTGGCACACGCGCAGGGTGCAGTCCTCGGTGATGGCAAGGCGCTCGCCGTGGTCGAGTTCGCGCTGTGGTTCGAAGGTGGCGTCCTGCCACTGGCCGGCTGGCGCAGCACGCCCGAGCACCGCGGCGCCGGTGGCGGCCTGCAGCGCGGCGGCCGCGGGGGAGTGGTCCTGGTGGGTATGCGTGGCGAGGATCCAGCGGATCGGACCGGGTGCGGCAGCAAGGATGGCGCGCACGTGCTCGGCATCGTCCGGGCCCGGATCGATCACGGCCCATTCATTGCGCGCGCCGCCGCCTACCAGGTAGGTGTTGGTGCCCGGGCCCGTCATCACGTTGCCGTTGTTGGCGGTCACGCGCCAGACGCGCTCGGACAGCCGTACCGGCACGCCCGGTGCCAGCTCATAACGGCCGTGCGTGTTGCCGTCGGGATCGATGCGGCCGATCTCGGCGTAGCACGGCTCGTTGGGCATCACCGGGCGCACGCCGGCCGCGCCGGTGGCCAGCCTCGGCATGATGCAGGCAATGCCGCGCAACTGCGAGTAATAAGCGAAGCAGGTCGCGGCGCTCTCAAACTGTGCGATCGAGCTCAGCGTGCGGCGCGTGACGTGCATCAGCGCCAGGCCGCTGGCCGGATCGGCGGCCTCGCCGGGGCGGATCCAGCGGTGCTCCACGATCTCGGTGCCGTCGGGCACGGCCACCTGGCCTTCGGGGGCGATGGCGACAAAGAAGCGCGTATCGAAACGCTTGGGCAGGCCGGGCGGCGTCAGCCAGTAGCTGTGATAGGCGAGCCGGTCGGCCGCCAGGCGCAGGCCCAGTTGCTCGCAAGCGTGGGCCAGGCCGGGGCCGCCGCGCTGCACCGCCTCGCGCAGCAGCGCCTGCCGGGCGGCGTCGAGCTGGTGCGGCGACTGCAGGCACCCGTCGCGGTCGCAGGCAAACAGCAGGCCGGCCTCTTCATAGCATTCGCGCAAGGCGGCCAGGTAGAAGTCCAGGCCGCTGGCCGGCAGGCCCAGGCGTTCGCTGGCAACGGCGTCGTCCAGGCCGTGGGCATGCGCGTGCAGGGCCTTGTCCTGCGCGTCGAGCGTGCCGCCGGGGAAAACATAGGCGCCGCTGCTGCGGTCGTTGGCGCGTTCGACGCGGCGTACCAGCAGCACTTCCATGCCGGCCGGCGCATCGCGCACGACGAGCAGGCTGGCGGCGGTGCGCAGCAGGGGGGCAGGGTTGGCAGTGCGGTTGCCGCTTGTCTCTGTGGTTGTCATTGTGTCGGCATCATGGTTGTGCTGGCGGCGCGCACCTGGCCGGAACCTGGGGGCGCTGCCGCGAGCCATAGTTTAGCCGCGTTCAAAGATTCGCTATCGCCGGGGGTTGCCCCGGGCTGCCGGGGCGCGCCGGCTTTGGCTTTTCAGGCCGGAGGCAGTAACCTGATAGCTCCGCTTCACTTTTTGGGATGCCCTTGCCGGCGCCCTGCTTCGGAGGAGGTCCGCGTGATCCGAGCTTCTTGCCTGTGCCTGCCGCTGGTGTGCCTGCTGGCCGCCTGCGAAACGCCACCGCAGATGGCACCGCGCCCTGTGCACCCGGCCACCACCCGCATCACCGTCGATCCACAAGCCGCATCCAGGGCCGCGTCCAGGGCCTGCGAGCCGGCCGTGGCGGAAGCCCTCAAGCGCCGCTACCCGCAGCCCGGCAGCGTGATGCTGATGGCCGACCGCGAGCAGTACTACCTGCGTCCCAATGCGCAGACCTCGGTCAATGGGGAGGGTGTGTTCGAGCCTGACGACAGTTCGTCGGCGATCAGCTTCCACTATGCCTGCCTGTACAACGCGCGCACGGGCAAGGTCGACGATGTGCAGATGCGGTATTGATCCTGCCGATCGGCCGCATCGCGGGACACCTGCGCTGAAAATGCCGGGCGGCGAATCCCATAATTGTTGCGCGAAACGGATGTAATCGCGCTTCCCCATTTCCTTGACCTACCAGTCGACCGGCCATTAGCATAGCCCCGCATATTTGCGAAGTTCGCATATAGAACTGTAGTTCTAATGACGTAACTTTGTCTGGCACTGGAGACAAGGAAACTATGAGCAAGATCGCCGGGTTCTTCACCGAACTCATGCGCCGGTATTTGCCGGATCCCTTTGTATTTGCCATCGGCCTGACCTTGCTGACGATGGCGCTGGCGGTGACGGTGCAAGGGCAGGCAGCCCCGGCCGTGATCGTCAGCTGGGGCAAGGGGTTCTGGAACCTGCTGGCGTTCACCACGCAGATGGCGGTGATCCTGGCGATGGGCTATGTGCTGGCCACCGCGCCGTTCACTGACCGCATGCTCGACCGCATCGTCAGCGCGGTGCACTCGCCGCGCACCGCGGTGATCGTCGCCACGCTGGTGGGCGGCATCGGCAGCTACCTGAACTGGGGCTTCGGGCTGGTGATCGGCGGCATCATCGCCAGGAAGCTGGCGATGAAGGTCCGTGGCGTGCATTACCCGCTGATCATCGCGGCCGCGTACAGCGGCTTCACCCTGTACGGGCTGGGCCTGTCGGCCAGCATCCCGGTGCTGATCTCCACCCCGGGCCACCCGATGGAAAAGCTGATGGGCGTGATCCCGCTGTCTGAAACAATCTTCTCCACGCCGATGCTGTTGACCAGCCTGGCGGTGATCGTCACGCTGCCGCTGCTCAATGCCTGGCTGCATCCGCGCAACCCGGCCGATGTGGTGGAGATCCGCCGCGACCAGGAACCCGCCAAGGCCGAGACCGGCTCGGCCCACAGCATGGGCGGCGAGAACACGCTGGCCGCGCGCCTGAACAACAGCCGCATCCTGAGCCTGGCCATCGGCCTGTGCGGCATGGCCTACGCGGTCATCTACTTCACGCAGGGCGGCTCGCTCGACCTGAACCTGATCAACTTCCTGATCCTGTTCGCGGGCGTGCTGCTGCTGGGCACGCCGGTCAATTACGTGGCCAAGCTGAACGAAGGCATCAAGACCATTTCCGGCATCATCCTGCAGTATCCGTTCTATGCAGGCATCATGGCGATCATGGCCGGCTCGGGGCTGGTGGATACGATCTCGCGCGTGTTCGTGGAGATCGCCACGCCGCAGACGCTGCCGTTCTGGGGGCTGCTCAGCTCGTTCGTGATCAACTTCTTCGCGCCCTCGGGCGGTGGCCACTGGATGATCCAGGGCCCGTTCATGGTCGATGCGGCCAAGGCCATCAACAGCTCGGTCAGCCAGACCTCGATGTCGGTGATGCTCGGCAATGCCTGGAACGACCTGGTGCAGCCGTTCTGGATATTGCCGGCGCTGGCGCTGTCCAAGCTGAACCTGAAGGACGTGATGGGCTACACCGTGATCATGATGTTCTGGGTGGGCCTGATCTACATTGCCGCGCTGCTGCTGTGGGGCGCGCAGATTGCCTGACTTTGACCCGCGGCCAGCGTGCCGCTGACAGGAGGACCGCCATGCCGTACCTGATCGAGACCGTCGACAAGCCCAATCACCAGCATGTGCGCCAGGCCACCCGCGCCAGCCACCTGGATTACCTGGAAGCCAACAAGGCGCTGCTGCTGGCCTGCGGCGCCAAGCTCAACGACGATGGCTCGGACGCCGGCGGCGGCATCTATATCGTCGATGTCGACACCCGCGACGCGGCAAAGCAATTCATCGACGCCGATCCGTTCACCGAGGCGGGCCTGTTTGCCGAGGTGCGCATCGTGCGCTGGCGCAAGGCCTATCTCGACGGCGTGCGCCATCTTTGACGAGGCGGCCCGCGCTGCCTCCATCCCACCGTACCCCCAGACAAGGAGACCCCATGTTGTTCATGGCCGAAATGACCGTCAAGATTCCCGCATCGCTCGATCCGCAGTTGGTCGAGCAGCTCAAGGCCGACGAGAAGGCCATGTCGCAGCGCCTGCAGCGCGAAGGCAAGTGGCGCCACCTGTGGCGCGTGGTCGGCCAGTACGCTAACGTCAGCATCTTCGATGTCGGCGACAACGACGAACTGCACACGCTGCTGACCACGCTGCCGCTGTACCCGTACATGGAGATCAAGATCACGCCGCTGGCGCAACACGGTTCGGCCATCGCACCGAACTGAGCGCCTGCCACCCAGCCCACTGATCCTGAGCCAAACGCCATGCCATACGCCGACCTCGCCAACGTCCGACTGCATTACCGCCTCGATGGCACCGAGCACCTGCCGGTGCTGGTGCTGTCCAATTCGCTGGGCACCAGCTTCAGCATGTGGGAGCCGCAGGTGGCGGCCTTCAGCCAGCACTTCCGCGTGCTGCGCTATGACACGCGCGGCCATGGCGAGTCGTCGGTGCCGGCGGGTCCGTACAGCATCGCGCAACTCGGCGGCGACGTGATCGCGCTGCTCGATCACCTTGGCATCGGCGAGGCCAGTTTCTGCGGCTTGTCGATGGGTGGCATCACTGGCATGTGGCTGGCCCTGAACCATGGCCCGCGCCTGCAAAAGCTGGTGCTGTGCAATACCGCTGCCTATATCGGCCCGCCGGAGAACTGGACCAACCGCGCCGCGGCGGTCGAGCGCGACGGCGTGGCATCGATCGCGGCCGCGGTGGTCGACAAATGGCTCACCCCGCCGTATGCGGCCGCGCATCCGGGGCTGGTGGCATCGCTGCGCGCCATGCTCGGCGCCAGCCCGGCCGCGGGCTATGCGGCCAACTGCCTGGCCGTGCGCGATGCCGACCTGCGCGCGGAAATCGAAAAAATCACCACGCCGACGCTGGTTATCGCCGGATCGGGCGACCTGCCCACGCCGCCGCGCGATGGCGTGTTCCTGGCGCAGACGATCCCGGGCGCCCACTATGTCGAGCTGGAGGCCGCACATATCTCCAACCTGGAGCAGGCCGAGGCATTCAGCAAGGTGGTGCTGGATTTCCTGACGCGCTGAGGCCTGATAGAGGGAAAAGCTCCCGGCTGCGGCCATCCGTGCGGCTTTCATCATCCCTTATAGTGCCTTATGATTCACCCCTGACCGATGCCGCCGGCGTTCGGTGCGCTTGCCCTCGCTTCCCGACTTCATGGGAATTGACAGGTCACCGGCGTGCGGGACAAGATGCGCACGGAATAGATGCGCCTTCGGGAAGACATGCCGGCAGTCATAGCCGCAACGCCCGAAAAGCCGCAAAAACATTGGGAAAACGGGGTCATGAAGCCTTCCTTTCGTCAACTGGCGAGCGCGGTCACGCTCGCCGTCATGCTGTCCGGTTGTGTGTCAGCGCCGGATCACGGGGCCAGCCCGGTAGTCGCCGAGCAACCGCCGTCCGACCAGGCCATGAAGGCCTTGTCTGCCGAGGTCTTCACCTTCGCCTATCCGATGGTGCTGATGGACGTGACGCGCGAGCTGATGACGCTGCGCACGCCGGTCAATACCTTCAGCCACAAGCGCACCTTCCCGGACGCAAGCTTCACCGATGTGGTCAGCCCCAACGCCGACACGCTGTATTCGTCGGCCTGGCTCGACCTGTCCAGGGAGCCGGTCATCCTGTCGGTGCCCGATACGCAAGGGCGCTACTACCTGATGCCGCTGATGGATGCGTGGACCAATGTGTTCGCGTCGCCCGGCAAGCGCACGACCGGCACCCGCCGCGGCAATTTCGTCATCACCGGGCCTGACTGGCGCGGCACGCTGCCCAAGGGCATGCAGGAGATCCGCTCGCCCACGTCGATGGTCTGGCTGATCGGCCGCACGCAGACCAATGGCAAGCAGGACTTCCCGGCGGTGCACCGGCTGCAGGACCAGTACCGGCTGACGCCGCTGTCGGCCTGGGGTGGCGGGAGGCGCGTGGCCGAGAAGGCTGCGCCGCGGCCCACGGCCATCGACACCGAAAGCTCGCCCGTGGAGCAGGTGGCGGCAATGGATGCACAGGCCTTCTTCACGCGCTTTGCCGCCTTGCTGCCGGCCAATCCGCCGGCGCCCGCCGATGCCGCCATGGTCGACAAGCTCCGCCGCATGGGCATCACCCCCGGGGTGCCGTTCAAGACCACGGTGATGGAGCCCTCCACCGCGCGCGCGGTGCAGGAGGGCGCCACCGCGGCGCTGGCGGCCATCGTGCAGGGCGCGCGCAAGGGCAATGCCGATGCCGGCAACGGCTGGGTCATGCATCGCGACCTGGGCACCTATGGCACCAGCTACGGCCGCCGCGCGGTGACCGCCTGGGTGGGCCTGGGTGCCAATCTGCCCGAGGATGCCATCTACGCCTCCACCCGCACGGATGCCAACGGCAGGCCGCTGCAGGGCGGGGCAAGCTATGTGCTGCATTTCGACAAGGACCAGTTGCCGCCGGCACGCGCGTTCTGGTCGCTGACGCTGTACAACGACCGGCAGGCTTTCATTCCCAACCCGATCCAGCGCTACGCCGTGGGCAGCCGCGACCGCCTGCGCTACAACCGCGACGGCTCGCTCGATATCTATATCCAGCACGAGCGCCCGGCCGGCGCCAAGGCAGCGAACTGGCTGCCGGCGCCGCCCGATGGCCTGAACATGATGCTGCGCGCGTACTGGCCGGAGCAGGTGCTGCTGGACGGCAACTGGATGCCGCCGGCGGTGATGCGCGTGAACTGACGATCCCGCCATCAAGGACAAAGGCCGCATGCCCTCGCAGGCATGCGGCCTTTGTCTTTTCCTGCCGGCGCAAGGCTCAGAAGTTGTAGCGCACCCCGGCGTAGATGGCCCGCCCGCTGCCTGGACAGAACACCGCGGTATTGGCGCCGCGCCGGCTCAGTGCGCGTGCGTAGCGCAGGCCGTGCACGCGCCGCTGGCGTGGGGCACTGCCGCGGCGGTGGCGGCTGCAGGCTTGCTGACGCGCTTCCATGTCGTTGCGCCCCGCGCCGACAGCTGCGCGCGCAGCGCGCGGGCCGCGCTGACCATATTGGCCAGCGCTGCTTCGGTCTCTTCCCAGCCGCGCGTCTTCAGGCCGCAGTCCGGGTTGACCCACAGCCGCTGCGGCGGCACCACCTCGCAGGCGCGGTCCAGCAGCCGCTCCATGGCCTGCACCGACGGCACCCGTGGCGAGTGGATGTCGTAGACGCCCGGCCCGATCTCGTTCGGGTAGTCGAAGTCGCCGAAGCCTTCCAGCAGTTCCATTGCCGAGCGCGAGGTCTCGATGGTGATCACGTCCGCGTCCATGGCGGCGATGGCGGGCAGGATGTCGTTGAACTCGGCATAGCACATATGGGTGTGGATCTGGGTCTGGTCCTGCACGCCGCTGGCCGACAGCCGGAAGGCGGTGACGGCCCAGTCCAGGTAGGCATCCCAGTCGGCGCGGCGCAGCGGCAGGCCTTCGCGCAGCGCGGGTTCGTCGATCTGGATCACGCGAATGCCGGCCTGCTCCAGGTCGCACACTTCATCGCGGATGGCCAGGGCCAGCTGGCGCGCGGTGGTGGCACGCGGCTGGTCGTCACGCACGAAGGACCACTGCAGCATGGTGATGGGGCCGGTGAGCATGCCCTTCATCGGCCGCTCGGTCAGCGATTGCGCATAGCGGGCGGTATCGACCGTCATCGGCTCGGGCCTGTACACATCGCCGTAGATCACCGGCGGCTTGACGCAGCGCGAGCCATAGCTCTGCACCCAGCCGTTCTCGGTAAAGCCGTAGCCGCACAGCTGCTCGCCGAAGTACTCGACCATGTCGTTGCGCTCGGCTTCGCCGTGCACCAGCACGTCCAGCCCCAGTGCTTCCTGCTTGCGTACGGCCACGGCGATCTCGGCGCGGATGCGCTCCAGGTATTCGAGCGCGCCGATCTCGCCGCGCTTGAAGGCGGCGCGGGTCTGGCGGATGGCGGCGGTCTGCGGGAACGAGCCGATCGTGGTGGTCGGCAACAGCGGCAGCTGCAGCGCCTGGCGCTGGCGCTCGATGCGCTCGGCAAAGGGGCTGGCGCGGTTGGCCATGCCGGCGCTCACGGCTGCCAGCCGCTGCTGCACACGCGGGTTGACCACCCGGCGCGAGGCGCGGCGCGAGGCCTGCGCGGCGTCGGATGCTGCCAGCGCTTCGGCGACGGCGGCGTCGCCCTCGTTCAACGCGCGGGCCAGCACGGACAGTTCGTCGAGCTTTTCGGTGGCGAAGGCGAGCCACGACTTCAGCTCGGCATCGAGGCGCACTTCATGCGCGAGCGACACCGGCACATGCAGCAGCGAGCACGACGGTGCCAGCCACAGGCGCTCGCCCAGCGCGGCCTGCACCGGGCGCAGGGTGTCCAGCACCCGGCGCAAGTCGGTGCCCCAGATATTGCGGCCGTCGATCACGCCCAGCGACAGCACGGCGTGCGCGGGCAGCGCGGCCTGCCACGTTGCCAGCTGTTCCGGCGCCCGCACCAGGTCGATATGGAAGCCATCGACCGGCAGCGCAGCGGCGCGCTGCGCATGGTCGGCGGCGGTGTCGAAATAGGTGGCCAGCAGCAGCTTGGGGCCGGCTTCGCGCAAGGCAGCGTAGGCGGTGTCGAACGCGTCGAGCCAGGCCGGCTCCAGGTCCAGGCACAGCGCCGGCTCGTCGATCTGCACCCATTCGATGCCGCGCGCCTTGAGCTGGCCAAGGATGCGGCGATAGCCCTGCAGCAGTTGCGGCAGCAGCGTCAGGCGGTCAAAGCCCGCCACATGGCTCTTGGACAGCCACAGGTAGGTGACCGGCCCGATCAGCACCGGGCGGGCGCGCAGGCCAAGCGCAAGCGCCTCATCGGCTTCCTCGAAGAACCATGCCGGGCCGCCGTCGAACGTGGTCTCGGCGTCCAGTTCCGGGACCAGGTAGTGGTAGTTTGTGTCGAACCACTTGGTCATTTCCATGGCCGGCTGCTCGCGGTTGCCGCGCGCCAGCTCGAAGTACTGCGTCAGCGTGAGCTGGGCCGGATCGAAACCGAAGCGGCGCGGCAGCGCGCCCAGCAGCGCGGTCAGGCTCAGCATCTGGTCGTAATAGGCAAAGTCGCCGGTGGCGACGGTGTCCAGGCCGCGGTCGGCCTGCAGTTGCCAGTGGCGGCGGCGCAGTTGCGCGGCTACGTCGCGCAGCTCGGCTTCGGTGCGGTCGCCGCGCCAGAACGCTTCTTGTGCAAATTTCAGTTCGCGGCGTTCGCCGATGCGGGGAAAGCCGAGGATATGGGTGCGTGCCATGGATGTTGCTCCGGAAGATGTCTGGCGCACAGTGTCGGTTTGCCCGTAAAATGAATCAAGCGACAAGTTTTAAACAACGTATGAATCAGTTTCATATCAAGATGGGCGGGCGGCAGGTTGGGGGCACGACATGATCGAAGTCCGCCATTTGCGTTCGCTGGTGGCGATTGCCGAGTCCGGCAAGCTGGCCACCGCGGCCGAGCGCGTGCATGTCAGCCAGTCAGCGCTATCGCACCAGATCAAGGCGATCGAATCGCACTACGGGCTGCCGCTGTTCGACCGCACGCGCCAGGGGCTGCGCTTCACGCCGGCGGGCGAACGCCTGCTCGCGCTGGCGCGCGAGGTGATGGCCGCGGTCAGCGCGGCCGACCGCGATATCGAACGGCTCAAGGGCGACACCCGCGGCGAGCTGCGCGTGGTGCTGGAATGCCATACCTGCTTTGACTGGCTGATGCCGGTGATGGATGAGTTCCGCCGCCGCTGGCCGGAAGTGGAGGTGGACCTGGTGGCGGGCTTCCACGCCGACCCGATCGCGCTGCTCAGCGACGGCCGCGCCGACATGGTGATCGGCTCGCTGCCGGCGGCCCGGCGCGGGCTGGAGGTGGCGCCGCTGTTCCGCTTCGAGATCCTGGCGGTCATCGCCAATGAACACCGGCTGCGCAACAAGCGCCGCATCGAAGCCGGGGACCTGGCCGGCGAAACGCTGATTACTTATCCAGTGCCGGAGCAGCGCATCGACCTGATCCGCGAGGTGCTGGAGCCTGCCGGTATCCACCTGGAACGGCGCACGGCGGAACTGACGGTGGCGGTGCTGCAGCTGGTAGCCAGCCGCCGCGGCGTGGCGGCGCTGCCCAACTGGGGCGTGAAGAACTACGTTGACCACGACTACGTGCTGGCCAAGCGCATCGGCGCCAGAGGGTTGTGGAGCGAGCTCTACGCCACGGTGCCGGCGGCGATGGCGCGCCGGCCCTATGTGGCGGACTTTGTCTCGATCGTGCGCGATACGTGCGCGGCGCAGCTCGATGGGATCGAGCTGCTGCCGCAGGCTGCTTAGGCCCGGGTCACGCGGACAGGGCCAGGGCCGGCTCGCGGTCGGTGCGGCGCGTGGCGGCGCGCGGCGCAGCCTCTGCCATGGCGTCGCTGTCCGGGTCATCCACGTCGGCAATCAGCAGTTCCACGTCGAAACCATTGTCGAGGCGGCGCAGGAACAGCCACAGCAGGCCGGAATCCTCCGCCGTCAGGGTGGCATGCAGCACGGCCTGCGTGGCGGCGTCGAAGCTGAGTTGCGCCGGCGCCAGGCCGGTACGGCGCGCATTGGCCAGCACCCATTCCATGGCGCCGAACAGGTCGGCGGTATCGAGTCGCAGCGAGAGGCGCAGGGTGGGGAGGGTGGTGGCTGGCATGTGTCGTTTCCGGCAGGTCGTTCGATAGGGTAAATTTACCAGCCGTTGCCCGAAATTGGCTTCTCTATTTTCTCCGACATGGATCATATTGAAGAATAGGTATCCATGTATGGCAGAATTTGAGGATGTTTCTTTTCTTGTGAGCGATTGCGATGGCACAGCCTCCCAAACTCGACGACACCGACCGGCGCATCCTGCGTGAACTGCGGCGTGATGGCCGCCTGTCCAATGCGCGGCTGGCCGAGCAAGTCGGCCTGTCGGCCACGCCTTGCTGGAACCGCGTGCGCGCGCTGGAAGAAAGCGGGGTGATCGAAGGCTACGCCGCGCTGCTGAACCAGAAGGCGCTGGGCTTGCCCGATACCGTGCTGATCGAGGTCACGCTCGAGCGGCACGACGACGACATGCTGTACCGCTTCGGCAAGGCCCTGGCGGAATTGCCTGAGGTGATGGAGGCCCACTTGCTGACGGGCGAATATGACTACCTGATCAAGGTCGCCGTGGCGGGGACCCTGGGCTATGAGGAATTCCTGCGGCACAAGCTCTACAAGCTGCCTGGCCTGCGCCACAGCCGCTCGACCTTTGTGCTGCGCACCCTCAAGCGCGAGCCTTCGGTCGAGCCCTGATCAGGCTGTCCGGAGCACCTCGGCGGTGGTATTGCGCAGTGAGCGCAAGGCTTCGTGGCATTGCTGCGGCGTGGTCGGGTGTACCAGCAGCGCCCAGCGGCCATGCTGCACGGCCTCACGCACCGGCGTAATCACCAGTTGATGGTCCGGCCGCGCGGTCATCAGCCCCGCCAGCAGCATGCCGGACACCAGGCCCAGGAAGATGGCCGCCCCGGCGGCGAGGCCCGGGCTGTCCATGACGGCCTCGACCTCCTGCCGGTGCAGGATGCCGACAATGGCCAGCCCGATCACCACGCCCAGCGCACCCATCATCAGGTGCGAGCGCACCGCGGTGCGCGCGATGGCGTCGTCCTCGGGCTCCAGCTTGCGGCCGAAGTGCGCTTCGTATGGGTGCACTAGCCGCACCTGCCCGCGCTTGAGGTGGGCCTCATGGGAGACCCGTTCGGCGGCGTCGCTGGCTGCCGACCTAGTATCGAACAGTGCTGCGATCTTGGTACTGGCTTGCTCAGCGTTCAAGGGATTACCGGTCATGCCTGCTCCTGCTGGGGCCGAGGGCCGCCGTCAGGTGATGCACAATGCGCTTCGGATGCCTGGGACGGCTCTGGCGATGTCCTGTAAACCGAGTCTACCGACCCGGCTGAAGCGGCTGCATAAGTGGATCGCGCGTACTGCTGTAGGACTTCGCCGACGGCCGCCCCGTCCCGCCACGGCGGGGAATCCGAGCGCGAAGGCGCAATTCCGCTCATAATGTCGGCGGTGCCGGGCCGCGCCCCCGCCTTTTGACCACGAATTCCGGTATGAATGACACAGAAATTGAGCTGATCGACTCGGCGCGCCTGCCGACGCGATTCGGCGACTTTACGGCGCACGCCTTCAAGGGCGCCGATTCAGGCATCGAACACCTGGCCCTCAGCGTGGGCGATGTGACGGGCGATGACGTCCTGATCCGCATGCATTCCGAATGCCTGACCGGCGACGTCTTCGGTTCCTGCCGGTGCGACTGCGGCCCGCAGCTCGAGCTCGCGATGGAAAAGATCGCCGCCGAAGGCCGCGGCATCCTGCTGTACCTGCGCGGGCATGAAGGCCGCGGCATTGGCCTGGCCGAGAAGATCCGCGCCTACCGCCTGCAGGACGGCGGGCTCGACACGGTCGACGCCAACCTGGCCCTGGGCCAGGAAATCGACGCGCGCAACTACGCCTTTGCCGCCGATCTGCTGCACCAGTGGGGCGTCAAGTCCGTGCGCCTGATGAGCAACAATCCGCTCAAGGCCGCCGCGCTCGAGAAAGCCGGCATCACGGTCTCGGAGCAGTTACGCCACATCGTGCCGTCCAACGCCGAGAACGAGAAGTACCTGGCCACCAAGCGCACGCGCATGGGGCACCTGCTTGACTGATCGCGGTTGAGTACTGAAGGCAGCCGCCGCGCTGCCTGCACAGGCCCGCTGCCAGGAATCCTGGGGCGGGCCTTTTCTTTTGCCAGGCGATAGCCCGTCGAACCGTATTTACCCTTGGTTAGTTGCTGATGGAAACTATTGCCCATAGAATCTATTGGCCGCCTGATCACCTGTTCCCATGTCCAACACTGCCAGCACCACCGATTCCATCCTGGAATTCATGTCGTTCCGCTTGAACCGCCTCTGTGAAATGACCAAGAGCTCTGCCTCCGGCTTTTACGAGCGCGAGTTCGGCATCGGCCTGCGGGAGTTGCGTGTGCTGCGTTTTGCCGGGCTGGAGCCGGGCCTGACGCTGACGCGCCTGATCGAACTGGTGCTGCTGGAGAAAACGGTGACTTCCAAGCTGGTCACCGCGCTGGCAAAGCGGGGCCTGCTGCGCCGTGAAGTCGGCGAGGCCGATGCCAGGCAGCTGAACCTCTACCTGACAGCGGCGGGCGAAGCACTGGTCGCGCAGACGTACCAGCGCGGCGACGTGCTGGAGAAGATGTTTCTCTCCGTGCTGACGGAAGCGGAAGTGCAGACGCTGGATCGCTGCATCGACAAGCTGACCGCGGCTTTGATCGAGCATCAGCAGGGCGCGGATGCGCAGGCGGGCTAGCCCTGCGGGCGGCAATCCCTCAATCAAAACAAAGCAAGGAGACAGCATGTCGTTGAAGACCCTTCCGGAATCCTCGCGCCCCTGGCGCCGCCTAGCATGCATGGCGCTGTGCGCGGCCAGCCTGCCGGCCTGGAGCCAGAGCGCCGGCAGCACCGCCGGGAGTGCGGCCGCCCCGGCAGCCGCGGCGCCGACGCTGGTCGCCGCGCTGGACAGCGACCCGAACCGCCTGGGCTGGATGCAGGGCTTCCCCCCGCCGCCGGACAAGCTGATCACGCATACGCCGGGCGCCGACAGGTTCCCGCGCAATCGCTGGCTGTTCTCGCATATCCGTGAACTGGTGCCGACCGCGTCCGTCTGGCGCGGCGCCGGCCCGGCCAGCGCGCTGCCGCGTGCGGAACGCGACATCGGCGCGGTGGCATTCACCGATGTCGATGGCACCCGCCGCACCTTCGACGAGATGCTGGCGCTGACCTACACCGACGGCATCCTGGTGATGCACAAGGGCAAGGTCATCTATGAGCGCTATTTCGGCGCGCTTGACGGGCACACGCCCCATATCGCCATGTCGGTCACGAAGTCATTCGTCGGCACGCTGGCCGCGATGCTTGCAGCGGACGGCAAGCTCGACCCAGCAGCACCGGTGACGCGCTACCTGCCCGAGCTGGCTGGCACGGCCTATGGTGACGCCACGGTGCGGCAGGTCATGGACATGACCATCGGCGTGCGCTACTCCGAGGACTATGCCAATCCAAAGGCAGAGGTGTGGGACTACGCGCGTGCGGGCGGCATGCTGGGCCGCCCGGCGGGCTACAGCGGCCCGGGGAGTTTCTATGACTTCCTGAAGACCCTGCAGAAGGAAGGCGACCACAATGCTGTGTTTGCGTACAAGACGGTCAATGCCGAGGTGCTCGCGTGGATCGTGCGCAGGGCCTCGGGCCAATCGCTGGCCAAGCTGCTCTCGGAGCGGATCTGGCAACCGATGGGTGCGGAGCAGGATGCGTACTTCACCGTGGACAGCATCGGCACGGAGTCGGGCGGCGGCGGGCTGAACACCACGCTGCGCGACCTCGCGCGCTTTGGCGAGACCATCCGCGGCAACGGGCGCTTCAATGGCAAGCAGATCATTCCGGCCTCGGTCGTGGCGGATATCCGCGGTGGCGGCGACCGGGACCAGTTTGCCAGGTCGGCCAGCGCGCCGGTGCTGCCGGGCTGGAGCTATCGCGACATGTGGTGGGTCTCGCACGACAGCCACGGCATGTTCCAGGCCGCCGGCATCCATGGCCAGCGCATCTATATCGACCCCAAGGCCGAGCTGACCATCGTGCGCTACGCGTCGCACCCCGTGGCCGGCAACGCGGCCAACAATCCGATCACGTTCCGCGCCTTCCGGGCGCTGGCGGAAACGCTGATGCGATAGGGTGATGGACCGGGCGGCGTGCCCAGCGTCGCCCCGGTAACACCGTTCTCTACTTTTCCGCAGCCGGCTGACCGGCCGCCGCCGCATTGCGCGGCGCCACTTCCGCCATGATCCGCTCGCCGTGGTCGCGCTGCGCGACCTTCAGGTCATAGTCCAGCTGCAAGTTCAGCCACGACTGCGCATCGCCGCCAAAATAGCGCGCCAGGCGCAGGGCGGTGTCCGGCGTGATGCCACGTTGCTCGCGGACGATGTCGTTGATGCGCGCCGCGGTCACGCGCAGCGCGAGGGCCAGGGCGTTGGCGCTCATGTTGAGCGGTACCAGGAAATCCTCGCGCAGGATTTCGCCCGGGTGGATGGGACGCATGCCGTCCTTGAAGCGAACCATGTCAGTCTTCCTCAGTGATAGTCGATGATCTCAACGGCCGCCGGGCCGTCGTGGGTCCAGATGAAGCAGATTCGCCACTGTTCGTTGATGCGGATGCTGTAGCGGCCTTTGCGGTCGCCCGCCAGTAACTGCAGGCGATTGCCCGGCGGGGAGCGCAGGAACTCCAGCGTCGACGCACTCTGCAGCAGCCGCAGCTTGCGTTCGGCCACGGCGCGGATATTGCCGAAGCGTGGTACGCAGCGGCCCGCGAACAGTTCAGCGGTGTCGGAACATCTGAATGACTGGATCATATCGTATATCGGTAATCGATAAATAGCAATACAGCGAAAGTCAGGCATTGGCCTGGGGCGAACGTCCATGAAAGCCGCTCGCCTCTCGCGCCGCACCGTCACTTGTCTGATTCCGGGCGACGTGATCGATACCAATTCTTTTCCAACCTGATAGACTGTATGGATGTACAGTGGTCGGGCCGCCTCCTGACCCCTCCTTAACGTCCTGATTCGAAAAGAGAAATCGTGTCGAGCAAGCAGCTAATCCGCATCCGCGGCGCCCGCCAGCACAACCTCAAGAATGTCGATCTCGACCTGCGACCCGGCGAGATGACCGTGGTGACCGGGCCGTCTGGCTCGGGCAAGTCCAGCCTGGTGTTCGACACGCTCTATGCCGAAGGCCAGCGCCGCTACGTCGAGACCTTCAGCGCCTACGCCCGCCAGTTCCTGGACCGGATGGACCGGCCCCAGGTGGAGCGCGTGGACGGGGTGCCGCCCGCCATCGCCATCGACCAGACCAACCCGGTGCGCAGCTCGCGTTCGACGGTGGGCACGATGACGGAGCTGAACGACCACCTGAAGCTGCTCTATGCGCGCGCGGCGGAGCTGTTCGACAAGCAGACCGCGCTGTCGGTGCGCCATGACTCGCCCGAAACCATCTACGCCGAGCTGCTGGCGCGCACGGCCGAGGGCCAGCCGCATCACGATGCGCGGCTCGTGGTGACCTTTCCGGTCGAGCTGCCCGAGTCCGCCACCGACGAAGAGGTCCAGCAGTGGCTGTCCGTCAGCGGCTATACGCGCGTGCAGGCGCAGCGCGTGGTGCAGTCGCCCACCGGCGCACGCAAGCTGCTCGATGTGGTGGCGGACCGCTTCCGCATCGGCAATGCCGAGAAGGTGCGCGTGGTGGAGGCGATCGAAGCTTCGCTCAAGCGCGGCGGCGGCCGCGTCAACATCTATGTGCTGGCTGACGGCGACGAAGGCCCCGTATGGCGCTTCTCCACCGGTCTGCACAGCCCGGACAGCGACCTGCGCTATGCGGACCCGCAGCCGGCGCTGTTCTCGTTCAACTCCGCCTACGGCGCGTGCGAGACCTGCCGCGGCTTCGGCCGCGTGATCGGCGTCGATCTTGGCCTGGTGATCCCCGACGCGCGCAAGACGCTGCGCGGCGGTGCGATCAAGCCGATGCAGACTCCGGCGTGGAAGGAGTGCCAGGATGACCTGATGCGCTACGCGGCCAAGGCCGGCATCCCGCGCGACACCCCCTGGACCGAGATGACCGAGGCCGAGCGCCACTGGGTCATCCATGGCTCGCCGGACTGGACCGGCCAGTGGAACAAGCACTGGTACGGCGTGATGCGGTTCTTCAACTACCTGGAGTCGAAGGCCTACAAGATGCACATCCGCGTGCTGCTGTCGAAGTACCGCAGCTACACGCCGTGCGAAACCTGCGGCGGCGCACGCCTGAAGACCGAGTCGCTGCTGTGGCGCCTGGGCTCGAAGGACAATGCCGACGCCGTGCTGGCGCCGCCGCGCCGCTTCCTGCCGCGCGGGGTGGACTGGGACCGCACCCAGCTGGAGGCGCTGCCCGGCCTAACCGTGCATGACCTGATGCTGCTACCGATCGAGCGCATCCGCCGTTTCTTCGACGGACTGACGCTGCCCAGCGCGATGCTGGACGATGCCCTCAAGCTGCTGCTGGCCGAGGTGCGTACGCGCCTGAAATACCTGTGCGACGTGGGTTTGGGCTACCTGACGCTGGACCGCCAGAGCCGCACGCTGTCCGGCGGCGAGGTGCAGCGCATCAACCTGACCACGGCGCTGGGCACCTCGCTAGTCAACACCTTGTTCGTGCTGGACGAGCCCAGCATCGGCCTGCACCCGCGCGACCTGAACCGCATTGTCGAGGCCATGCACCGGCTGCGCGATGCGGGCAACACGCTGGTGGTGGTTGAGCATGATCCATCGGTGATGCTGGCTGCCGACCGACTGATCGACATGGGCCCGGGCCCCGGCGAGCGTGGCGGCAATATCATCTTCGACGGCACGCCGGCGGATATCCGCAATGCCGGCACGCTGACCGGCGAATACCTGGGCGGGCGCCGCCGCGTGGCCGATGCCTCGCACTGGCAGCGCCGGTCGGTGGATGCCAACCTGCCGCGCATCGTGCTGGAAGGCGCCACCGAGCACAACCTGCAGGATGTCACGGTCGAGATCCCGCTGCAGCGGCTGGTGTGCGTGACCGGCGTGTCGGGTTCGGGCAAGTCCACGCTGCTGCAGGACGTGCTGCATCCGGCCATGGCGCGGCACTTCGGCAAGGCCACCGAGTCGCCGGGCGCCTTCCGCCAGTTGACCGGCGCCGACCTAGTCGACGATGTGGTCTTTGTCGACCAGTCGCCGATCGGCAAGACCGCGCGTTCCAATCCGGCCAGCTACGTGGGCGCGTTCGACGAGATCCGCAAGATCTTCGCCAAGGCCCCGATGGCGCTGCAACGCAGCTACACCGCGGGCACCTTCAGCTTCAACTCGGGCGACGGGCGTTGCCCGACCTGCGGCGGCTCGGGCTTCGAGCATGTCGAGATGCAGTTCCTGAGCGATGTCTACCTGCGCTGCCCGGACTGCGACGGCACCCGCTATCGCCCCGAAGTGCTGGAAGTGAAGATCGAGCGCGCCGCCCCCGGCCAGCCGCCGCGCTTGCTGAGCATTGCCGACGTGCTGGAGCTCACGGTCAGCGAAGCCGCCGCCTGCTTTGCCGCCGACCCCGCGGTGCTGCGCGTGCTGCAGCCCATTGTTGATGTCGGCCTGGAATACATGAAGCTGGGCCAGCCGGTGCCGACGCTGTCGGGGGGCGAGGCGCAGCGCCTGAAACTGGCCGGCTTCCTTGCCGAAGCGGCGCAGGCAACGCCGTCGCGGACCCGGCCCAGCGCCATCCCGCGCCGGCTGTTCATGTTCGACGAGCCGACCACGGGTTTGCACTTCGACGATATCGCCAAGTTGATGCGCGCCTTCGGCAAGCTGCTGGACAGCGGCCATTCGCTGATCGTGATCGAGCACAACCTGGACGTGATCCGCGCCGCTGACTGGCTGATCGACCTTGGCCCCGAGGGCGGCGACGCCGGCGGGCGCGTGGTCTGCACCGGCACCCCGGAAGACGTGAAGCGCTGCGCCGAATCGCATACCGGCCAGGCGCTGATCCACTATGACGCGGCGCTCGGCGAAGCCGGCACGCTGGCAGCCGAGCGCGCCGAGATAGAAGGCGTGCCGCTGCAGGCCGCGCTGCAGGCACGGCGCGCGCGCCGCGCGGTGGAGGGCGAGGACGTGGTGCGCATCGTCAATGCGCACGAGCACAACCTGAAGGCGCTCAACGTCGATATCCCGCACGGCAAGTTCAACGTGGTCACCGGTGTGTCCGGATCGGGCAAGTCGACGCTGGCCTTCGACATCCTGTTCCACGAGGGCCAGCGCCGCTATCTGGAATCGCTCAATGCCTACGCCCGCTCCATCGTGCAGCCGGCGGGCCGGCCCGAGGTGGATGCGGTCTATGGCATCCCGCCCACGGTGGCGATCGAGCAGCGCCTGTCGCGCGGCGGCCGCAAGAGCACGGTGGCGACCACTTCCGAAGTCTGGCACTTCCTGCGCCTGCTGTACGTCAAGCTGGGCATCCAGCATTGCGTGCATGACGGCGCGCCGGTGACATCGCAGAGCCCGGAGTCCATCGCCGCTCAGCTGCTGCGCGACCATCGCGGCCAGCACGTGGGGCTGCTGGCGCCGCTGGTGGTCAACCGCAAGGGCGTCTATACCGACCTGGCCAAGTGGGCCAAGGCGCGCGGCAATACGCACCTGCGTGTCGATGGCGAATTCCTGCCGGTCGACCCGTGGCCGCGGCTGGACCGCTTTCGCGAGCACACTATCGAGTTGCCGGTAGGCGACTTGGTGGTGTCGGCCGAGAACGAGGCCGAGCTGCGCGCGCTGCTGGCGCAAACGCTTGAGGCCGGCAAGGGCGTGATGCACCTGCTGGCGCCGCTGGACGGCCTGCACGACGCCATGCACAACGGCGGCACCGCGCACGTGGGCGAGGTCAAGGTGTTCTCGACCAAGCGCGCCTGCCCGGTGTGCGGCACCAGCTACCCTGAGCTGGACCCGCGCATGTTCTCGTACAACAGCAAGCACGGCTGGTGCACCACCTGCGTGGGCACCGGGCTGGCACTGACGCGCGAGCAGCGCGCGGCGTTCGACGATACCGTGCTGGCGGACGACAACCGCGGCCGCGAGCAGAGCCTGCCGTCGGAAGAGCAGGAACCCGAAGGCGTGGTCGACACGCCGTGCCCGGACTGCCACGGCACGCGCCTGAACCTGGTCGCGCGCGCGGTGACCTTTGACGAGAACGCCATCGTCGACGTGGCGCAGTGGACCGTGTCCGATACCCGCCGCTGGGTCAATGGCCTGCATCTCACGGGGCGCGATGCCGAGATCGCCCGCGATGTCATCAGCGAGATCGGCAGCCGCCTGCAGTTCCTGGAGGAAGTGGGGCTGGGCTATCTCAGCCTGGACCGCGCCGCGCCAAGCCTGTCTGGCGGCGAGGCCCAGCGCATCCGCCTGGCCGCGCAGCTGGGCAGCAACCTGCAGGGCGTCTGCTACGTGCTGGACGAGCCCACCATCGGCCTGCATCCGCGCGACAACCAGATCCTGCTGGACGCGCTGCGCAAGCTGGGCGACAAGGGCAATACGCTGGTGGTGGTCGAGCATGATGAAGACACCATCCGCCGTGCCGACCACATCATCGATATCGGCCCCGGTGCGGGCAAGCGCGGCGGCACGCTGGTGGCACAGGGCGGCGTGGCCGACCTGTCGGCGTCGCCGGACTCAACCACCGGACAGTTCCTGGCGCACCCCATCATCCATCCGCTGCAGGCAAGGCGCAGGGTGAAGCCCGGCGCCGCCGGCAAGCCCGCCGATCCGCCGGAATGGCTGACCGTGCATGGCGCATCGCTGCATAACCTGCGCAAGGTGACGGCGCGCATTCCGCTGTCGCGGCTGGTGGCCATCACCGGCGTGTCCGGATCGGGCAAGTCCACGCTGGCGCGCGATGTGCTGATGACCAACCTGCTCGATGCGGTGGGCCGTTCGGTGCTGTCGTCGCCGGCGACCCGGCGCGCGCGCAACGTTGCGAAAGACGAGTCCAAGGCAGCGAAGTCAAGCGCCAGGAAGCCGCTCAACGTCGAGCACAACTGGCATGGCTGCGACGCCGTCACCGGCTGGGAATCGATCGACCGCGTGCTGGAAGTGGACCAGACCCCGATCGGCAAGACGCCGCGCTCATGCCCGGCCACCTATATCGGGGTGTGGGACACCATTCGCCGGCTCTTTGCCGATACGCTGGAAGCGCGCGCACGCGGCTACACGGCGTCGCGCTTCTCGTTCAACACCGGCGACGGGCGCTGCCCGGCGTGCGAAGGGCAGGGCGTGCGCACCATCGGCATGAGCTTCCTGCCGGACGTGAAGGTGGCGTGCGATGTCTGCCACGGCCAGCGCTTCAACCCCGAGACCCTGGCGGTCACCTGGCGCGGCAAGAATATCGGCGACGTGCTGACGATGGAGATCGACGAGGCGGTGGAGTTCTTCTCGGCCATGTCGAACATCGCGCATCCGCTGCAACTGATGAAGGACGTGGGCCTGGGCTACCTGACGCTGGGCCAGCCGTCGCCTACGCTGTCCGGCGGCGAGGCGCAGCGCATCAAGCTGGTGACTGAACTGAGCAAGGTGCGCGACGACATCACGCGCCGCGGCCAGAAGGCGCCGCATACGCTGTACGTGCTGGACGAGCCCACCGTGGGCCTGCATATGGCCGACGTGGCGCGCCTGATCCGCGTGCTGCACCGGCTCACGGACGGCGGGCACAGCGTGGTGGTGATCGAGCATGACCTCGACGTGATTGCCGAGGCCGACTGGATCATCGATCTTGGGCCCGAAGGCGGTGCGGGCGGCGGCACCATTGTCGGCGCGGCCGATCCGGAGGCCTTGTCGCGCAACGCGGCCAGCCATACCGGCGCGGCGCTGGTGCCGGTGCTGGCGCGGGGCAATGCCGAAGCAGGCAAGGTGGGCATCGCGTAAGGGGTTTGCGCAGGGTTGGCACAGCGAAGGGCGTACGGGCACGCCTTTCGCTTGATCATGGCTACTGGCGCGCACATCGCGTGCAACGGAGGTAACCATGAAGCATATCCGCCCCTGCCGACTCCTTGCAGCCGTGGCCCTGGCCGCTGCCGCAATTCCCGCCATGGCGCAGGCGCCGGGCACGCCGCGCGGCGCCTATGACCCGTATTCTCAAGGCGCGCGCAGCACTGACAAGTTCGACCCGTATTCCCAGGGCGCCAACGCGCCCACCCGGACCGACCTGGCGCCCGCGCCAGAGGCCCAGCCTTCGACCATGCCGGCGCAGCCTGGCGTGCCTGACACGACCATGCAGCGCGCCCCGGATCCGTACATGGGCGGCCCACGTTGGGAAAGCCCCGACCTCGGCCGCCGCGTCGGCAAGCCGAACCCGTTCCTGGATGGCAGCTGAGCCTGGCGGCCAGCGCTGCCGGCCATGCGAATGCAACCGGACTTACCGTCTCTTGTAAATCCTGCCCAGGCGCGTGACCCCGGCGACACGCTTGCGGTCGCCGGCGCGCGGGCAGCGCTGCACTGCGCGCGGCCGGCGGACGCGGCCGGCATTGCCAGCATGATGGTGGCCAGCTACAACATCCACCGCGCCGTGGGCACCGACCGCCGCTATCGGCCGGACCGCGTCGCAGCGGTGCTGGAAGAACTGGACGCCGATATCGTCGCGCTGCAGGAGGTGGAATCCGGCAGCAGCAACGACCATACCCTGGAATACCTGGCCGGCCATACCGGCATGCACGTGGTCTCGGGTTTTACGCGCGTGCGCGGCAATGCCGATTATGGCAATGCGCTGCTGGCGCGCTTTGCGCCGCAGGCGGTGAACCAGATCGACCTGACGGTGAAGGGCTGCGAGCCGCGCGGTGCCATCGATGTCACGCTGGCGTGCACGGCGTCAGGCCGGGAGAGCGCGCTGCGCGTGATTGCCACCCACCTGGGCCTGCGCCCCGGCGAGCGCCGGCGCCAGGTGCAGCAGTTACTCAACTATGTGGCCGCGGCGCCGCCGTTGCCGACCATCCTGCTCGGTGACGTCAATGAGTGGTTCCTGTGGGGCCGGCCGTTGCGCTGGCTGCATGCGTATTTCGAGCACACTCCGCACACCGCCACCTTCCCGTCGCGCTGGCCGGTGTTTGCGCTCGATCGCATCTGGGTGTCGCCGCGCGCGCACCTGGTGTCGGTGGCCAGCCACCGTTCGCCGCTGGCGCGCGTGGCCTCCGACCATCTGCCGTTGCTGGCTCGTTTTGAGGTGCCCACAGCGCCGACATAACGGCGGCTTCGATGAGCGTCCTGAAACAAAGACGGCGGTCCCGGGCGCACCGGGGCCGGCCGTTCGTCTTGCCGCCCTGATACGCCCTTGCCGGGCGCTATCTAACGCGGTGCGCGGGGTGGGCGCTCCTCGCGCTCATCGGTGTGGTCGGCCTTGTCGACCGGCACTTCGGCCGGCAGGTCTTCGGCGGCATGCACCACTTCATCGGCGATCTCTTCCTCGGGGCTTTCCTCATCCTGCGCCGTGTGGGCCTCATTCTCGCGTTGCTCGATTTCTTCCTCGATATCGTCGGTTTCCTGTTCGAGATCGGGGTCGAGCGTGCTCGGGATATGGCCCGCGTCGGCGCGCGCGGCGCCGGACGCGGTGTTCTCGCGCGAACGGCGGCCGGCGGAGGCCTGCGCGCCTTCACGCGGCACGGGCGCTGTGCCGCCCACGCGGTCACCGTGGCGTGGGCCGGTACGGTGGGTACGTACGGTCTTGCTCATCGTGCCTCCTGTTCGGTTGGCCCGGCGGATTCAGTAGTTCTCCACCGGCGATTCGCTTTCTTCTGACTGGCCGCCGCGGCGCCTGACTGAAGGCGGCTCGCCGTTCTCGTCCGGAATGTCGTGCTCGCGTTCGACATCATGGCGGCGGTCGCGCCCGGGCTTGCCGCGTTCATGCTCGGTGTCGGGGCCGCCCTTGTGCGGATCGGGGCGCTCGCTGCGGCGCCGCGTGATGTCATGGTCGGGCTGGCGATGGGTGCTCATGGCGTCTCCATGGAGGTTGGCATGGCGCTGCCGGTCAGTCGGTACCGGCGCGCAGCTCGTCTGACACGGCGCTCACGCCGCGCACCGAACGAGCCAGTTCCATTGCCATCGTACGCTGTTTATCGTCGCGCACGGTACCTTCCAGCTTGACCACGCCGTCAGTGGTGGATACACGGATCCGGGCGCGGTCCAGCACGCGCGTGTTTGCCAGGCGGGCCTGGACTTCGGCAGTGATGGCGCGGTCGCTGGCGGCTTCGGTGTCGCGCGGCGCGGCGGTGCGTCCCGTGGACGACGGCGCTGCCGGCGCATCGGCCGGGACGGCCGTGACGGCCTGGGAGGCGGCCATCGCCAGCACCGCCAGAGGCAGCGCCAGGCGGGCGATGCGGGAGCGTGGTGTCATGACGATCCTCCTGTACTTGGCGGGGCAGGGCGATTCCTGCTCCGCATCTGCCTTAGACCTGCAAGCTCCGTTCCCGGCCCCGGCGCCGGCGGTGCCTGGCTGGGTCCTGTGCGGCTTGCGGCGCAGGCGCGGCGCTGCCGGCGCGGCACACGCGGCGTAGTTTTTACAGCCGCGGCAGAAACTGCATGTGCCGTCTCCTGGCATCCGTGCGCGTGCCGGCAGGCCGTCGCTGCATGATCGGCGCGATGCTTGCGCGCTGTCGTGTGATTGCGTGCCGTCGTGTCTATAGTGGAGGAAATGCTGGCAAAAACTGGCGAGCGGCAAGTGCCGGCGAGCACAGCCCGCAACGCCGGCCCGATGCCGCGGCGGCACCCTGTGCGCCGCGTGTCGCCGGGCCCGACAGCGCAGCCGGGGGGAGCGGCTCATCCGTTGCGAGGTAGTCATGAACCTAGCCAGCATCCTGTCCACTGTCGTCCTGGCCTCGTCCGTCTCGGTGTCTTCGGCGCCGGTGGAGCGCCAGCTGCTTGCGATGACGCCCACGGACTTCGCCCAGCGCTTCAATACCGTGGCCCAGGACACCGGCTCCGGCCTGGCCTTGCCCAGTTTCAAGGTTAAGCCGGGCTGGCACCGTGCCGCGCCCAGCTCGGGGGTATCGGTGCTGGTGCGCGCCAGCCGCTCGGGCTACGTCCTCGATGAGGTGGTGGTGGTGTGCCGCGAGGTCGAGCGCTGCTTCCTGACCATCTGCACGGCCGCACTTGCGATTGACGACAGCGTCAACCCGCTGCTGCTGCAGCGCTTTATCGTGGCGCGCATCGCGACCGAGCTGGGTGAGGTGGGCCTGGTGATGTCGGGCCTGGCGTATATCGTCGTCACGCCCAAGGAGGACGATTACGTGGCCGTCGTGATCCGGCCCTACCTGCCGCAGGAACGCGGTGCTTCGCCCGGCCAGGCAAGGCGCGAGCCGAAGGACGACGGCGCGCAGCCGCCGCAGCACGGCCAGGCCTCGCCGCATGGCACGCCGCACCATCCGCACGGCCCGCTGACGCCGATCGTGTTGCACACGGCGGCGCAGAAGTCCTGAGACCGCGACCGTTCGCGTTGCCCGGGACCGCTTATGGCTGGCGCAGCAGCAGCGCCACCGGCAAGCCGCCCAGTACCTCGCGCAGGCGCAGCCGGCCCATGGGCGCGTCCAGCACATGGCCGGTCAGCGCATCGGTCCAGCGGCTGGGCTGCGGCGCACCCACGTTCAGGATAGTGTCACCCCAGCCCGCGGGCGGGATGCGCGGCATGGTCGGGTCGACCTGCGTGGCCGCCAGCCGCGTCACCACCGTGATGGCCTGGTGCGCATCCGCGGTGCGGGCAAAGGCCAGCACCTGCGGCACCAGCGCGCCCTGCGCCGCCAGCGTGCTGTATTGCCCGTCGGCAAAGAGCCGTGGTTGGGCGCGGCGTACTGCCAGCACCTGACGTATCAGCTGCTGCTTGATGCGTCCGTCGCGCCAGCGCGTTAGCCAGTGGGCCCAGCCAGCGCTGCAGCCCAGGCGCGCGCGCAGTTGCGCAAAATCGGGCGGGCGCCGGTTGTCCGGATCCACCAGGCTCAGGTCCCAGCCTTCGCATCCCTGGTAGCGGTCGGGGATGCCCGGTGCGGTCAGCTGCACCAGCACCTGTGCCAGGCTGTTGACGGCGCCGGCCACGGCAATATGCTGCGCAAACTGGCCGATATGCGCCAGCACACCCAACGGCCAGTTCGCCGCGATGGCACGCAGGAAGGCCTCGCACGCGGCTTCGTATTCCGCGTCCGGGCAGGTCCAGTTGCCGTGGCGCTTGGCTTCGCGGATGGCCTTGAGCTGCCACGCCGACACGCGCTCCAGGAAAGCGTCGACGGTGTTGCTGCCTGCAGGCTTGCCGATGTCCTCCATCGGCCACGCGCCGACCAGAGTCTGGTACAGCATCAGGCGGTCGCCGGGGTCGGGCGCCTGCGGCAGGGTCGACAGCAGCGGTGCGCACGCGCGTTCCCATGCCGCCACGGCATCGGCCCAGGCGTCGGGCATCTCGCTCAGCACGGCCAGGCGCATGCGTGTGTCCTCGCCGCGCTTGTGGTCGTGAGTCGCAGTGGCCAGCATGGCATGAGGACAGGCCAGGCGCCGCGCCGCCATGCGCGCGTGGAACTGCGCCGGCGGCAACGCCAGCGTGGCGGGGTCGCTGCCCACCTCGTTGCGCGACAGCAGCCGCCCGTAGCGGTAGAACGCCGTGTCTTCGCCGGCCTTGGCTGCCAGGGCGGGCATCAGTTGCTGCAGGCGGCGGCGCAGCACGCCGGTTTCGCTGTCGGGCGGGGCTGGCGTGCGCAGGCAGCCGCCGATAAAGGCCAGTGCCACGGCCTCGTCCGGGGCCAGGCCGGCGCGCGCCGCCTGCATGGCTTGGTCCAGCATGGCGTCGTCGGCCTGTGCGGCCGAGGTGTCGCGCGCGCCGGGTTGCGCGTCAAAGTAGCTGCGGTAGACGGGCACCGCCGCCATCAGCGCGGCCAGCGCGCGCCGCAGCGCCGCGCGTGTCAGGTCGCGTGTGCCGGGCTCCTGCTTCGCGCAGTCGTGCAGGCAGGCGGCCGCGCCTTCGTACTCGGTCACGAGGTGCCGCTCCAGCACCTCGTGCCGCGCCGCCTCGACATGGGCGGCATACGGGCGCGCATCGCCGCTGGCCGATGCCCACAGCGCGCCCAGCGGCGCCTCGCCGTTGCCGTCGTGCAGCACGGCGGCCACATCGTCCATGAAGTCGTAGCCGGTGGTGCCATCGACCTGCCAGTCCGGCGCCAGGCGTTCGCGCGGGCCCAGGATCTTCTCGACCACCAGCCACGGGTGCGCCAGCCGCAGCAACGGCGGGCGCGCGGCGGCGTGCCGGTCCAGTTCGGCACGCAGCCGGCGGCAGTAGCCAGCGGGATCGGCCAGGCCGTCGACATGATCGACACGCACGCCGTCGATCCAGCCTTCGCGCAGCAGGCGGAAGACCAGCGCGTGGACGGCGTCGAATACCTGCGGGTCTTCCTCGCGCACGCCGACGAGATCGCTGATCTCGAAAAAGCGCCGCCAGTTCAGTGCCGCGGCTGCGGTGCGCCACCAGGCCAGCCGGTAGTGCTGGCGCTCCAGCAGTGCGTGCAGCCGGGTGCGGCCTTCGGCCTGCGCGGGGTCGTACCAGCCGGGCTGGGTTGCGGCCGCGGCATCCACGCTGCCTGGCGCCAGCGGCAGCGAGTGCTCGAAATAGCGCAGGTGGGCGGCATCCTCTGCGCTGGCGGGCACCCATTGCAGCTCGCCCGACACCAGCGTGTCCCAGTAGGACTGACCCAGCATCGGCAGCAGCACCTTGCCATGCAGGGCGGGGTCGCGCGGGGTCCAGTCGATGTCGAAGCTGGCGGCGCAGCGGCTGGCGCGTCCGTGGGTCAGCACGTCGCGCCACCAGCCGTTGTGGGTGGCGTCGGCCGCCATGTGGTTGGGCACGATGTCCAGCACCAGGCCGAGGCCGGCGGCGCGGGCGCGCCCGGCCAGCGCTTTCAGGCCGGGCTCGCCGCCCAGCTCGTCGCGCACGCGGGTGAAGTCGGTGACGTCGTAGCCATGGGTGGAGCCCGGGCGCGCGCTGCACACTGGCGACAGGTACAGGTGGCTGACGCCGAGCGCGGCGTAGTAGTCAACGACGGCGGCGGCATCGGCAAAGGTGAAGCCCGGATGCAGCTGCAGCCGGGCGGTGGCGCGGGGCAGGTCATGGTCGCCGCCATCGCCATGGCTGCCTGGCTGGGATTCCGGCAAGCCGGCGGGCATTATCTTGCGCGCGCCGCGGCGGGCTCGCACATGGTGGCGACGCAGGCCAGCGGCGGCAGCATGCCGGCGGACAGCTCGGCCGCGGCGCCGGGCAGGCTTTCATGCAGCGCCGCGCTCATGTCGCGGCACGGGCGTGTGCATGGCACGGCTTCGCTGCCCAGGTTCAGCCACAGGCTCAGTTCCATGCCGTCCATCAGCCGCCAGCGTGCGCACAGCGCGGCCGGCCCCAGGATATCGACGCCCGCCGACTGGCAGCCGGCCAGCCGGTCCAGCAGTTCACGGCGGCGGACGGAGAGCAGTTCGTGGTAGTACGGTGTCCAGTCGCCGTCGTCCTCCAGCTCGGGGCGCGACGCCTCGAAGGTGGCCGGGTCGTTGGGGTCGGGGATGGCCGCGGCGCGCGCATCGTCGCGGAATGCCGCGGAAGCCGCAAACTCGCGGCGCCGGCCGTCGCGCACGGCCTGTGCCAGTTCGGGCGGGTGACTGGTGAAGTAGAGGAAGGGCCGCTGCGAGCCGGTTTCCTCGCCCATGAACACCAGCGGCACCTGCGGGCACAGCAGCTGCAGCGCCACCGCTGCGCGCAGCGCATTGCGGTCGGCCAGGCCGGCCAGCCGGTCGCCCAGGGCGCGGTTGCCGGTCTGGTCGTGGTTCTGCAGGAAGCAGACGAAGGCCGTGGGCGGCAGGTGCGCGCTCGGCTGGCCGCGGCGCACGCTGTCCGCGCTTGACGACACGCCCGGCGCGGCGGCAGCGCGGTGCGCCGACGGCTCGCCCTGGTAGGCAAAGCCTTCGCCCAGCACGCGTGCAAGGTGGCGCAGCGCGGGCTCGCCGCGCCCCGCAGCCGCATCCTCGCCCTCATCGGCGCAGCGGGTGTAGTCGCGGTAGTAGCCGTCGCCCTCGCCGGTCAGCAGCACGTGCAGGGCATGGTGCGCGTCATCGTTCCACTGGGCGTCGTAGCCCTTGGCCAGCAATTCGGCATCATTGTTGTCGTTCTCCAGCACCAGGTGGAGATGGCGGTTGGCGCCGTCGCCTTCGGCCAGCATGGTGCGCAGCTCGCCGGGCAGCGCCGCCAGCCAGCCTTCGTCCTCGATCGCGTGCACGGCGTCCAGGCGCAGGCCGTCGAAGCGGAACTGCTCCAGCCAGTAGCGCGCGTTCTCGGTGAAGAAGCGCCGCACCTGCGGCCGGCGGAAATCGATGGCCGGCCCCCATGGGGTCTGCCGGTCCGCGCGGAAGAACGCGCTGGCGTAGCGGTGCAGGTAGTTGCCCTCCGGCCCGAAGTGGTTGTAGACCACGTCCAGCAGCACCATCATGCTGAGCTGGTGGGCGCGGTCCACCAGCGCGCGCAGTTCGTCCGGCGTGCCGTAGGCGGACTCCGGCGCGAATGGCAGCACGCCGTCATAGCCCCAGTTGCGCGCGCCGGGGAACTCCGCCAGCGGCATCAGCTCGACCGCGGTGAAGCCCAGCGCCGCCAGCCGCGGCAGCTGCCGAGCCGCGCCGGCAAGGCCGCCGCACAGGCCCACGTGCATCTCATAGATGATGGCTTCATGCCACGGGCGCCCGCGCCAGTCGGGGCACGCCCACGCAAAGGCGCCAGCGGCGTCGGGAGCGGGCACGATGCTGGGCCCGTGCACATCGTCGGCCTGCCCGCGCGAGGCCGGGTCGGGCACGGTGGTGCCGTCGTCAAGCCGGAACCAGTAGCGTGCCCCTTTGCTGCACGCAACGATGGCCTCGAACCAGCCATTGGCGCCGGCCGCCATGCGCACCGGACCGAGCCCGGCGATCTCCAGCCGTACCGCCTGGCCTTGCTCGGCTGCGTCCGGGGCCCACAGGCGGAACCGCACGCGGCCGTCTGGCAGCCAGGCCGGCCCGAACAGGTACTCGTGCGCAGGTTCGTCGTTGCAGGGCAGGCCCGGCTGCCTGAAGGCAGCGGGCGCCGCAAAGCAGTCGTGCGGGGCCAGGCTGGGCATGGCGGAGCGGGCGCCGGGGGCGAGAAGAAACGGGTTGGCGTGCAAATTCGGCTCCTGGCTTCCGGACAGCTGTGGGAAGTGCCAAGGGAGAGCCGGCCGGATGGCCGGTTTTGGCACGATGCGAACTCCATGCCCGCAGAACGACGCTTTGCGAGGCCGCATGCTGGCGGGGGCTACCGCCAGCGCGGGCTTTGTTACATGGGCCATTGTAGAAACTTCCGGCGCACTGCGGACGTGCGCTAGCCCACGCCCGCAGTGCCCGTCACATCGCTTACGCGGCGCGCACCGGAGATTCACCCTGCCAGGGCGCGCCGCTGGCGCGGTGCAGCAGCCGGACCGGCACCGGCTCGATGTGCCAGATGCGCTCGCAATACTCGCGGATCGCCCGATCCGATGAAAAGCGCCCGGAGCGCGCGCATGACAGCACCGACATGCGTTGCCAGCGCGCCGGCTCGGCAAAGGCCTGCGAGACTTTCTCCTGGCACTCGATGTATGAGGCGAAGTCGGCCATCAGCAGGTAGGGATCGTGCATCTGCTGCGGGTTGAACAGCGGACGGAACAGCGCCGGGTCGCCGCGCGAGAAGAAGCCCTGCTGGACCAGGTCGATCACCGCGCGCAGCTGCGGGTTGCTGTGGTAGTAGGCGGCAGGGTCGTAGCCGCTTGCACGCAGCGCATAGACTTCCGGCGCGGTCAGGCCGAACGGGAAGAAGTTGTCGTTGCCCACTGCTTCGCGCAGCTCGATATTGGCGCCGTCCATGGTGCCGATATTGAGCGCGCCATTCATCGCGAACTTCATGTTGCCGGTGCCGGACGCTTCCTTGCCCGCCAGCGAGATCTGCTCGGCCAGGTCGGCCGCCGGGTAGATGCGCTGCCCGTAGGTGACGTTGAAGTTGGGCAGGAACACCACCTTGAGCCGGTCGCGCATCTGCGGGTCGCGGTTGACCACGTCGGCCACCGAGGTGATGAAGCGGATCATCAGCTTGGCATAGGCGTAGCCCGGCGCAGCCTTGCCGCCGAACAGGAAGGTGCGCGGCTGGACCTCGGTGCCGGGGTCGGACTTGATGCGGTGGTACAGCGCGATCACATGCAGCACCGCCAGGTGCTGGCGCTTGTATTCGTGGATGCGCTTGACCATCACGTCGAACATGGAGGACGGGTCCACCACCACGCCGGTGGTGTCGCGGACCAGCTCGGCCAGCGCCACCTTGTTCTGGTGCCGCGCGGCGTGCCATTGTTCGCGAAAGCCCGCGTCCTCGGCATATGGCTCGAGCGCGCGGATCTGCGCCAGGTCGGAGATCCAGCCGTCGCCGATCGCCTCCGACACCAGCCGCGTCAGGCGCGGATTGGACAGCGCCAGCCAGCGCCGCGGCGTCACGCCGTTGGTGATGCTGGTGAACTTCTCCGGCCACATCTCGTAGAAATCCTTGAGCACGTCCTCGCGCATCAGGCGCGAGTGCAGCTCGGCTACGCCGTTGATGGCGTGGCTGCCCACGCACGCCAGGTTGGCCATGCGCACCTGCCGTTCGCCGTACTCATTGATCAGCGACAGCCGCGCCAGGCGCGATTCGTCGCCGTAGAAGCGGATCCGCACCTCGTCCAGCAAGCGCGCGTTGATCTCCAGGATGATTTCGAGATGGCGCGGCAGCACACGGGCAAACAGCGGCAGCGGCCACTGCTCCAGCGCCTCGGGCAGCAGTGTGTGGTTGGTGTAGGCAAAGGCATTCTGCGTGATGTGCCAGGCCTCGTTCCAGGGCAGGTCATGGTCGTCGACCAGCAGCCGCATCAGCTCGGCAATGCCCACGGCCGGGTGGGTGTCGTTCAGCTGCACCGCGAACTTCTCGTGGAAGCGCGTCACCGGGATGCCGTCAACGGCGAGCAGCCGCAGCATGTCTTGCAGCGAACAGGCGACGAAGAAGTACTGCTGCTCCAGCCGCAGCTCCTTGCCCTGGCTGGTCTCGTCGTTGGGGTAGAGGACCTTGGTCAGGTTCTCGGAAGTGACCTTCTTGCTGACCGCGCCCAGGTAGTCGCCGCGGTTGAAGGTATGGAAGTCGAAGGCCTCGGTGGCGTCTGCGCGCCACAGCCGCAGGGTGTTCACGGTATTGACGCGGTAGCCCAGGATCGGCGAGTCGAACGGCACACCCACCACGGTCTTGGCCGGCACCCAGCGTACGCGGTAGTGGCCGCGGTCGTCGGTGTAGTGTTCGGTGTGGCCGCCCAGGCGCACCTGCACGGCCCACTCTGAGCGCTGGATCTCCCAGGGGTTGCCGTTGCGCAGCCAGGTATCGGTCGATTCCACCTGCATGCCGTCGATGATGGTCTGCTGGAAGATGCCGTATTCGTAGCGGATGCCATAGCCGAGCGCGGGGATTTCCAGCGTCGCCAGCGAATCCATGAAGCAGGCCGCCAGCCGGCCCAGGCCGCCATTTCCCAGCCCCGGCTCGACCTCTTGCTCCAGGATGCGGTCGAGATCCAGCCCGGCAGCGGCCATGGCCTCGCGCACCTCGTCGAAGATGCCCAGGTTGATCAGGTTGTTGCCCAGGTGCGGGCCCATCAGGAACTCCGCCGACAGGTAGGCGACGGTGCGCGAGGGCTGGCCCAGGTAGGCCTCGGCGGTGCTGATCCAGCGCTGCACCAGGCGGTCGCGCACGGTATGCGCCGCGGCCTGGTAGAGGTCGTTCTGGCTGGCGTGGCCGGGCAGCTTGCCCTGGGTATGGAAGACGTGGTCGAGGAAGGCCCGGCGCAGGCTGGCGCCGGAGAGGGCGGTACGGGTGTCATCGGCATGCTCGGGCCGGATAGATTCCTTCATGGCGAGGCTCCTGCGCATGTGCGTGCGTCAAGCTTAGTGGATGGAGCAATCCCTGCAGGGAGATCGCGGCGCTGGTCTTGCAGGCGGCACTTATTGCGGGCGACCGATGGCTACGCGCGCGGCGGCGGATGGCGTGCGCCGTGCCGGCCGCCGCGCAAGGCGTCAGCCCGCGCCCGCACCACCGGGGTATCGAACAGCGCACGTACATCGGCATCGAGCCGGCGCTGCCAGTTGGGATGGACGCTGGTGGTGCCGGGCAGGTTGGGCTGCTCGGCCTCGCCCAGCAGGTCTTCCAGCGGCACCAGGCGCATGGCGGTGCGCGCCGTGCCCAGCCACGCCAGCACGGCATCGAGCGGGGCATGGGCAGGGCCCGGCACGGCGGCGCCGCTGCACAGCCCCGCTTCGCACAGCGCCTGCCAGAGCGCGCCGCGCTCGCGCGCACGGCCGGCTTGCATCACTGCAAGGGTTTCGCCGGGCGCCAGCAGGTGCAGCCGGTCGCGCCACGCCAGGTCACGGCCGGCCCACCAGCCGGTGACTGTGGGGAGGTCATGCGTCGAGGTGGTGGCGACGGCATCGGGCGGCCAGGCTGCGGGAGGCAGGAAGGCCGGCACGGCGTCGGGCGCAGGGGCGGGCACCCGCTGAGCTGCCTCCGCGGCATCGGCTGGCGCGCGCTCTTCGCGCTGGAACCACAGCACGTCGATGCCCAGCACGCCACGGGCCGACAGCGCCGCATTCAGCTCCGGCGGCACCGTGCCCAGGTTTTCGCCGATGATGATCGCGCGGTGCCGCCATGATTCCAGCGCCACCAGCCGCAGCAGATCCTGCAGCGGATAGCGCAGGTAGGCGCCTTCGCTGGCCGGGGCACCGGCCGGCACCAGCCACATGCGTGCCAGCCCCAGCACATGGTCGATGCGCAGCCCGCCGGCATGGGCCAGGTTGGCGCGCAGCATCTCCAGGAAGGCCGCATAGCCGCGGCGGCGCAGCCCGCGCGGCGAGAACACCGCCACGCCCCAGTCCTGCCCGAGCGGGTTGTACAGGTCCGGCGGCGCGCCGGCATGGAAGCCCGCCAGGATCTCCTGTTGCCGCGTCCAGGCCTGGCTGCCGCCAGGGTCGGCGCCCACCGCCAGGTCGGAAACGATGCCGACCGCCATGCCCGCGCCGCGTGCCGCGCGCTGCGCGCGTGCCATGCCGTCGGCGGCGATCCATTGCAGGAAAGCGTGGTAGGTGACCTCATCGGCATGGGCCTGTGCAAAGGCCGTCACGGCGGCATCGCCGGGCGAGCGCAGCGTGACCGGCCAGCAGCGCCAGTCAGGCGCGGCGTTGTGGTTCATGCCGTTGGCGCTGTCGGCCAGCCGCCGGGCCTGGATGGCTTCGTAGCAGGCGTGCGCGTGCAACGCAGTGCCGCCGCGCGCGCGAAAGGCGGCGCAGTCATCGAGCGCCGCGCGCGGCAGCAGCGTTTCGCTGCGCTCCCATAGCCACCGCAGGAGGGCGTAGCGCAGCGGCGTCAGCCTGATCCAGTCGATCTCGCTGCGGGCTTCCAGCGCTTGCAGCGCCTCGCCCGCGCCGAGCGCGGCGACGGCCGCGTCCACCGCGGCCTGCCCGAATTGCACGGCGGGGTCGGCATAGAGCGGATTCAGGAACAGGCGGCTGGACGGCGCATACGGGCTATAGCGCTCGGGCAGGGCGGCAAAGCCGGCGTGCAGCGGATTGATGGCCACCGCGTCGGCGCTGGCGCCGGCCGCGCTGATGCAGCACTGCGCCAGCGCGCTCAGGTCGCCCATGCCGCAGGGCGCGCCGCGGCGCAGGCCATAGAGCTGCACTGCCAGGCCCCAGGGCCGGCTCAGTTCGCCCGCGCGGCCGGCGTGCCGCAGCGCATCGGCAACGCCGTAGCAGCGCGGCGGCGCGATCGCCAGCACGGTGTGCGCATCGCCCAGTTCCAGGCGGTGGTAGCCGCATACGTCGATGGCAGGCAGCAGCATGGTGCCGTCGCTGTTGCGCGCGCTGTCATGGTTGCCACGCACCGCGGTGCCAGTGACGATGGCGCCGTCTTCCAGCGTCATGCGGTAGGACCGCTGCGGCAGCGTATGCGGCCACGGCACCGCCACCGGCTTGCCGCGCTCGGCGGTGACCAGCGGCGGCAGTGCATGCGCGGCGTCATCGGAGGCAAGCCACGCGCGCGACGCTTCGCACTGGCCAGTGGTGGCGCCGGGCAGGCCCAGGCCGTCCAGCACGCGCCGCAGCGCGGCGTCGGAGACAGTCTGGGGCTGGTTCCAGGCATCCGTCCACCGGGGCAGCAGGCCCGCGCACAGCGCCAGCGCATGCAGCGGCGTGGGCGCGTCGTGGCGGGTGGCGCGCCGGCTCACGCTTGTACCTCCTGCGGCGCGCCCAGGGGCGGGCTTTCCTGGGGCGCGCTCTGGCGGCTGCGCGCCTGGGCCGCCAGCAGCACCAGCGAGTGGCCCGCCACCACCTGGCTGTCGGCGACCGCCTCACCCGCGAGTTCGGCCTCGGTGGCGTCGGGCCGGCTGCTGTCGAACAGCAGCGTCCAGGCCAGCGCGGGCTCGGGCAGCAGGAAGGAGGCATCGGCATCGCCGGCGTTGAGCAGCAGCAAGGTCACCTGCACGGTGTCGGCATCGGTCTCCTCCTCTTGAGCCAGCGAGCCCAGCTGCGCACGCTCCGGTTGGGGCGGCGCTGCCGCGCGCCGCAGCGCGAGCGTGCGGATCTCCGGGTCGGCCCATTCCTCGGGCGTGGGCGGCTTGCCGTCTGTATCGAACCAGGCAATATCGGCAATGCCCCGCGCCGGCTCCTCGCGCCCGTGCGCGAAGCGGTCGCCGGCCAGGGAGTGCAGCCGCCGGCGCAGGCCCAGCAGGCGGCGCACCATGTGCTGCAGCGGCTGCGCGCCGGGCGTCTGGGCCTGCTTCCAGTCCAGCCACGAGATCTCGTCGTCCTGGCAGTAGGCGTTGTTGTTGCCTTGCTGGCTGCGGCCCCATTCATCGCCGGCGGTCAGCATCGGGGTGCCCTGCGACAGCAGCAGCGTGGCCATCAGCGCCTGCGCCACGCGCGCGCGGCAGGCCAGGATGGCGGGGTCGTCGGTGGGGCCTTCGACGCTGCCGTCGGGACTCCAGTTGGCGCTGGCATTGTCGTCGGTGCCGTCGCGGTTGTCTTCGCCGTTGGCCTCGTTGTGCTTGTTGCTGTAGCTGACCAGGTCGGCCAGCGTGAAGCCGTCGTGCGCGGTGATGAAGTTGATGCTGGCCCACGGGCGCCGGTGGCGGCGGTCGAAGAGGTCGGCCGAGGCCGCCAGCCGCGCCGCCAGTTCGCCGCGGTGGCCGGCGTCGCCGCGCCAGAAGCGGCGCGCCACGTCGCGGAACTTGTCGTTCCACTCGGCAAAGCCGGGCGGGTGGTTGCCAAGCTGGTAGCCGCCCGGGCCCAGGTCCCACGGCTCGGAGATCAGCTTGACGCGGCTCAGCACCGGGTCCTGCATCAGCGCATCGAAAAAGCCCGAGCCCGCATCGAAGCCATTGCCCTCGCGCCCGAGGGTGGTGCCCAGGTCGAAGCGGAAGCCATCGACGTGGTAGCACTGCACCCAGTAGCGCAACGAGTCCATCACCATCTGCAGCACGCGCGGATGCGACAGGTTGAGCGTATTGCCGCAGCCGGTGTCGTTGATGTAGTGGCGCTCGTCGCCCGGCACCAGCCGGTAGTAGCTGGCGTTGTCCAGCCCGCGCCACGACACCGTCGGCCCCAGCGCGTTGCCCTCGCAGGTATGGTTGTAGACCACGTCCAGGATCACTTCGATGCCGGCCGCGTGCAGGCGCCGCATCGCCACCTTGAATTCCTGCAGTTGTCCGGTGCCCAGGTAGGCGGGCTCGGGCGCGAAGTACGCCATGGTGTTGTAGCCCCAGTAGTTGCGCAGTCCGCGCTCCAGCAGGAAGCGGTCCTGCAGGATGGCGTGGACCGGCAGCAGCTCGACGGTGGTGATGCCGAGCTGCACCAGGTGGTCGATAAAGCGCGGGTCGCACAGCGCGGCGAAGGAACCGCGCAGGTTGGGCAGCAGGTCGTCGCGCAGCATCGACAGGCCCCGCAGGTGGGCTTCATAGATGACCGTGGACGGCCACGGCACCGCGGGCGGGCGGTCGTCGCCCCAGTGGAAGCTTTCGTCGACCACCACCGCCTTGGGCATGGTGGGGGCGCTGTCGCGGCGGTCCGGTGTCAGGTCGCCGCGCGCACTTTGCAGGCGGTAGCCGAACAGCGCATCGGACCAGCGCACCGGGCCGCTCAACTGGCGCGCATACGGGTCCAGCAGCAGCTTGTGCGGGTTGAAGCGGTGGCCGTGCGCGGGATCGTAGGGGCCGTGCGCGCGGTAGCCGTACAGCGTGCCGAGCGCCGCATTGGGCAGGTAGCCATGCCAGATCTCGTCGGTGCATTCCGGCAGCCGCAGGCGCGCCAGCTCCTTGCGCCCGTTGTCGGAGAACAGGCACAGGTCGATGCGCGAGGCATGGGCCGAGAACACCGCGAAATTGACCCCCAGGCCGTCCCAGTGGGCCCCGAGGGGATACGGCTTGCCCGGCAGCAGCCGGTCCGCGAACTGGCGGCTCATGGCGATGCGCCCTGGATGCCGCCACCCGGATCGAAGCGCAGCACCAGCGTGGCCAGCGGCGGCAGCGTCAGCGCGAGCGAAGCCGGCTGCCCGTGCGAAGGCACGTCCACTGCCGCTACCGCGCCGCCGTTGCCGACATTGCTGCCGCCATACACGGCGGCATCGGTATTCAGGCATTCCTGCCAGGCACCGGCGTACGGCACCCCGAGCCGGTAGCCATGGCGCGGCACCGGGGTCATGTTGACCACCACCAGTACCACCTCGCGGCTGTATGGGCCCGCGCGGCGCAGCCACGCGAACACGCTGTTGTGGTTGTCGTCGCCCACTACCCAATGGAAGCCTTCCGGGCGGTGATCCAGCGCATGCAGCGCAGGCAGCTCGCGGTAGAGGCGGTTCAGGTCACGCACCAGCGTGTGCACGCCGCGGTGCATGGGGTGGTCCAGCAAGGCCCAGTCAAGCTCGGCATCGTGGTTCCATTCCTGCCACTGCGCCAGCTCGCCGCCCATGAACAGCAGTTTCTTGCCCGGGTGCGCCCACATGAAGCCGTAGTAGGCGCGCAGGCCGGCAAAGCGCTGCCACTCGTCGCCGGGCACCTTGCCGATCATCGAGCCCTTGCCGTGCACCACCTCGTCATGCGACAGCGGCAGCACGAAGGCCTCGGACCACGCATAGACCAGCCCGAAGGTCATGTCCTGGTGGTGCCAGGCGCGATGGACGGGCTCGTGCCCGAGATAATGCAGCGTGTCGTGCATCCAGCCCATGTTCCACTTGAAGTCGAAGCCAAGCCCGCCGCTGGCGACGCTGGCGGTCACGCCGGGCCACGCGGTGGATTCTTCGGCGATGGTCAGCGCACCGGGGCAGCGTTCGTGGACCACGGCGTTCAGTTCGCGCAGGAAGTCGACGGCTTCCAGGTTTTCGCGGCCGCCGAAGCGGTTCGGCACCCATTGGCCGGGCTCGCGGCTGTAGTCGCGGTAGAGCATGGATGCGACCGCGTCCACGCGCAGGCCGTCGGCGTGGAAGTGCTCCAGCCAGTGCAGCGCGCCGGCCAGCAGGAAGCCGCGCACCTCGTTGCGGCCGAGGTTGTAGATCAGGGTGTTCCAGTCCTGGTGGAAGCCTTCGCGCGGGTCCTCGTGCTCATAGAGCGCGGTGCCGTCGAAGCGCGCCAGCCCGTGCGGATCGGTCGGGAAGTGCGCGGGCACCCAGTCCAGGATCACGCCGATGCCGGCCTGGTGGCAGCGGTCGATAAATGCGGCGAAGGCCTGCGGCGGCCCCAGCCGCGCGGTGGGTGCGTACAGTGACAGCGGCTGGTAGCCCCAGGAGCCGCCAAACGGGTGCTCGGTGATCGGCAGCAGCTCGATATGGGTAAAGCCAAGTTCCTGCACGTACGGCACCAGCCTCTCGGCCAGGATGTCCCAGCCGCGTTGCGGGTCGTTGGCCGCCTGCAGCCACGACAGGGCATGGACTTCATAGACCGACATCGGCGCGGCATAGGGATCAGCGGCGCTGCGGCGCGCCATCCAGTCGGCATCATGCCAGGCGAAGGGGGGCGCGCCCTGGTCCGGTCCGGTCACCACCGAGGCGGTGGCCGGGGGTGCCTCGGTGGCCAGCGCGAGCGGGTCGGCCTTGTCCGGCAGCTCGGTGCCGTGCGGGTCGCGCAGGTCGTACTTGTAGCGGCTGCCGGGCTGCGCGCCCAGCGCGGCGGGGATGAACAGCTCCCAGATGCCGCTGGGGTGTCGCAGCCGCATCGGGTGCCGCGCCGGGTGCCAGCCGTTGAAGTCAGCGATCACCGAGACCCGCTGCGCGTTCGGCGCCCACACGGCAAAGCGCACGCCGTCGATGCCGTCCACGCGCTGCCACTGCGCGCCCAGGCAGGCGCCCAGCTCGAAGTGGCGGCCCTCGGCGATCAGGTGCAGGTCCAGTTCGCCCAGCAGCAGGCCAAAGGCGTAAGGGTCGGCGCTGCACTGCCCGGTGCCGTCGGACCATTGCACGCGCAGCCGGTAATCGGGCGCACTGCCCTTGTATTCGCGTGGCAGCCGCGCGGCGAAGACTCCGCCGCCGTGCAGCAGCGCCATCTCCGCCAGTGGCGTGCCGCCCGCATCGGTCAGCTGCGCCGACGTCGCCCCCGGCAGGCAGACGCGCACCAGCGTGCCGTCGCCGTCAGGGTGCGGACCCAGCACGGCAAACGGGTCATGGTGGCGGGCACCGAGCAAGGCCTCGAGCTCGTGGACCGGCAGCATGCCAGGCTTCGTACCATGGGCGGGGGTCATGGCTGGTCTCCCGGCGCCAGCAGCTTGCGCAGCAGGCGCGCCAGGCCGCTGACCGGCAGGTCGATCCACGCCACGCGGTTGGCGGCTTCGTAGTCGACCTCATAGGCCGCCCGTTCCAGCAGGAACAGGTCCAGCAACGGCTGCAGCTGGCCGGGCGCGACCCAGGGTGTGCCCGAGTCCTGCATGTGCTGGTGGTAGCAGTTCAGGAAGGCTTCGCTGGCGGTGGTACGGAAGCGCTCCAGCAGCAGCGCGCGGCGTTCGGCCAGCTGCGGCGGCAGTTCGCTGTGGGTGCGCTCCTGGCGGTCGGTGCCGACCGTGGCCGCGGCGTAGTCCAGCGAGCGCAGCAGCCCGGCCACATCGCGCAACGGCGAGGTCTTGCGCCGGCGCCAGTCCAGCGGCAGGCCGGGCTCGCCCTCGAAGTCGACCAGGTAGGTGTCGTTCTGCGCAATCAGCACCTGGCCCAGGTGGAAGTCGCCGTGGATGCGCGTCTGCAGGCTGCCAGGCGCGGCGGCGGAGAGCTGTTCGACCAGTGCGGGCAGCGCGTCGCGCGCGGCCATCAGGGCCTGCACGTCGGTCTCGCAGGCCTGGCGCACCGGTCCCGGCACGGTGGCGGGCAGAGGCTCCAGCCGCGTCAGCGCGCGCTGCAGCGCACGCAGGGCTTGCCCGGCCCACGCGCGCGCATCACGTTCGGTGGCCGGCAACGGCGCGAAGGCGTCGTCGCCGGTGGGCCGTGCCAGCACCGCATGGAGCTCGGCCAGCCGGCGGCCGAGCGTGCCAGCCAGCGCGGCGTAGCCGTTCATGGCCTCGGCAAACTCGTCCTCGCTCTCCTGCGCGGGCAGCGCGTCATCGATGGCGCGGCCCAGGTAGTCCAGGGTCCAGTCCCAGCCATTGCCCTGGTTCAGGACATAGCCCTGCAGCAGCATCAGCGTATGCGGCACGCCATCTGGCCCGGTGCGCACCACCTCGCCCAGCAGCGGCGCCGCGTGGGCATAAGCCTGCGCCGTCAGGTAGCGCGTCATCTCGGCCTCGGGGTGGATGCCGCCAGAGACCCGGCGCACCATTTTGAGCACGGCGGTGTTGTTGTAGGACAGCGAGCTGTTGGACTGCTCGGCCGACATGTATTCGATCGGGGCGCGCTCCAGTTCCAGTTCCAGCGCGGCCAGGCCGGGCTCGGCGCGGAAGTGGATGATGTCGTTCCCGGCGTGCATCTGCACGTCATTGCGCAGCGCGCGCACCACCTCGCGCGCAAAGGGCTCGACCACGAAACCGTCGGTGGCCAGCCCCACGCGGCTGCCCTGGCGCACGCGCGCCATCGACAGGCCGTGTGCCAGCTGCGACACGCTGTCGGCGCTCTCCCGGTCCCACAGGATGCCCAGCGGCAGCTGGTAGCGTTCGGTGCGGCCAGGCAGGACCACCTCGACCTCACCCAGGTAGACATCTTCGCCGCTACTGCCGCGCGCAAATGGAAGCATATAGGCTAGGTCGATGCGCTCAATGCGCTCGTGCTTGGCGCCGAACCAGCGGCGCCGGCCGATGTAGTGCGGCAGCACGTCGCTGGCCATGATGCGGCGCGAGGCGTCGGTCAGCTCCGGCCGGCCAATGTTCTGCATCACGAGGGTGATCTGGTCTGGCATCTGCTCAGGCGCCTCCACGTGCCACGACGGCGGCTGTGCCTCGTCGCTGAGTACGAACCAGTAGAAGCCATAGGGCGGCAGCGTCAGCAGGTAGGTCAGCGTGCCGATGGCCGGGAACGGCGTGGCGCCCATCATCTCCACCGGCACGCGGCCGTTGAAGGCAGACAGGTCCAGCTCCACCGCCTGCGGCGCGCGCGACAGGTTGGCCACGCACAGGATGTGCTCGCCCTCGTATTCACGCAGGTAGGCCAGGATCTTGCGGTTGCCGGGAAACAGGAAGCGCAGCGCGCCGCGGCCGAAGGCACGGTGCTTGCGCCGCAGCGCCAGCATGCGCCGCATCCAGTTCAGCAGCGAATGCGGGTCGCGCGCCTGCGCCTCGACGTTGACGGCCTCGTAGCCGTACAGCGGCCCCTGCAGCGGCGGCAGCACCAGCCGCTCGGGGTCGGCGTGCGAGAAGCCGCCGTTGCGGTCGGGCGACCACTGCATCGGCGTGCGCACGCCGTCGCGGTCGCCCAGGTGGATGTTGTCACCCATGCCGATCTCGTCGCCGTAGTAGATCACCGGCGTGCCCGGCATCGAGAACAGCAGGCTGTTCATCAGCTCGATGCGGCGGCGGTCGCGCTCCATCAGCGGCGCCAGCCGGCGGCGGATGCCCAGGTTGATGCGCGCGCGCCGGTCGGTGGCGTAGACCTCCCACAGGTAGTCGCGCTCGCTGCTGGTCACCATCTCCAGCGTCAGTTCGTCATGGTTGCGCAGGAAGATGGCCCACTGGCAGTTGGGCGGCACCTCCGGCGTCTGGCGCATGATGTCGGTGATCGGGAAGCGGTCTTCGCGCGCGATCGCCATGTACATGCGCGGCATCAGCGGGAAGTGGAAGGCCATGTGGCATTCGTCGCCTTCCGGCTCCGGGCCGGTCAGGCCGAAGTACTGCTGCGCGTCCTCAGGCCACATATTGGCTTCTGCCAGCAGCATGCGGCCGGGGAAGCGCGCGTCCAGGTGGGCGCGGATATGGCGGATGACGGCATGGGTCTCGGGCAGGTTCTCGTTGCTGGTGCCTTCTCGCTCGACCAGGTAGGGCACCGCGTCCAGGCGCAGCCCGTCGACGCCCATGTCGAGCCAGTAGCGCATCACCGACAGCACCTCGTTGAGCACCTGCGGGTTGTCGAAGTTCAGGTCCGGCTGGTGCGAGTAGAAGCGGTGCCAGAAGTAGGCGCCCGCCACCGGGTCCCAGCTCCAGTTGGACTTCTCGGTGTCACAGAAGATGATGCGGGTGCCGGCGTAGGCCTGGTCATGGTCCGACCACACGTAGTAGCGCCGCGCCGCCGAGCCGGGCTTGGCGTTGCGCGCGCGCTGGAACCATGGATGCTGGTCGGAGGTGTGGTTGATCACCAGCTCGGTGATCACGCGCAGTTCGCGCGCGTGCGCCGCGGCGATAAAGCGGCGCGCCTCGGCCAGCGTGCCGTAGTCGGGGTGGACGTTGCGGTAGTCGGCGATGTCGTAGCCGTCGTCGCGTCGCGGCGACGGATAGAACGGCAGCAGCCAGACCGTGTCCACACCCAGGTTGACTAGGTAGTCGAGCTTGGCCAGCAGCCCGGCAAAATCGCCCACGCCGTCGCCGTTGGCGTCGTAGAAGGACTTGATGTGGAGCTGGTAGATGATCGCGTCCTTGTACCAGAGCGGATCGGCGTTGAGCAGGGCGGCACTGCCGGTTTCGGTAAGGCGTTTCATCCGTGTCTCCACGTATCCCTGTCAGGCGCCGTGCGGGTCGGTCGAGGCCGGCGCTACGGGTGGGCGGGGAGCGGGACGCTCCAGCGGGCGCACATGCCAGACCGTGAAGGGCAGTTGCGCCGGATCCAGCCGGATGCGCTGGAGCTTGCCGCGCAGCTCGAAGCGCCGGCCCTGCATCAGGTCGTGCACCGCCAGGCCGGCCTGGTCGGGCAGCCCCCATTCCCACAACGGGATTTCGATATCGGCCTCGTGCGCCGTGTGCGGGTCCAGGTTGATTGCGGCCAGCAGCACGTCGTCGCCGAACAGGTAGTCGGTGCCCGGCATGAAGCGCGCGAACCACAGCACCGCGTCGCTGCCGGCATGGTAGAAGCGCAGCCCCAGGTGGTTCTGCAACGCCGGGTGCCCGGCGCGGATCTCGTTGAGCCGTGAGATCTCCGCAACGATATTGCCGGGCTGCTGCCAGTCGCGCACGCGCAGCTGGTATTTCTCGGAATCAAGGTATTCCTCGCGCACCTTGCCGTTCAGCACAAAGGGCGCGCTCTCGCACAGCTCGAAGCCGCTGTACATGCCCCACAGCCCCGACAGCAGCGTGGCCAGCGCCGCGCGGATCAGGAACGCGGGGCGACCGCCCTGGTGCAGGAAGTAGGGGTTGATGTCAGGTGTGTTGACGAAGAAGTGCGGCCGGAAGAAGTCGCGAAGCGGGCTTTGCGTCAGCTCGGTCAGGTATTCGGTCAGCTCCCACTTGGCATTGCGCCAGGTGAAGTACGTGTACGACTGGCTGAAGCCCAGCTTGGCCAGCCGCGCCATCATCTTCGGCCGGGTGAAGGCCTCGGCCAGGAAGATGGTGTCGGGGTGGCGCGCGCGCACGTCGGCGATCATCCACTCCCAGAACGGCAGCGGCTTGGTGTGCGGGTTGTCCACGCGGAAGATGCGCACGCCCTGGTCGGCCCAGAACATCACCACGTCGCGCAGGGCCTGCCATAGCGCGGCGCCCGCCGGCGGGGCGGCGTAGAAGTCGACGTTGACGATGTCCTCGTATTTCTTGGGCGGGTTCTCGGCATAGCGCAGCGAACCGTCGGGGCGGTGTGCGAACCATTCCGGGTGGTCGCGCAGCCACGGATGGTCGGGCGAGCACTGGATGGCGAAGTCCAGTGCTAGCTCCAGGCCATGTCTGGCCGCCGCGTCGCGCAGGCGGCGGAAGTCTTCAAAGGTGCCGAGCTCGGGATGCAGCGCATCGTGGCCGCCTTCCTTGCCGCCGATGGCGTAGGGGCTGCCGTGATCGCCCGGCTCGGCACGCAGGCTGTTGTTGCGGCCCTTGCGGTGGGTGCGTCCGATCGGGTGGATCGGCGTGAAGTAAAGCACGTCGAAGCCCATCGCGCGAATGGCGGGCAGCCTGGCGATGACATCGTCGAAGGTGCCGTGGCGGGTCTCGTCGTTGCTTTGCGAACGCGGGAACAGCTCGTACCAGCTGGCGTAGCGCGCGGCCAAGCGATCGGCCTCAACCGGCATGGCCACCGGATGACGCGAGGCAAACGGGCGCCCCGCCGGGGTTGCCATCACTGCCTGCATCGTGGCCGCCGTGCGTGGCGACAGCAGGATCTCCTGCCGGCGGGCGTCATCGCCGGCAGCGGTGGTCAGTTCGTCGACGATGGCTGAGAGCTCGCTGTTCGTGGGTACTTTCCGGTTGTCCTTGCTGCCATTGCCCTGCTTCCCGTTCCTGGCAGGCTGCAGCAGCGCATCGGCCACCAGCCGCGCGCCTTCCTCGATCTCCAGTGCCACGTTGAGGCCGGCCGCGCGCTTCTTGCCGATCTCGTCGAGCCAGCTGGCGAAGGTGTCGCGCCAGGCCTCGACCGTGAATTCATGCCGGCCCAGCGCTACCAGCGGAAAGCTGCCTTCCCAGCGGTCGTTGATCACGGGCTGCATCGGCGCTTTGTGCCAGCCAGTCTCGCCCGGCGCACGCCACAACACCGCGGCGGCAAGCTTGTCGTGGCCATCCATCCAGATATCGGCACTGACGGTCACGCGCTCGCCCACCACGCGCCGCACGGCGAAGCGGCCTTCGTTGCAGGCGGGCTCGACGTGCTCGATGGCGATACGCGGGGCCTCCATCGCCGCCACCACGCTGCCCAGGCCGGTGGCGGCCAGCGTTTCATGGCCGTGCGGCGCGCGCGCGTCGGCGGCCGGCATGCCGGGCCGCGTCAGGGGCACCGGCGGCACTTCATAGAGGCGGATATCGGCGGGCGCCAGCGTGATGCTGGCCAGCGCATCGAGCCGGTGGTTGGCATCAAGCGTCCCGCCCGGGCCACCCAGTGACAATTCCAGGTGTGCGCTGGCGTGCGGCAGCGCGCTCAGCACGCGGTCGGCGCCCAGCGTGCCCGGCGCTGCGGGATCCGGATTGAGTACCACTGCCAGGGCGGCGGCGCCATCGGGTACCGCAGGGTCGCTACGGTTGCCTGCCGCGTCGGGCGGGGCGCAGGCGCCGTTCGGCACAGGCAGCCGTGCCAGCACCGTCAGCGGCGCGTCGGGTCCGCTCAGCAGCCGCACGGCGAGGGCCGGTGTCGGATCGCGCGCAGCCAGCCAGGTATTGGTTTCCAGAAGCTCATGGGTGATGTCGTACGGCGCACCCTGATGCACGGCGCCATCCGCGGCCAGCGGGTCGCGTGCCAGCGCGCCGCCGGTCTCGAAGCCGGCCGGCACCAGGATGCCGTCGCCAATCGCCGCGGCGGTCCACAGCGCACGCCGCGCGCTGAGCGCGTCATGGCTTGCCGGCGTCAGCGCGGGGGCGGCAAGCACCCGGCCAAACGGGCGCAGCCGCGCGATTTCCTCGGTCAGCCAGGGGCTGCGAAAGTCCCACCATGGCAGCGAGCAGAAGGCGGCGTCGAAGCCGGCGGGCGCCAGGTCATTCAGTTGCGCCGGCGTCAGTCCCGGCGTCCACGCCAGGAAGCACGGTGCACCGCGCGCCTGTGCCGGCACGGCATCACTGCGCAGCGTGCCGGTCAGCGCGGCCCAATGCCGGCCGGGCACGCGTGCCGGCGCACGGCAGCAGAAGCCCGCCGCGCCTGCCGCCCAGGCCTGGCGCAGCCGGGCCGCCCACCACTGCACCAACGCGTCGGCCGCGCGCTGGTCATGCCAGCGCAGGCGCGCGCCGGGGATGTGGCTGTCGGTCTCGTGTGGGGCGAAGGCTGGGGTCGCACTGTCGACCCAGCCAGGGTCGGGAGCTGGCCAGGCGCCGTCGGCGTGGTCGACCGCATAGCGGTCCAGTGAGATGTCGAGCAGCGGGGCCAGCCCGTGCCGGGCGCAAGCCGCGAAAGCGTCTTCGCCGGGCAGGTGCGGCCAGCCGCCGATCAGTACGTGGTCGAAGCCCAGTGCCGCCACGCGCTGGAGCGCGTGTTCATCGGCATCGGGCGTTCCGGTCAGGTCGATCTGGCAGATCCGCACAAAGTCCTCCCGGTGTTTCGCTCCGACGGAGCAACAAAAATCCCGGTCCGGCACCTCGCGGCACGCCGGCGGGATGGCACAGCCATGCGAAGTGCGTGCCAGCGCGCCCGGCCAGTCGCCATTGCGCGCCCGGCCAAGGCCCCTCAAGGGCAAGCGCCGCGGCACCTCATGTGCGCGATGCCGTACTGCTTGTAAAAACTACCGGTGCGCGCCGTGCCGATGGAAAGAACGCGCAGGGCAGTGGGGCCGATGGAGCGCGGTGTCCCCGCCGGTACGCTTCTTGCCCCTGTTGGGCAGCGCGTGTTGTTCCCGGCACGGTGGGAAGGCCGCGGAAGGAGACGCATGGACTGGTGGCTGGAGGCAGCGCAATGGCCGGCGATGGTGGTGACGGTGGTGGCCACCTGGCTGGTCGGCTCACGCCGGACCGCGCGCCGGCGGGCCGGCTTCTGGGTCTTCCTTGCCAGCAACGTGCTGTGGATTGCCTGGGGCTGGCACGGCGGCGCCTACGCGCTGGTCGTCCTGCAGCTGGCGCTGATCGCGATGAACCTGCGCGGCACGCGCGAGGCCCGCAAGGCGTGGCCACCCGCCTCGCACCGCGCGCTTGCAGCCACTGGCGGCGCGCGGATCGAGCCGCTATCCTTGCACGAGCCCGGTGTGCGGCGCACGTCCGGCGCGAGCGAGCAACCGCCGGCGGCAGCCGGCCCCGATCGGTGACTTCACAGGTCCGCACGCGGACCAGGGCAGGTGTGTCATGGCGAAGAAGAAGATCCTGTTGCTCAATGCGCTGATTGCGGCATCGCGCGAAGGCGAGCTTGGCTGCCGCGGCGCAGCGCTGGCCGCCGTCAATCCCCACCTGAAATCGCTGCTCACCAGCCGCGCCAATGCGTTTGCGCAAGCGGCGCGGGAACTGCAGGCGTGCCTGCTTGACCTGGGGCAGCTGCCCGACATGACGGCGGCCTCGGCCGCGTCGGCCGGACGTGCCATCGGCAAGCACGGCTCGGACCGGTCCATCCTGCAAGCGGTCAGCAAGCGCGAGCACGCCGTGCAGCGGCGCTATGCGCGGGCCCTGCGCGCGCAGGTGCTGGGCGCGCGCCTGCGCGCCGTGGTGCGCCGCCAGTACCGTGGGGTGCAGGTCAGCCACGAGCTGTTTCGCGTGCTGCAGCAGCAGTACCGGACGCCGCCGGCAAGCCCGTAGCCGCCGGCCCGAGACCGCATTTCTTACAAGGCAACGAACGAATTGCACGCGCGGCCGGCCGCCACGCAGGGCGCCGCGCGCAATGCATGCCGCCCGGGGATGGCGCTCATCTTGCATGTCTGCGGGACATGCATCCCGTACGGAGACCGTCATGCCCGAGCAGCCGCCCAAGCCAGCCCGGCCATCGCAGGATGCGCCGCGTGCGCCGCGCCATCCCGGCAACCCGGAAGATGTGCGCAAGGGACAGGTGACCACCCCGCTGCCGCGCGACACTTTCCGCCAGCGCTTTCTTGCGCGCTTCACGGATCCCGCATACCGGCAGGAGGATGAGGCGCTGGACCGTCTCGAACGCATCGCCTGGTATGCCTACCAGGAAGGCCGCAAGGCACCCCGGACACATAAGGCCGGGCCTGGCCATGCCGATCCGGACTATGAACTCTCCGACGAGTGGCGCGCCGCCAGCGAGGCCGTGCGCAGCGCTCAGCAGCGCCAGGCCGATCCCGCCACGCCATCGCGCGTGCTGCTGGTGTGCGCCGCGGCGCGCAACGACTACACCTGCCCGGGCGAGATGTCGAAATCCTGGCGCCTGGCCGGGCGCGCACGGGAACGGCTGGAGGCGGCCGGCATCGAGGTCGATCTGCTCGACCTGAGCCTGCTCGCTTCAGATGCCGACCTGCGCATCCATCCGTGCAAGGCGTGCGTGTCCACGGCAATGCCGTTATGCCACTGGCCGTGCAGCTGCTATCCCAACCATGCGCTGGGCCAGGTCAACGACTGGATGAACGAAATCTATCCGCGCTGGGCGGCCTGCCACGGCGTGCTGATCGTGACGCCCGTGTACTGGTACCAGGCTGCCAGTCCGCTGAAGCTGATGATGGACCGGCTGGTCTGTGCCGACGGCGGCAATCCCGACCCCACCAGCACGCATGGCAAGGACGTGGTGCGCGCCAAGGCGTTGGAGCTGTCCGGCTGGGACTATCCCAAGCACCTGTCCGGGCGCGCCTACGGGCTGGTGGTGCACGGCGACGTGGCCGGCACCGAGGGCGTGCGCCGCGCGCTGGCCGACTGGCTGGACTGGATGGGCCTGATCGATGCGGGCCCGCAGGCGCGGCTGGACCGGTATATCGGCTACTACGAGCCCTATGCCACCAGCCACGTGGCACTGGACGAAGACCCTGGCGTACAGGGCGAAGTGGACAACGTGGCGCGCGCGCTCGCGTGTGCGGTGCGGCAGTTGCGCAAGGGCGAATTGCGCGCGCCGGACCGCGGGCTGGTGCCGCCGCGGCAGAAGTAGCGGGATGCAGACGGACTGACGAATCGGGGCTAGCGGAGACGACGATGGATCGCAGAGACAACTGGCGCGGCCAGCCATGGCATGAGAGCGCCGTGCCTGAAGCCGATATGCGCAGCCACTATATGGGCGCCTACGGGGTCTACGACTATGACCAGCCAGTGGATCCGGGCGAGTCTGGCGGGCGCCGCGGGGCGCGGGAATGGCGGCCGGAGCGCATGCCGCCGGACGCGCCGGCGCCGCGCACGCGGGGCCTGGCCGATCCCTACCGCCAGTTCACTGGCTACAACGAGCGTATGGATCTCTACCGGGGCGGGCCGCAGCGGGCGCGGCCGGTGGGGCCGCGCAACTACCAGCGCACGGACGAGCGCATTCTCGAAGACCTGTGCGAGCAGCTCTCGCGTAGCGCGCGGCTGGACCTGAGCGATGTCGAAGTCCGGGTCGAGCAGGGCGTGGTGACGCTGGAGGGCAGTGTGCCGGACCGGCTGCAGAAGTATCGGATCGAGGATATTGCCGACGAGATCTTCGGCGTGAAGGATCTGGTCAACCACTTGCACGTGGCGCGGACGGCCGCAGCGCAAGCGCATCCGGGCCACGGCATGCGCATCTACTGAGGTGTGTCGCGCAGGTTCCAGCTGTCGTCGCTGCCGTGGTACATCACGCGGTAGTAGCGCTCGGCTGAGGCGACCAGGCGCGCGTTCTGCGCGGCATCGAGAAAGTCCTCGTGGCCCGCCCGGGCATAGGCCAGCCGCTTGTCCAGCAGCGCCTGCAGCTGTGCGACGACGGCATCCTCGCAGTCGGCATGCGTGCCGTGCAGCACGGCGCGCCCATAGCGCGCCGGATCCCTGCCCCACGGTTCCAGGCAGCTATAGCGCTCGCGCGCCGCTCGGGCGGCCTGCGGATCTACGCCCTCCAGGTAGGCCAGCACTGCGGCCATGGAAGCGCGCAGGCTGTAGATATCCAGGCCGAAGAATCCAGCGCGCTGCGCAGGCGCCAACGCTTCATTGTGCGTGTGCAGCCAGCGGATAAAGCGCGCCACCTCCAGGTTGCGCCACATCCAGACCGGGAAGCGTGTAAAGGCTGCGCCGGGCGATTCGGCTGGCAGTGGCGGGCGGCCGCGCACGTGGCGGTCGACTGCCGCGGCATCTGGCCAGTCTGCCTCGACCGCGATGATGCGGAAGCCGTGCCGGGCCACCAGGTGCGCCGTCAGCGCAGCGCGGGCGTGATAGAAATCGCTGGTGCCATGCGTGCTCTCGCCCAGCAGCACCACGCGGTGTCGGGCCAGCATATCGGCCAGCACGCCGGTGGCATTGGCAAACGGACCGCAGAATGGGCTCGCCGCCGGGTCGTCGATGGGCGGTAACGGAACCGCCGCAGCCGCAATCGCGGCGGCGGCGTGGGGGTCAGCCCGGTGGTGTGGCATGTCGCATCGGTATCCGGGATAACAGCGCCGGAGTCCTCTGCGGGGCCTGACGGGGTGGCCGGGGATCAGCCCGGAATGGTGCGCGGATCGTGGCCGAAGCTGCTGCGCGAGCGGATCTGGCCGTCGCGGCCGTGGATCAGCAGCTCGACATGCTCGCTCTGCGCCTTCGTGGTACCGGCCGCAACGGCTTCTTCCTGGGTGGCGTGGTGCGATTCCGCATAGCGCGCACCCTCGTGGATCACATCCCAGCCTTCGTCATGCGGCACGACGTGTATGTTGCTGCCCATGTTGGGTCTCCTCGACACTCGGTGCTTTCATTGTGGCGCATCTGTGCGCGCTGTCTATCCGGCGCCGTCTGACAGCCGCAAAGGGCATCAGGTTCCACTTTTCGATGGAAATCCCTGGTTATTTGTGCGGCCTCTTGTAAGCTGGACTTGGATCGCAAAAAGAGGAGCGGACCATGCGTGCAAGATTTGCCAGGGGGCTGACGCAGTCGCCGGTGACCGTGGTGGCCCGGGCGTTCGACGGAGAAGCGGTGCGCACTCCCCAGGTGGGCGACCTGGTGACGGTGTATAGCCAGGATCAGGACACCGAATTCAATATCCGCCTGTGCGAGGCCGTCGAGCCCGGCCGCTGGCGCGGCGTGGTCTACGCGATCGGCCGCGGACAGGACGTGCTGGTGACGGCCGAAGGGCTGGAGATCGACGACGTGGTTGAGGTGATGCGCGAGGAAATCGCCTCCGTCATCCCCTGCGGCCGATCCCACTGAACGCCGCACCCCGCGGGTGCGGACATTCCGGTTTTGAAGACGCCTGCGGCCCGGTTCAGGCCGGCCGCGCGGGCTGCCTTGGCACACCCAGCCACATGGCCAGTCCGCTGGCAAGCAGCAGCGCCGCGAGCAGGTAGAGGGCATTGTCCAGGCTTCCGGTCTGGGTCTTGATCTGTCCGATCACCCACGGGCTGACGATGCCGCTGGTGATGCCAATGCTGCTGATGAAGGCGATGCCGGCGGCCGTGCCCGCGCCCGGCAGGTAGCTGGGCGGCAGCGACCAGAACACCGGCAGCGCGGCAAAGATCAGCACCGCGGCCACCGACAGGATGGCCAGCATGACCGCCAGGCTGGGCAGGTGCAGCGTCAGCGCCGCCAGGGCCAGCGCGCCGCCTGCCGTGCACAGCAGGAAGTGGCGGTGGCGCTCGCCGGTGCGGTCGGAATGGCGCGCGATCAGGATCAGGCCGACCGCGCCCACGGCATTGGGCACTACCGAATACAGGCTGATCGACATCACGTCGGTGATGCCGAAGTCGCGGATCATCAGCGGCATCCAGAAGCTCAGCGCCAGCGAACCACAGGTCAGCGAAAAATAGATAAAGGCGAACAGGTACACGCGCGGGTTGCTCAGCACCTGCCGCAACGCGTGCAGCGAATGGCCGCCGGCATGTGCCTGCGCGGCGGTGTCGCGCGCCAGGTGGGCGCGTTCGCCGTCGGTTAGCCAGCTGGCCTGCTGCGGGCCATCCACCAGGTAGCGCGCGGCCACCAGGCCCAGCAGCACTGCGGGCGCGCCCTCGATCGCAAACATCCACTTCCAGCCCTGCAGGCCGAGCACGCCGGCCATGTCGCGCATGATCCAGCCGGACACCAGCCCGCCCAGCACACCCGCCACCGCCACGCCGGCAAAGAAGATCGCCATCACCGCGGCACGGCGGCGCGCCGGGAACCAGTAGGTCAGGTAGAGCACGATGCCGGGGAAGAAGCCGGCTTCGAACACGCCCAGCAGGAAGCGCAGCGTATAGAACTGCGTTGGGGTGGAGACGGCCATCATCGCCACCGAGGCCAGGCCCCACAGCACCATGATGCGCGTGAACGTGCGCCGCGCGCCAAAGCGCGCCAGCAGCATGTTGCTGGGCACTTCGCACAGCACGTAGCCGACGTAGAAGACAGCGGCGCCCAGGCCGTACATGGCGTCGCTGAAGCCCAGGTCGTGCTTCATCTGCAACTGGGCGAAGCCGATGTTGATGCGGTCCAGGAACGACACCACGTAGCAGACGAACAGGAACGGGATGATGCGCAGCCAGACCTTGCGGTAGAGCGCATCTTCATCGTGCGCAGCCAGTGCGGCGGGGGGCAGGGTGGGGGACGTCAGGCTGGATAGGGACGAAAGATCCCCTGAGACCGGATGGCTCATGAACGTTGTCTCCGTACGGTGGTGGCTGCGGCGGCGGGCAGCCGGAGGGTTCCGCCAGCGGGCAGCGTCTTGCGCGCGTTGGCCCGGGATGGTGCTGGGAAAAGAACAGGACAGGCGCGGCGGTGCCGCGCCTGTATCAGGTCAGGCGGGCGTGGCGGCCGGCATTTCAGTCACGCCTTCGCGCGCGGCGGCCATGGCGGCCAGCAGCACATCGTGGTCGCCGATATGGTTGGCCAGCAGCAGGATCAGCTGCGCATTGGCGGCCTGGCTTTGCGCCTCGTCGAGGTCGCGGTGCATCTCGATCAGCGCTTCGTAGAAGTCGTCGGGCCGCGCCAGGTTGGGTTGGGTGTTGAGCGTATTGGGCATCGGAGTCTCCGCGGTGCAGGTCTGGCCGGTCTCAGGCGGCCATGCGGCCGGGCTGCGGGGCGCGCAGGTCGGCGCCGGTGGCGCGCGCCAGCGCGGCGCGGATCGCGGCCGGGTCGGGGCGGTGCCAGCGGGCGCAGACATGCTGGTCCGGGCGGATCAGGTAGCAGGTGCCGGGCGTGGCACCGTAGCGCGCGGCGGCCAGGCCCTTGTCGTCGCGCAGCACGGTGGCATTGGTGCAGGTCACCGCCGGCTGCGCGGCGTCGGTCACGTAGACCAGCTGCAGCGGCACGCCGCTGTCTTTCAGCGCGGCGAGGTCGGCGAGCGTGCCCGCGTCGATGGCGTCAGGGTTGCCGAACAGCAGCACCGTGAAGTCCCCGCCCAGGTGCGACAGCAGCCAGCCCGCGCCCTGCGCGCCGGATACGGGCGCGTCGCAGCAGACCGTGCCGGGCACCAGCTTGCAGGCATAGCCCTGGGCGTCGTCAGCGGTGTTCAGCGGCGAGTCCTGCAGCACCGCGGGCACCGACAGCCGCCCGCTGTTGACCAGGGTGCGCGCAAACGCATGGCGCCTGGACAGCGTCAGCACCGCATCGCGGAACACGCGGCTGACCGCGCTCTTGGGCGTGATGAAGTCGGTGGAACGGGTGGAGTTGCGCAGGTTCTCGTCGGCGGCGTATTCGCGCTCGCTGGCGTAGGTGTCCAGCAGCTTGTCGCAGGCATGGCCCTGCAGCACATAGGCCAGCTTCCAGGCCAGGTTCTCGGCGTCCTGGATGCCGCTGTTGGCGCCACGCGCGCCGAACGGCGACACGCCATGCGCGGCATCGCCGGCGAACAGGATGTTGCCGTGGCGGAAGCTGTCCATGCGCAGGCAGGAGAAGGTATAGACGCTGACCCATTCCAGCTCGAACTTCACGTCCTTGCCCAGCAGCGCCTGCACCCGCGGGATCACGCGCTCAGGTGTTTTCTCCAGCACCGGGTCGGCGTCCCAGCCGAGCTGGAAGTCGATGCGCCAGACGTTGTCCGGCTGGCGGTGCAGCAGCACCGACTGGTTGGGGTGGAAGGGCGGGTCGAACCAGAACCAGCGCTCGCTCGGGAAATCCGCTTCCATCTTCACGTCGGCAATCAGGAAGCGGTCGTGGAAGGTGCGGCCCTTGCTGTCCAGGCCCAGCAGCTTGCGCATCGGGCTGCGCGAACCGTCGGCGGCCACCACGTAGCGCGCCGCCAGCGGGTAGCAGCCTTCAGGCGTCTCGATGGTCAGCACCACGCCGGCCTCTGGCGTGCCGCGCTGCTCCAGCCCGACCACCTTGTTGCGCCAGCGGATCTCGATATTGGGCAGCGCCTGCGCGCGCTCCAGCAGGTAGCCTTCGACGTAGTACTGCTGCAGGTTGATGAAGGCCGGGCGGCGGTGGCCGCTCTCGGGCAGCAGGTCGAAGCTGTAGACCTGCTGGTCGCGCAGGAACACCTTGCCGACGTGCCAGCGCACGCCCTTGTCGACCATGCGCTCGCCGCAGCCCAGCCGGTCGAAGATGTCCAGCGTGCGCTTGGAAAAACAGATTGCGCGCGAACCGGTGGACAGCGTGCAGTCGTCATCCACCAGCACCACGCGCACGCCGCGCTGTGCCAGGTCGATGGCGGTGGCCAGGCCGATCGGCCCGGCGCCGACCACGACGACCGGGTGGATGGCCGGATCGGCCCCTTTCTGTTGCTCGGCGCAGGGCTGGTACTCGAACGACAGCCGCTGGTAATCGATGCTGCTCATGCCTGTGTCTCCATCCATAGCTTGTTGCCCGACTTATTCTTTTTGGAGGTCAGTCCTGCAGTGCGGCCCACATTTCCTGGTCGCGCTGGGCGGTCCAGATGCGCGGGTGGCGGACACCGCTGGCCTCGTCATAGGCGCGCGAGACGTCGAAGGGCAGGCAGTGCTCGTAGATAAAGACCTGGCCAAACTTGGGGTCCATCGCGCGCCGGGTGTGCGCCATCGCGGCCTTCAGGTCGAGCTTCTCGGCCACGGCTTCCTTGCCGGCCTGGAACAGCGTGGTGACGAAGTCCTTGGTGTAGGCGATGCCCTTCTTCACTTCCTCCGGCGTGGTCAGCGCGGGGCCGCGGCCGGGCACCAGCTTTTCTGGCTTGAGTGCCTGCAGCGCGTCCAGCGTGGCCGGCCAGTCTTCCAGCTGGGCGTCGCCGCAGTAGCAGGCAGCGTCGTATTCGACCAGGTCGCCGGAGAACAGCACCTTCTGCTGCGGCAGCCAGACCACGGTATCGCCTTTGGTATGGCCCGAGCCCAGGTGGGCGATGCGCACTTCCAGCTTGCCCAGGAACAGCGTGATTTCCTTCTCGAACACCAGCGTCGGCCAGGTCAGGCCGGGCACGGTTTCGACGCCGGCGAACAGGCGCGGGAAGCGTTCGATCTCGGACTTCATGTCGGCCTCGCCGCGCTCGACGATCATCTCGTAGGTGCCGCGGCTGGCGATGACCTGCTGCGCGCCCTCGGCAAAGTAGGCCGACGCGCCCAGCACGCGCACCGCGTGGTAGTGCGACAGCACCACGTACTTGATGGGCTTGTCGGTGATGGTGCGGATGCGGGCGATCAGGTCCTGCGCCATGGCCGGCGTGGCGGTGGTGTCGACGATCAGCACGCCGTCGTCGCCAATGACCACGCCCGAATTGGGATCGCCTTCGGCGGTGTAGGCCCAGGCGTTCTCTGACAGCTGGGTGAATGTGACCTGCTTGGCTTCCAGGTCGGCCTGCGATGCGAATGCCTTGGACATGGCGTCTTTCCTTTGTGTGGGGAGGCGAGACGGCACCGGTCGGGGCACGTGGCTGCGTTGCGCTGGCAGCGCGGGCTGTCTCGCCCCCGTTTCTATGGATGTCTCACGACGTGGGTCGCCGTGTTCGGACGGGGTAGTGCCATCTTAGGAAACGTTGGAAAATTAATCAATAGCTAAATGATTAGCCTATGACAAATTATTTGGACGTGCCGCGAGCGCCATCGGAAGCAGGTCAGAGTCATGCGGGTAAACCCCTGTGTGCGCGGCAAGGGGAGGCGTTCGATTAATATCCGGGTTTTCCGATCACACAGGATGGCAATGGCCAGGCGCAAGGCTGGGGAAGCAGGAACGCAGGCGGGCGAGCCCGCTGCGCGCGCAGACAAGGCGCAGCGCGGCATCCAGAGCGTGGAGGTGGGCGGGCGCCTGCTGGCGGCGCTGGCCGCCGCGCGCGCGCCAATGCCGCTGGCCGCGCTGGCCGAGGCGGCGCAGCTGGCGCCGGCCCAGGCGCATGCCTACCTGGTCAGCCTGACGCGCCTCGGCCTGATCAAGCGCGACCACCTCTCCGGCCGCTACGAGCCCGGTCCGCTGTCGCTGCAGCTGGGCATGCTGCACCTGGAGCAGGACGCCGCCTGGCGCGCCGCGCAGCCCCGGGTGGATGCGCTGGCGCAGGCGTCTGGCTTCAGCGTGGCAATCAGTATTGCCGGGCCGCAGGGCCCGACCATCGTGCGCTATGTGCCGGCCAGCGCGCCGCTGCATGTCAACCTGCACGTGGGCACGGTGATGGCACTGGCCGCCACGGCCACCGGGCGCGTGTTCTGTGCCTTCCAGCCGCCGGCACTGTGGCAGCCGCTGTGGCGCGCGCAGCAGCCGGGCGCGACCGGGTCCGACCTGGCCGCCTTCAGCGCCAGCCTGGGAGAGATCCGAGAGCGCGGCATCGAGCGCAGCATCGACACGCCCAGCCCGGCCGTCAGCAGCCTCAGCGTGCCGGTGCTCGACGCCGCTGGCGTGCTGCGACTGGTGCTGACGCTGGTGGGATCGACCGGTGCCATCGACGTGGACTGGCGCGGCGCGGCAGCGCAGGCCCTGCTGGCCGCGGCGACGGACATCGGCGCCGCGCTGCGCGATGAACAGGAGCGCACGGCATGACCCGCGCGACAGAAGCCCAACAAGACCTGGAAGGCAGCAAGCCGCAGCGCGGCATCCAGTCGCTGGACAGCACCGGCCAGCTGCTGGCAGCGCTGGTGGCTGCCGGCCGGCCGCTGGCGCTGCGCGACCTGGCGCTGGCCGCGGGCATGCCGCCGGCCAAGGCGTTCCCGCACCTGGTCAGCCTGCAGAAGACCGGCCTGCTGGCGCGCGACGCCGCGGGCAATTACCTGTGCGGACCGCTGGCGCTGGAGCTGGGACTGGTCGCGCTGCAGCGGCTGTCGCCGACGCGCGAGGCGGAACCGGAGGTGGTCGAGCTGGCCGGCGCCACGGGCCTGAGCGTGGCCATGGCGGTGCTGGGGCCGCTGGGGCCCACGGTGGTCCGGCTGGAGGAATCGGCGCGGCCGCAGCACGTGAGCCTGCGGGTGGGCACGGTGCTGTCGCTGGTCCATACCGCGATCGGCCGCACCGCCGCGGCATACCTGCCAGCCAACGTGCTGGCGGGCCTGCTGGAAAAGGACGAATTGCGCATGGCCGGCGCCGCCGCGGCGGAAGTGCTTGAACCCGGCGGCAAGCTGGCACCGGCCTACGCCGGGCGCCTGGCACAGGTGCGCGCGGCCCGGCTCGACAATGCGCTGAGCCACCCGGTGCCGGGCATCGACACGCTGGCGGCGCCGGTGTTCGATCACACCGGCAGCCTGGCGCTGGTGATTGCCGTGATGGGGTCGAGCGGCAGCTTTGACAGCCGCACCGAAGGCGCCACTGCCGCGCTGGTGGGGCAGGCGGCGCGGCGGCTGTCGTGGCGCTTCGGCGCGCCGGACACGGCCTGAACTCAGGCCATCAGTTGTCCAGCTTGATATTGGCCGACTTGATCAGGCTGTCCCACTTCTCGTACTGCGCGCGGATATAGCTGCCGAACTGCGCCGGCGTGGCGGGGAAGGGCACGGTGCCCTGGCTGGCGAGCCTGGCGGCCAGGTCCGGCTGCTTCAGCGCCGCCACGATCTCGCCGTTGAGGCGGTCGATCACGGCTTTGGGCGTGCCGGCCGGCGCGACCACGCCAAACCACGCGGTCAGCTCGTACCCGGGCACGCCGGCGGCGGCCAGCGTGGGCACGCCGGGGAGCTGGTCAGAGGGCTTCTGCGTGGTCACCGCCAGCGCGCGCACGCGGTTGTCGCGGATATACGGCAGCGCGGTCGAGACGCTGTCGAACATCATGGTAATGCGCCCGCCGATCAGGTCGGTCATCGACGCGGCGCTGCCCTTGTAAGGAATGTGCGTGATATTGACACCCGCCAGGTGGGTGAACAGCTCGCCCGCCAGGTGCGACGACGAGCCGTTGCCGAACGAGCCGTAGGTCAGCTTGCCCGGCTCCTTGCGCGCCAGCGCCAGCAGCTCCTGCACAGTGCGCGCCGGCACGCTGGGATGCACCACCAGCACGTTGGGCAGGTAGGCGACCGAAGCCACCGGTGCGAAATCCTTCAGCGGATCGTAGCCAGGTTTGTCATAGAGGCTCTTGTTGACCGCCAGCGAGCCAAAGGTGCCGAACAGCAGCGTATAGCCGTCGGCCGGGGCCCGCGCCACCGCAATGGCCGCCAGGTTGCCGCCGGCGCCGGGCCGGTTGTCGATCACCACCGGCTGGTGCAGCCGCGCCGACAGCGCGTTGCCGATCTCGCGCGCCAGCAGGTCGGTGGCGCCGCCCGGCGGGAAGGGCACCACCAGCCGCACTGGCTTGTCGGGATAGTCCGCCAGCGCGGTACCGGCGGCCGTGGCCGTGAACGCAAATACCAGCCCCGCGGCTGCACGCCTGATCCAACCTTGCATCGCTGTCTCCTTTCTGTGATCTGGTGCGATGGAATGGCCGTCAGTGTGTCGCAGTGCCGGCAGGCGCGTGTTTGGGATTGGCGAAGGTCGGGTTCGCTGCCGGAGCGGGTCACTCCGGCTGGCGCAGCCGGGCGATGGTGCCGAACAGCGTTTCCAGCTCCACCGGCTTGACCAGGTGCGCGTCGAAGCCGGCTGCCTCGGTCTGCTGCCGGTCCGCCGGCTGGCCGAAGCCGGTCAGCGCCACGAAGCGGGTCAGCTCGGTGCCGGCCAGGCCGCGCATGGCGCGCACCACCTCGAAGCCGTCCATGCCGGGCATGGCCAGGTCGATCAGCGCGATATGCGGGCGGCAGCGCGGCGCCACGTGCAGGGCCTCGGCGCCGTCATAGGCAATGGTCACCTCGTGGCCGCACAGTTCCAGCAGCATGGCCAGGCTGTCGGCGGCGTCGCGGTTGTCGTCGACCAGCAGGATGCGCTGCGCCTGCAGCTCGGGCGCAACCGGAGCCTGGGCCGGCAGTGCTGCGCCCGGGCGGGCGTCTTCCTTGCGCGAGGCCGGCAGCGGCAGGCGCAGCGTGAAGGTGCTGCCTTGTCCCGGCCCGGCACTGGCGGCATCGATGGTGCCGCCGTGCAGCTCTACCAGCGACCGGCACAGCGACAGGCCGATGCCCAGCCCTCCCTGCACGTCGGCGCCCGGGCGGCTTTCCTGCATGAACAGGTTGAAGATGTCGTCGATGGCGTGTGGCCCGATGCCGCGGCCCTGGTCCTTCACCTGGACCTGCAGTGTGCGGTTCTGGATCGTGGTGGCGATCGTCACCGACGACCCGGGCGGCGAGAACTTCGACGCATTGAGCACCAGGTTCTGCATGACCTGCACCAGCCGCGTCTTGTCGGCGTGCATCGGGATCGAGCCGGCATGGGTCTGCACGTCGACGCACTGCAACTTGGCATCCAGCGCTGGCCGCGCTGCCTCGATGCCCAGCGCGATGATCTCGTTGAACTCGACCGGCTCCATGCGCAGCTCGATCCGGCCGGAGGTGATGCGCCCGATGTCGAGCAGGTCGTCCACCAACCGGCTCAGGTGGGTCACCTGGCGCTCGATCATGGCCAGGCTCCGGTTTGCCAGCGCCGCGTCCTGCGGCGCCAGCCGCATCGCCGCCAGCGCGCTGTGCACCGGCGCCAGCGGATTGCGCAGTTCGTGCGAAAGCGTGGCAAGGAACTCATTCATGCGCTGGCTGGAGCGTTCCAGCTCTTCGCGGCGGCGGCGCTCGCTCATGTCCCGCGTCACCTTGGCAAAGCCGCGCAGCGTGCGTGACTCGTCGTAAACCGCTGTCAGGGTGACATTGGCCCAGAACAGCGAGCCATCCTTGCGCACGCGCCAGCCTTCGTCCTCCACGCGCCCGACCCGCCGCGCCAGCGCCAGGTGCCGTGACGGCTTGCCGGCGGCGACATCCTCCTGCGGATAGAACACCGAGAAATGACGGCCGATGATCTCGTCGCGGCGGTAGCCCTTGATATAAGAAGCACCGGAATTCCAGCTGACGATATGGCCGTCGGGATCGAGCATGAAGATGGCGTAATCCTTGACCCCCTCCACCAGCAGCCGCAGGGTCTCTTCGCTCTGGCGCAGGGCCTCGGCGGCACGGCGCCGCTCGGTCATGTCCCGCGTGACCTTGGCGAAGCCGATCAGCCGGCCCTCGGCGTCCTTCAGGGCGGTGATGACGACGTTGGCCCAGAAGCGGCTGCCGTCCTTGCGCACGCGCCACCCCTCGTCCTCGAACCGGCCCAGTTCGGCCGCGGCCTTCAGCTCGGCTTGCGGCCAGTTCCGGGCGATCGCATCCGGCGTGTAGAACTGCGAGAAGTGCTTGCCCAGGATCTCCTCGCGGGCATAGCCCTTGATGCGCGCCGCGCCCTTGTTCCAGCTGGAGACATGGCCGCCGACGTCAAGCGTGAAGATGGCGTAGTCCTGAACGGAGTCCACCAGGGTCTGGTAAGGCACATCCGGCAGCAGGTCGGCCCGGATGTCGTGCGAACGCCCGCCCGATGGCTCGCCAGCGTCGGGGCGAGGTGCGCTTCCGGCAGGTTGCTGCGGCTCGTCGGGGTGTCTTGTCATGGCATGTCCTGAACGCGTCCTGCCGGCGTGGCCGCCAGCGCATCCGGTCCTGGTATTGCAGCAAGGATACCCCCGCCCGCAGCCTGGCAGGGCGAATCGCCGGGATGCCGGTGCGGCAGGAGGCGCCCCGGGCGCGGCTCAGGATCGGAAGCTTCCGTACGGCAAATCAGAATGTGCGGATTGCCCGCAGAAGCTGGCTCCATAGAATGGTGGCACAAGGGCTTTCGGGTCTTCCGTCCAGGGGCGCCAATGACACAGTTAGACGAATGCCACCTGCCGTGCGACGGCATGCCGTGCAGCGCAGGTTGCCATCTGGCCCGCTTCTGCCTGGGAGGCGCACGGGGGCTGCCGGGCGGCGCCCAGGGCATCTAGCGCACGGTGCGCCTGCGCAAAGGCCAGTGCCTGTACCTGGTGCTGTGCCGTTTCCGGCTGGAAGACAGCATGCTGCTGGCCGCGCTGACCGGCGCCGAACCATTGCATGCCCTGCAGAACATGCACGCGGCCATCGTGATGGCCGCGCAGCGCGGGTAGTGGAACCAAAATCGGAGGCTGTATGACGGGCAATGCGATGACGCAAGTCGAATGGAAGCGAATGGCGACCGACCCCGGCCGCAGGGGGACCACCTGCCCGGGGCTACCCGCATGGAAATCACGGGCACGCTGCAGATGCAGGATATTGTCCAGGCACTGGGGGCAGAGCCCGATGAGCAGCGCTGTGTCGAGGCCGGCCTCGAGGTGCTTGCGATGGCCGGGCACCCGCCTGCGCGTGCCGTGGTGTCGATGGGCCACGGGCGGCTGCCGGCGCTGGAATTCTATGTCGATGCCGCTGTGCCGACCTGCTGCGAACTGGACAGCACGTTGCAGCACGCCATCGCCAGCCGTTTCACCAGCGTGCTGCCGCCAGGGCTGGCAGTCACGGTGCTGCCGCTGGCCGACTATGCGCAGGAGGCCGCCGACGAAGGCAAATCGTTCGACGCGGATACCCTGCGTACCTGTGCGCGCGAACTGCTGGGCCGGGGCGGTGAGATGAACCAGCGGCTCGCGGTGGTGTGTGCCTACCTGTCGGCGCTGCATGGCGCGCAGGCCGTTGCCGAGCAGCTTGGCTATCTTGAGCAGAGCCTGCTTGCGCAGGGCCAGGAGCCTCTGTCCTGGCGCCTGCGCCGCCACCGCAGCGTGGAAGGGCGGGAGCTGGCGCAGGCATTGGAAGGACTGTCTCGCGCGGCGGATGGCGCCCTGTATGAGTTCGGCACCTGCTACAGCGCTGCGCGCCAGCTACCAGCTGGAGCAGATGCAGCGTGTCCATGACCGGATCGCGTGCTTTCGCGACACCTGCCGGAGGTGCCCCGAGCCCCGGCGCGCCGTGTGCGCGGACACGGCGTGCTAAGAGGTTCTAAGGCGCGGCCAGGTCAGATACCGGCCATGCAGGTGTACTTGATGACCAGATAATCCTCGATGCCGTAGTGCGAGCCCTCGCGGCCCACGCCAGACTGCTTGACGCCGCCGAACGGTGCCACCTCGTTGGAGATCAGGCCGGTATTGACGCCCACCATGCCGTATTCCAGGCGTTCGGAGACGCGCCAGACGCGGCCCAGGTCGCGGGCATAGAAGTAGCTGGCCAGGCCGAACTCGGTGTCGTTGGCCATGGCGACGACATCATCCTCGGTTTCGAAGCGGAACAGCGGCGCCAGCGGGCCGAAGGTTTCCTCGCGCGCGACCAGCATGCCGGGGCCGACGTCGGCCAGTACGGTCGGCTGGAAGAAAGAATGCCCCAGCGCATGGCGCTGGCCGCCCTGCAGCAGGCGCGCGCCCTTGCCGAGCGCGTCGGCGATATGCTCTTCCACCTTGGCCACGGCCTTGTCGTCGATCAGCGGGCCGATGCGCACGCCATCGTCCATGCCGTTGCCGACCTTCAGGGCCGCCACTGCCGCCACCAGCTTCTGCGCAAACGCCTCATACACGCCCGCCTGCACGTAGATGCGGTTGGCGCAGACGCAGGTCTGGCCGGCATTGCGGTACTTGGACACGATCGCGCCTTCCACCGCCGCGTCCAGGTCGGCATCGTCGAACACGATAAAGGGCGCATTGCCGCCCAGTTCCATCGACACCTTCTTGATCGTCGACGCGGTCTGGGCCATCAGCATGCGGCCAACCTCGGTCGACCCGGTGAAGGTGAGCTTGCGCACCAGCGGGTTGCTGCTCATCTCGCCGCCGATGGCGCCGGCCGAGCCGGTCACCACCGACAGCACCCCGGCCGGGATGCCCGCGCGCTCGGCCAGGGCCACCAGCGCCAGCGCTGTCAGCGGGGTTTGCGATGCCGGCTTGAGCACCATGGTGCAACCCACCGCCAGGGCCGGGCCGGCCTTGCGCGTGATCATGGCAGCGGGAAAATTCCACGGCGTGATGGCCGCGCATACCCCCACCGGTTCCTTGGTCACGACAATGCGCTGGTTGCTGACCGGCGCCGGAATGGTGTCGCCATAGACGCGCTTGCCTTCCTCGGCAAACCATTCGATAAACGAGGCCGCGTAGGCGATTTCGCCACGCGCTTCGGCGATCGGCTTGCCCTGTTCGGCGGTCATGATGCGCGCCAGGTCTTCCTGGCTGGCCATGATCAGTTCGAACCATTTGCGCAGCAGCGCCGAGCGCTCCTTGGTGGTGCGGGCGCGCCAGGCCGGCAGCGCGCGGTTGGCAGCCTCGATGGCCTGGCGGGTTTCCTCGGCGCCCAGTTGCGGGACCTGTCCCACGCGCTCGCCGGTGGCTGGGTTGGTGACGTCGATGCGGCGCTCGCCGTCGACCCAGCGGCCGTCGATATAGCACTGCTGCCGCAGCAGAGAGGAGTCCTGGAGGTTCAGCATGGTTGTCTCGTTGGATGCCGGCGATGCCGGGCGTCTTGTGGATGCCTGAGACAACGATTGTAGTCCGGCTGACTAGGTGGAAGTCTTGGGCGGGCCGGCAGGTGAGGCCGCGGACGGTGCCTCGATACCCCAGTCGCCGCATTCAAGCCAGTCGTCGCCGAGCAGTTCAATGGGGTGCTGCGTGCGGCTGGAGCCGTTGCCGCAGCCCATGTCGTCTACGGAGCAGTACTTGTCGCAGCCCCAGCAGATGCGCTCGGGGTGGCGGGGATGCAGGGGAAATTTCTTGGCCATGGCTTGAGGTTGGGAAACTGCTGGGGGAATTATGTCCACATACGCAAGCCGTTGATTTGCGCGAGCGCAAGTCAGGCCGGGGGCTATCCCGCTCAGTTCCATCCGTCGGCATCCAGCCGGGTCCAGCGGTCGGGCGCCTCGCCATCGGGCGAGGCCAGCAGCAGGGTCTGGCCGCAGTGCTCGCAACGGTACACAAACGCATTCTGGCCACTGGCGGTGCGCAAGGTCGCCGACTTCACCAGCCTGGGATGCGGTGGCACGTGGCCAGGCCGGTCCAGCTGCGACTCGCACAGGTCGCATAAAGACATCATTGTTTTCCTCCGCACTATCCCCGGCGTAGCAAGAATGCTGTGGTGCAGCATTCGCTTTTCCAGTATAGCGGCGGAACGATAGTGCCGTTGGGCGGCGGCGTAACGGCTATTCACCAAGGAACTCTGCCACCACTTCTAGTCCTTCAATGTGATCGGCAACCACCTTGGCGATTGTGATCAGCGGGATGGCGAGCAACATGCCCCACGCGCCCCAGAGCCAGGTGAACAGGAGCAGTGCAACAAATACGGCCACCGCGTTCATCCGCGCCATGCGGCCGGTCATCCAGGTGGTGACGACCGACCCGATCAGCGTGGCGATCAGCAGCGATCCGACCGCCGCCGCGGCCGCCATGCCGAGCGTGCCGAACTGCATGAGCGTCACCACTCCCAGGCAGATCGCGATCGCCATGGCGCCGAAGTAGGGCACCAAGTGCAGCGCCGCAGCCGCAATCGCCCAACTGCCGGCGTTGTGCACGCCGAGCCACTTCAATAGCAGCCAGGTACAGGCGCCCAGAGCCGCATTGGTCACCAGCAACATGCCCATATAGCGGCGGATGGCGAGGTTGACCTCGTCCAGCATATGCACGCTGATCTTCTTCTCGGAAATGGTGGTCCCGGCCATTTTAATGAACTTGCGCTTGAAGGTATCGCCGGCTAGCAGCAGGAAGTACAGCAGGAAGACCACCACCACCGCCTGTCCGGCCATGGTGAAGATGCTGACCGAGCCGGCCAGCAGCATGTTGTGGACCTGGGCGGGCGTTTGCTCCACCACCACCTGCGTGCCGCGCGCGGGCGGGGGCTGGCCGGTACCGCTGAGGATGGTGGCGGCGCGGCGTACCTTCTGCCACATGGAATCGTCGCCGCTCATCAGCGCGCCCACCGAGCGCGACAGCTTTCTGGCCGTATCGGGCAGGCTGTTGACGATCGATTCCACTTGCCCCTGCAACAGGTAGGCGCCGCTTAGCAGGACGCCCAGCACGGCCAGCAGCACCACGGTGCCTGCCAGCGCGCGCGGCAGGCCCAGCCGCTGCAACGCGCACACCAGCGGGTCCAGCAGGTAGGCCAGAACGATCGCCAGCACGACCGGAATGAGAAAGTCGCGTGCGATATGCACGGCGTACAGCGAAAAGAGCGTGGCCAGCACCACCAGCGCGATGCTGGCGCGCTGCAGCGAGGCGGTGACGGCGTCACCTGGCACGACAGTGTCAGGCATTGCAGCCACGGTGCCAGGCGCGTCGGCGCCAGCACGCGGGGTACCGTCGGCGGGCAACGGAACGGGCGGGGCAGGGGGCAGCGAAGGAGCCGCGGAATCGGGGATGGTCGACATGGCCGGGCGCCCCGGCAAAAGGCCTGGCGCTGCTATGAAGATAGCTGGCCGGCAAGCGGCGGCTGTCGGACGCCGCCGCCTGCGCATGTCAGACAAGCGCGGTAGTGAGGTGCCTTACAAGCGACACCGCCGGCCGGCAGCGTGTCGCCGCACGACCGGGCGGTCCGGAGACTGTAGGCTGGGAGCGTGCAGGCTCAGCCAGTCACCGTCTTGGTTTCAAGGAACTCGGCAATGCCTTCGGGGCCGTATTCACGCCCGTTGCCGGACGTCTTGTAGCCGCCGAACGGTGCGGTGAGGTCCATCGTCGCGCCGTTGATGCGCACGCTGCCGGCGCGCAGGCGGGCGGCCAGCCTGCGCGCGCGCGCCGGGTCGGACGACGCGATGTAGGCGGCCAGGCCGAACTCGGTGTCATTGGCGATGGCCACGGCCTCGTCTTCGGTGTCGTACGGCAGCAGGCACATCACCGGCCCGAAGATCTCTTCGCGTGCGATGGTCATGTCATTGCGCACGTCGGCAAAGATGGTCGGGCGCGCATAGAAGCCGCGTTCCAGCCCGTCGGGGCGGCCGGGGCCGCCTGCGGCCACGCGCGCGCCTTCCTCGATGCCCACTCCGATCAGGCGCTGCACCTTGTCGTACTGGCCGCGGTTGGAGATCGGGCCCATCTTGGTTTCGGGGTCGGACGGGTCACCTACCTTGACCGCGTTGGCCAGGGCGGCGGCGATCTGCACGGCCTGTTCATAGCGCGAGCGCGGCACCAGCATGCGCGTCGGCGCGATGCAGGTCTGTCCGGTGTTGGCCATGCACTGCGCCACGCCGCTGGTCACCGCTGCCTGCAGGTCGGCATCGTCCAGGATGATCATCGGCGACTTGCCGCCCAGTTCTTGCGCCACGCGCTTGACCGTGGCCGCGGCGCTGATGGCCACTTCCACGCCGGCGCGGGTCGAGCCGGTGATGGAGACCATGTCGACTTCGCGATGCGACGACAGCGCGGTGCCCACCGCGCGGCCCTCGCCATAGATCATGTTGAAGACGCCCGGCGGCGTATCCGCGGCATCCATGATCTCAGCGAAGATCCGGGCGTCCAGCGGCGCAATCTCGGATGGCTTGAGCACCACGGTGCAGCCCGCCGCCAGCGCCGGCGCCACCTTGGCCGCGATCTGGTTCAGCGGCCAGTTCCACGGCGTGATCAGCGCCGCCACGCCGATGGCCTCGCGCCGGATGCAGCTCATGCCGCGCGTGGTTTCGAACTCGAAGTCGCGCAGCGCCTGCAGCGTTGCCTGCAACTGTGCCAGGCCGATCGCGGCCTGCAGGTTGGTGGCCAGCGTGATCGGTGCGCCGATCTCCTGGCGCACCGCCTGCGCCAGGTCGCCCGTGCGCGCCTGGTAGGCGGCGATGATGCGTTCGAGCAGGGCGATGCGCGTTTCACGCGTGGACACCGACCACGCCGGGAAGGCCGCGCGCGCTGCGGCCACGGCGTGGTCCACGTCTGCCGCGGTGCCCATGGCGAGCTTGCCGGCGACCGCTTCGGTGGTCGGGTCGATGATGTCGGCCTGGGTCGCGCCCGCTGCGGGCTGCACCCACTTGCCGTTGATATAGAACTTGTCGATGACGTTCATGCCGGTTGCCTCGGATGTTTGTGGGTGGATACGGTCAGACCGGACGGTCGCCAATGATGGTGGCGCGGTTCATATGGCGCACGGCCGGGAAGTAGTCCTGCACCGCGTAATGTTGCGTCGAGCGGTTGTCCCAGAGCGCGATGGTGTCGGGTTGCCAGCGCAGGCGCACCTGGTACTCCGGCGCGGCGGCCTGGCGGTACAGGTACTGCATCATGTCCAGCTCCGCGGGCCGGTAGTCAGAACCGATGCGATACGGCTGTTCCTTGGCGAAGTTGGCGAAATGCGTGGTGAAGGCTTCGTTGACGAACAGGATCTTCTCGCCGGTTTCCGGGTGCGTGCGTACCACCGGGTGCACCATCGGCGGAAACTTGGCGCGCATCTCCGCATATTTCGCTTCGTTCAGCGCCGAGCCGAAGGTCGGCATCGCGTCGTGCACGGCCTTCAGGTTGGCGATGCGCGCCTTCATGGAGGTGTCAGGAATTCTGTGTGCTGAGGTCGGTTAAATAAATCTCAGCGTAGGGCGTTGGTGAAGCGGTCACCGAA